>JBFWOE010000084.1:0-13091 GCA_050250695.1 Burkholderiales bacterium
ACTCATCGCGCTCGCCAAATCGAAACCGGGCCAGTTGACCTTCGCCACGCCCGGCGCCGGTTCCGCGCCGCACCTGTCGGCGGAACTGTTCAAACGCATGGCCGGCATCGACATGATCCACGTGCCCCTAAGGCAGTCCCCCGGCGGCGAAGCGGATTGCCTGCGATACTCCGTGTGCCCGTGTTTCCAGGCTGGATATGCGTATGAAATTCGCTGTGAGACCGGCATGCCCATCGTCGCGGTCGGCATGATCAGCACGGCGCAACATGCCGAGGCCCTGCTGCGCGAAGGCCATGCCGACCTCATCGCGCTGGCGCGTGGCCTGATGGACGATCCCAACTGGCCGCTGCACGCAGCCCGCGAACTGGGTGTAGCCGATCCTCTGGCGCTGGTGCATCCGCGCGAAGCGCAGCGTCTGCGCCAGCTCGAGCATCACCATCGCGATTACCCGCCGGGCAGCGCGATCGAGATACCGTTCGCTCCCGAAGAGCGGGCGGCCTATTCGTGGGAAGCAGGCATCGCCGGCGACAGGAGCACCGCTGAATACGATGCGCGGGACTGCAGCTGCATTGATCTGATCGATTTTCCTGCCCTCCGAAGCCCGCGCGACGCGGGCTTTTTTATTGCAGGCAGCCAGCCTGCGCATGCACTGCCGGCGCGCCCGCAACGTGCCGCCTGCCCCAAAGCGGTGCCGTTTGCGGTGGCGCCGCGCTGCCAGGTTTCTGATCCAGGTCTTTGTTTTTAATCCGGAAACCATGTTTCAACGGTTGTTGGTACGCGTCTTGCATTTCAGCTTGTATACCGCGTGATATGCGGAGCCACCCTGAAAGGAATGCGCCATGAATCGCCGTGAATTGCTGAAGTCCGCCGGAGCCGTCGCCATGGGTTCGGCCATGCTGCCGTTTCTGAAATCCAACACGGCCTGGGCCGCGGCCAGCGACACCGCCGTGGTGCTGATCGGCAATACCATCAACAGCCTCGACATCCACCGCCCCGGCACCAACCGGCCGAGTTACCAGGTCGCGGTCAACGTCTATGACCGTCTGGTCACCTTCGGCATGAAAAAACTCGGCGACGGATCGCTCGCCTACGATTACGACAAGGTCGAGCCCGAACTCGCCGAAAGCTGGACCATCGCGCCCGACCGCAAATCGATCACCTTCAGGATCAAGGCCAATGCCGCGTTCTGGGATGGCACGCCGGTCACCGCCGAAGACGTCAAGTGGTCGTTCGAACGCGCACTGGCGCTGGGTGGGTTTCCGAAAGTGCAGATGGGCGCCGGCGGTTTCGTCGATCCGGCGCAGTTCGTCGCAGTCGACGCCAAGACCTTCCGCATCGACCTCAAGAAACCCTCGAAGCTGTCG
Organism: Burkholderiales bacterium; assembly: GCA_050250695.1. Taxonomy (GTDB): domain Bacteria; phylum Pseudomonadota; class Gammaproteobacteria; order Burkholderiales; family SG8-41. The sequence continues at coordinate 1,365 of JBFWOE010000084.1, forward strand.
CTGCCGAACCTCGGCGTGCCGGTGGCGGTGATCATCAACTCGAAAGTGGCCAAATCCAAGGCGACTGCCAAGGATCCGTGGGCCGCGGAATACCTGCACCGCACTCCGGCGGGCAGCGGCGCCTTCAAGGTCGAGCGCTGGGACGCCGGCCAGCAACTGGTCTACGTGCGCAACGACAAATGGGTTGGCGGTCCGCTGCCCGGCGTGCAGCGCGTGATCATCCGCGAAGTGCCGGCGACGGCGACGCGGCGTGCGCTGATCGAACGCGGCGATGCCCACCTGTCGTTCCAGATCCCCAACAAGGACGCGCAGGAGCTGGCGACGAACAAAAGGGTCAAGGTCACCGGCTCGCCGATCGACAACTGCCTGTATGTGGCCTGCCTGAACTACAACTTCGAACCGTTCAAGGACCAGAAGGTGCGCCAGGCCGTAGCCTGGGCAATTCCGTACGAGCAGATCTTCAAGCAGGCCGCGTATGGCCGCGGCGTGCCGATGTGGGGCGGCAAGTCGCCCAAGGTGGCGAACATCGCCTGGCCGCAGCCGTTTCCCTACAACACCGATCTGGCCAAGGCCAAGGCGCTGCTGGCGCAGACCAAATACAAAGAAGGTTTCGAGGTGCCGCTGTCCTTTGACCTCGGCGAAGCCGACTGGGGCGAACCCGCTGCGCTGCTGATCCAGGAGAGCCTGGGCAAGATCGGCATCAAGGTCACGCTGGACAAGGTGCCGGGTGCGAACTGGCGCACCGTCGCGCTGGTCGAGAAAAAGTTGCCGTTCCTGCTTGAGAATTTCGGCGGCTGGCTCAACACCGCCGACTATTACTTCTACTGGGCTTACATCAAGGGCAACCTGTTCAACGCCTCGAACTACGACGATGCCGCGGTGAAGAAGCTGGTCGAGGAAACGCTGCACATGGAGAAATCCGATCCGGCCTACGAACCGAAGATCAAACAGATGATCCAGAAGGCCTTCGACGACGTGCCGCGCATTCCCCTGTGGCAGCCGACGCTGGAGTCCGCGATGGCGCCCAAACTCGACGGTTACGAGTTCTGGTTCCACCGCCAGGTCGATGCGCGTTCGCTGAAAATCACCTGATGCAGGCATGAACCACCTGTCGATCATCCTCGCGCGCGTGCTGCAGGCGATCCCGACCATCTTCGGGATCGTGGTGGTCACCTTCCTGCTGACACGCGCGTTGCCCGGCGACCCGGCGGCGTACTTTGCCGGGGCGTCCGCGACGCCGGAATCGATCGCCGAGATCCGCGCCAAGCTGGGGCTCGACCAGAGCCTTCCTCTGCAGTTCGTGGGCTACCTGAAGGATCTCGCCACCGGCAACCTCGGCCAGTCGATTTCCACCGGGCAGCCGGTGGCGACCGAGCTGCTGAAGCGCCTGCCGGCCTCGCTGGAGCTGACGCTGTTCGCGCTTTTCATGTCGGTGGCGATTGCGATACCGCTGGGTGTGCTCGCCGCGGTGCGCCAGGACACCTGGATCGACCAGCTGTGCCGTTTCATCGTCACCGCCGGCGTCAGCCTGCCGACGTTTTTCACCGGGTTGCTGCTGGTGTACGTGCTGTACTTCCTGCTTGGCTGGGCGCCGGCGCCGCTGGGCCGGCTCGACATGCTCAACATCCCGCCGCCGCAGGTGACCGGCTTCCTGGTGGTCGACGGCCTGATCGCGCGCGAGTGGGCCACCGCGTGGTCCGCGTTCAAGCAACTGCTGCTGCCCAGCGCCACGCTGGCGCTGTTCACGCTGGCGCCGCTGGCGCGGATGACGCGTGCGGCGATGCTGCAGGCGCTGGCTTCCGAATACCTGCGCACCGCGCGCGCCGCCGGGCTGTCGCGCGGCCGCGTGCTGATGGTCTACGCCTTCCGCAACGCGATGCTGCCGATCATCACCACGCTGGGCATGGTGTTCTCGTTTTCGCTGGGTGCCAACGTGCTGGTCGAAAAAGTGTTTGCGTGGCCGGGCATAGGCTCGTTCGCGATCGAGGCGCTGGTGGTGTCGGACTACGCCGCTGTGCAGGGTTTCGTGCTGTCGATGGCGGTATTGTTCGTGGTGCTCAACCTGGTGGTCGACACGCTTTACACGCTGGTCGACCCGCGGGTCAGGATCGAAGGGTGATGCAAAATGACTGACGCCGTCGCCACCCCGCAACTTGCCGCCGCGCCGCGGCCCTCCGCGTTTGCGCGCAACCTTGCGCATTTCCGCTACGTGATGACCTCCAACCCGGTGACCTTCCTCGCGTTTGCGCTGTTCGCACTGATGATCGTCATCGCAGTGTTCGGCCCGATGCTGGTGCCGCACGACCCGCTGGCCTCGCTGTCGGACAAGGCGCTCAAGCCGCCGAGCCGGGAGCACTGGTTCGGCACCGACCAGCTCGGCCGCGACGTGTTCTCGCGCGTCATCGTCGCCACCCGGCTTGACCTGCTGATCTCGGTGTCGGCGGTGGCGCTGTCGTTTTTTGCCGGTTCGGCGATGGGTGCCTGTGCCGGCTACTGGGGCGGCTGGTTCGACAAACTCTCGGGGCGGCTGCTCGACACCATCATGGCCTTCCCGCTGTTCGTGCTGGCGATGGGCATCGTCGCCGCCGCCGGCAACACCATCCAGAACATCGTCATCGCCACGGCGGTGATCAACCTGCCATTTTATGCCCGCGTCGCTCGCGCCGAGGTGTCGATCCGCCGCAATGCCGGCTACGTGCAGGCGGCGCGGCTGTCAGGCAATTCGGAAATGCGCATACTGCTGATGAAAATCCTGCCCAACACGCTGCCGCCGATGATGGTGCAGCTGTCGCTGAACATGGGCTGGGCGATACTCAATGCCGCCGGGCTGTCTTTCATCGGCCTGGGTGTGCGGCCGCCGACCGCGGAGTGGGGCACCATGGTCGCCGAGGGTGCGAACTACATCATTTCCGGCGAGTGGTGGATGGCGCTGTTCCCCGGCGCGGCACTGATGCTCGCGGTGTTCACCTTCAACCTGCTGGGTGACGGCTTGCGCGACCTCGTCGACCCGCAGCGCCGCACATGAACCTGCCATTGCACAATCCGCCGCTGCTCGCGGTGCAGGACCTGTGCGTCGAGTTCGCCACGCGCAAGGGCACCGTCACCGCCGTGCGTTCGGTGAACCTGCAAATCGCCAAGGGCGAGACGCTGGGCATCGTCGGCGAATCGGGCTCAGGCAAGTCGGTCACCTCGTACGCGGTGATGCGCATCCTCGACCGCGCCGGGCGCATCGCCTCCGGCAGCATCGACTTCGGCGGCATGCGGCTGCACGACGCCGACGAGGCGATGATGAGCGACCTCAGGGGCCGCGAAATCTCGATGATCTTCCAGAACCCGCGAGCGGCACTCAACCCGATCCGCCCGATCGGCAAGCAGATCGAGGACGTGCTGATCCGCCACGCGCAGACCACGCACGACCAGGCGAAGGCGAAGGCGATCGAGGCGCTGGAACGCGTGCGCATCCGCGACGCCGCGCGGCGCTACCACGCCTATCCCTTCGAACTCTCCGGCGGCATGTGCCAGCGCGTGGTGATCGCGATCGCACTCGCCTGCAAGCCGCAGCTGCTGATCGCCGACGAGCCGACCACCGGTCTCGACGTCACCACCCAGCGCGCGGTGATGGAGCTGGTGCGCGAACTGACGCGCTCCGAAGGCATGGCCACGCTGCTGATCACCCATGACCTTGGCCTCGCCGGCGAATACTGCGACCGCATCGTCGTCATGGAGCAGGGGCGGGTGGTCGAACAGCAGGGCACCGCGGGGCTGTTCACCGCGCCCGCGCATCCGTACACCCGTCGCCTGCTGCGTTCGACGCCGCATGCCGCGCAGAACATTCGCGACCTGCTGCCCGAGGATCTGCGCCTGCCGCTGCCGCCCGCGGCAGCGCTTGCGCAGTCCGACGTGCCGCTGCTCGAAGTGTCGAACCTGGTCAAGGTGTTCGAAGCGCCGGGCGGCCTGCTGCAGCGGCTGAAGAACCGCGGCAAGGCTGACACTGGTTACCGCGCCGTCGACGGCATCAGTTTTTCGATTGCCCGAGGCGAGAGCGTCGGGCTGGTCGGTGAATCGGGCTGTGGCAAGTCGACGACCTCGGCGATGGTCATGCGGCTGCTCGACCCGACTTCCGGCAGCATCCGCTTCAAGGGCCAGGAACTGACGACGGTGCCGTCGGGAAAATTCGCGCATTCGCCGCTGCGCCGCGAACTGCAGATGGTGTTCCAGGATCCGCACGAAAGCCTCAACCCGCGCTCGACAGCGGCGCAGACCATTGCCGATCCGCTGCTCAGGCTCGAAGGCATGCGTGACGCCGCGGCGATCCGCGACCGCGTCGAACGGCTGGCGACCCAGGTCGGCCTGCCGCACGAACTGCTCGACCGCCTGCCGCACCAGCTCTCCGGCGGACAGAAGGCGCGCGTCGGCATCGCCCGCGCGATCGCGACCAAACCCGAGCTGCTGATCCTCGATGAACCCACCGCGGCGCTGGACGTCTCGGTGCAGGCGGTGGTGCTGAACCTGCTTGCCGACCTCAAGGCCGAGTTCGGCATGAGTTACCTGTTCGTCAGCCATGACCTCGAAGTGGTGCGCCTGCTGTGCGACCGCGTGATCGTGATGCGCTCCGGCAGAATCGTCGAGGCCGGCGACACCGCGAGCGTGCTTTCCGCGCCGTCCGCCGATTACACCCGCGAACTGCTGGCGGCAATCCCGCGCCCGGAGCACCTGTCTGCGCACGCGAACACGGCACGGGCTGCGCGCGCATGAACACGCTGGCCACGGTTGCCGAAATCCGCGACGCAATCCGCGCGGGCAGCGTCAGCGCGCCGGATTTCCTGCGCGAACGCCTGCGCCTGCTGCGCCACCTCGAGGAACAGGCACACGACCCGGCGTGGATCTGCCTCGCCACCGGATCGCAGCTCGAAGACCAGCTCAAGGCGCTGGCCGGCCGCAATCCGGCGGACTGTCCGCTCTACGGCGTGCCCTTCGCGGTCAAGGACAACATCGACGTTGCCGGCTGGACTACCACCGCGGCCTGTCCCGACTTCGCCTATGAAGCGAAAGTCACTGCCCACGTGGTGACGCTGCTGATGCAGGCCGGCGCCGTGCTGCTCGGCAAGACCAACCTCGACCAGTTCGCCACCGGGCTGGTCGGCACGCGTTCGCCGTACGGCGCGGTGCCCAATACCTTCAGCGCACGCCACATCAGCGGCGGTTCCAGTTCGGGCTCGGCTTCGGTGGTGGCGCGCGGCCTCGTGAGTTTCGCGCTGGGCACCGACACCGCCGGATCGGGCCGCGTGCCCGCAGGCTTCAACAACCTGGTCGGCTGCAAGCCGACGCCGGGCACCGTCAGCAACGCCGGCGTGGTGCCGGCATGCAAGACGCTGGACTGCGTGTCTCTGCTGGCACTGACCGCGGCCGACGCTGCCGCGGTTTACGCGGTGATGGCCGGCCCCGGCGCGCTCAGCCCCGCGGAGCCGGTGTTCAGCCGCCCGGTGCGGCTGCGCCACGCGCTGCCGCCGTCCCTGCGCGTCGGCATGCCGCGCGATCCGTTTTTTGTCGGCGCCGATTACCGCGCGCTGTTCGCCGCCGCCGGCCGCGACCTCAAGGCGCTGGGCTGCAGCCAGGGCGAATTCGACCTTGCGCCGTTCAGCGAAGTCGCGGCGCTGCTCTACCAGGGACCGTGGACCGCCGAGCGTTACGCCATCGCCGGCGAACTGATCGAGCGCGGCGCGCCGGGCGTCGACCCGGTGGTGGCCGGAGTGATCGGCGTCGGGAAAAAATTCTCCGCGGTCGATACTTTCAACGCGATCTACCGCGTGCGCGAACTCGAGGCGCAGACGCGCCCGGTGTGGAATGATTTCGACGTGCTGATGGTGCCCACCGCACCCAACCTGCCGACACTGGCCGACGTCGCCGCGGAACCGGTCGCGCGCAACAGCGAACTCGGCACCTACACCAACTTCGTCAACCTGCTGGGGCTGTCGGCGATCGCGGTGCCGTATGGATTCACTGCTGACGGCCTGCCGTTCGGCGTCACCTTCATCGCGCCCGGCGGCTGCGACTGGGCGCTGCTCGAACTTGCCGCGCAGTGGCAGCGCGCGCGCCACCTGCCGCTGGGCGCGAAGCTGCGTGCGCTGAAGACCGAAGACACGCACATCACCGCCACGCCCCCCGGCGCGATCCCGCTGGCCGTGGTCGGTGCGCATCTCTCGGGCATGCCGCTGCACCACCAGCTCACCGCCTGCGGTGCGAGGTTGCGCGTCGCCACCCAGACCGCACCGCACTACCGGCTGCACGCGCTCAACGGCACGCAGCCGCCGCGGCCCGGACTCGCGCGGGCGGCACTGGGCGCGGCCATCGCGGTGGAGGTATACGATATGCCGGCCGAAGCGCTGGGCGGATTCCTCGCCGGCATCCCCGCGCCGCTGGGCCTGGGTTCGGTCGAACTCGCCGACGGCAGCTGGGTCAACGGTTTCATCTGCGAACCGTGGGCGCTCGACGGCGCGGAGGACATCACCGCATTCGGCGGCTGGCGCAATTACATGGCGGCGGCCCACCGCAAACAGGCCTGAACAGGAAAACGGGAATGGCAAAAGTGGTCAACATCACCAAGGACGCCGGCAGCCTCGCCGACCGCGCTTACGAAGAAATCAAGAAGCGCATTTTCGATTTCGACCTGATGCCCGGCGACCGCCTGTCCGAGTCCGACCTCGCCGCGCAGATCGACGTCAGCCGCACGCCGCTCAGGCAGGCGCTGCAGCGGCTGCAGCACGAGGGTTTCGTCAAGGCGATCCCCAAGGTCGGCTGGCTGATCCCGCCGCTGAATTTCGACAAGTTCGACGAACTCTACGATTTCCGCGTGCTGATCGAATGTTTCGCGGTGCGCGCGCTGTCTTCCTCCACCCAGGACCGCGAGGCGCTGCAGAGACTGGCCAAGGTGTGGCATGTGCCGGTGCGCGAACGTCTTGACGATCCGGTCAAGGTCGGCGCGCTCGACGAAGCCTTCCACCTGCAGATGGTCGAGAGCACAGGCAACCGCGAAATGATGCGCGCCTACCGCGAGATCACCGAACGCATGCGCATCATCCGCCGCCTCGATTTCTACAAGGCCGACCGCGTCAGCGCGACCTACGACGAACATGCCAGGATACTCACCGCGGTGCAGAAACGCCGTGCCGACGAAGCGCAGCGCCTGCTGCGCGCGCACATCGAGCACAGCAAGATCGAGGTGCGCAAGATCACCTTCGACATGCTCTACCAGGCGCGCAACCGCGGGCGCACCGCGCGCAAGGACTGAACGGCAGCGCAGGCCGGCAGTGCGCGGCGCAAGTCTCGGTTGTGGACTTCGCGTTGACTTTGCGCAGCCATGTCGCCACCATGGTTTCATCTGCCGTGTGCATATTCCCCGCATTCCCTGTATTCCCCATATGAACCGGCACAAGTCGAACAGGCTGCGCGCAGGATCCCCGTGACGCGGCTGCAGCACGAGGAGTCCCGATGGATTTCAGCCTGACCGAACAGCAGCAGATGTTCCGCGATTCCGTCGCCGCCTTTGCCCGCAAGGAGCTGGCCGACGGCGCGCTGGCCCGTGCCCACAGCGCGCAGTTTCCCCACGATGTCGCAAAAAAAATGGCGGAAGCCGGCTTGCTCGGCATCACGCTGCCCGAAGCCGACGGCGGCGCTGGCGGCACGCTGATGGACGCGGTGCTGGCGATCGAGACGGTCGCCACGGTGTGTCCGCGCAGCGCCGACGTGATCCAGGAAGGCAACTTCGGCGCGATCCGCGTGCTGGCCCATTTCGCCAACGCCGACCAGAAAAAGCGCTACCTCGCGCCGCTGCTGAGGGGCGAGGAAGTCATCGCGGTGGCGATGACCGAGCCGGAAGCGGGATCAGCGACCACCGACCTGGTCACCAGCGCGACGCCGGACGGTGACGGCTACCGCATCAACGGCCGCAAGGTATTCCCGAACCCGCACGCCGACCAGTACCTGGTCTACGTGCGTTACGGCCCCGGCGTCGGCGGCATCGGCTCGGTGATGCTGCGGCGGACCGCGGCAGGGTTCAGCACCGGCAAACCCTCGAAGTTCATGTCGGGCAACGACTGGGCGACCTTGTACTTCGACAATGTCTACGTGCCGCCGGAAGACGTGCTGCTCGGACCCGGCGGCTTCAAGAAGCAGATCGCCGGATTCAACGCCGAACGCATAGGCAACGCCGCGCGTTCTCTGGCCTACGGTCGTTATTGCTACACGGTGGCGCGCGACTACGCAATGACGCGCAGCCAGTTCGGCCGCCCGCTGTGCGAGTTCCAGGGACTGCAGTGGAAGTTCGCAGACATGAAAATGAAACTCGAGGCCGCGCAGCTGCTGCTCTACCGCGCGGCGGTCAATGCCGACCGCGGTTTTCCGGCGGCAGACGAGACCACGGTGGCCAAGCTGATGTGCAACCAGACCGGCTTCGAAGTCGCCAACGAAGCTATGCAGGTGATGGGCGGTCTAGGCTACACCCAGGAAACACTGGTCGAGTACTGCCTGCGGCGCTGCCGCGGCTGGATGATTGCCGGCGGCTCGATCGAAATGATGAAAAACCGCCTGGCCGAAATCATCTTCGAGCGGCGTTTTTCGCAGCGTCCGCCGAAACCGGCCGCGGCATGAACCTGGAGCAGGAGCGGCTGGAGCTGGGACGCGCGCTGTTCTCGCCGCGCACCGTGGCGCTGGTGGGGGCATCCGCCGACGCCGCGAAACTGGCTTCGCGCCCGCAGCGCGTGCTGCGCAAACACGGCTACACCGGCACCATCATCCCGATCAACCCGGGGCGCAGCGAAATCAACGGCGACCGGGCCTATCCCGACATCCGCGCGGTGCCGCAGAAAGTCGACCATGCCTTCATCATGGTGCCGGCGAAGGCCGTGCCCGGCGTGATCGAGGACTGCGCGGCCGCGGGCGTGAGGGTCGCGACCATTTTTTCTGCCGGATTCGCCGAGACCGGCGGGGAGGGCGCGCGCATCCAGCGCCGCATGGTCGAGACCGCACGGGCCGGCGGTGTGCGCCTGATCGGGCCCAACTGCCTGGGCATTGCCAACGTCACCGGCAACACCGTGCTCTCGGCCAACGCCGTGCTCGAAAGCGAAGTGCTGCTGCCCGGCAAACTGAGCCTGGTGTCGCAGAGCGGATCGATGATGGGCGGCACAGTGTCGCGCGCACAGGAGCGCGGACTCGGTTTTTCGAAGATGGTTTCGGTGGGCAACGAATGCGACATCGGCGTCGGCGAAATCGTCGACTGCCTGGTCGATGATCCCGACACGCAATGCATCCTGCTGTTCCTCGAGGCTTTCCGCGATGCGCCGCGGCTGGGTGCCGCCGCGCGCCGCGCCTTCGAACTCGGCAAGCCGGTGATTGCCTTCAAGCTCGGACGCTCGGCGGTGGGCCGCGAGATCGCCACCACGCACACCGGCGCGATTGCCGGGGCCGACGACGTGGCTGAAGCATTTTTCCGCGACCACGGCATCATCCGCGTCAAGATCTACGAGGCGCTGTTCGAAACGCCGCAGCTGGTGACGGGTTATCAACCGCCCCGGGGCAAACGCGTGGCGGTGTTCACCGGCACCGGCGGCGCGGCAGCGATGGTGGTCGACCGGCTGGGGCTCGCCGGCATCGAGGTGGTGCCGCCATCGCAGCCGGTGATCGACGAACTCGCCGGCAAGGGCATCCACATCACCGACGCGCCGCTCACCGACCTGCCCATGGGCAAGGCCGACGGTCCGGTGTATCCGACCGTGATCAGGGCCCTCTATGCTTCAGACCATTGTGACGCCATCGTCGCCGTACACGGTTCGACGGCGGCACAGCGTCCGGATTCGGTGCGCGAGCGCACCCTCAATGCCGGCCGCGGCCCCAAGCCGCTGGCCAATTTTCTCGGGCCGGCGGCGAACGCGGCGCTGGGCATCCTGCAGCGCGGCGGTGCCGCGGCCTTCCGCACGCCGGAAGCCTGCGCCGACGCCGTGCGCGCATATTGCGAATGGCGGGCGCCAGCCGCGCATCCCGCAGCCGATGCGGCGCTCGCCGCAAAACTGGCAGCGGCCCTGCGGCAGGCGCACGGCGCGCCGATGAATGAATTCAGTGCCGCCAGGGTTCTGGGCAGCCTGGGCATACCCTTTGCCGCCTCGCAGGTCGTGCAGGGCGGCTGCGAATCCGTCACCACCGGCTTCCCTGCAGTGGCAAAAATCCTCTCCGCCGACATTCCGCACAAGACCGAAGCCGGCGGCGTGGTGCTCGACATCGCCGATGCGGCGCAGCTTAAAACCGGGGTCGACGGCATGCTCGCGCGCATCCGCAGCGAACGGCCGCAGGCGAAGATCGACGGCGTGCTGGTGCAGCGCATGGAAAGCGGCATTGCCGAAGTCATCGTCGGTTTCCGCCGCGACCGCGACGCGGGTCCGCTGGTAATGGTCGGCATTGGCGGCATACTCGCCGAGCTGGGCGGCGGACACGCGGTGCGGCTGGCGCCGCTGACGCTGGACGCCGCGCGCGAAATGATCGCCGAGGTCAGGGCTTTCGCCGTGCTGCGCGGCTATCGCAACAAGCCGCGTGGCGACCTTGAGGCGCTGGCGCGCGCGGTGCAGGCGCTGTCGCAGCTGGCTGCCGCGGACGATGTGCAGGAGGCGGAAATCAATCCGCTGCTGGTGCGGCAGGACGGCGTGGTGGCGCTGGACGCGCTGCTGGTGCTGCGCCAGCCGTAATTAACGGCGCTACAGGGTGCCGGAGGAGGACACATGCAGGACATGACACCGGGCGCAGATGCCACTGCGCGCCTCGCACTACACATTGCTTCTGCACGCTACGACCGGCTTGCCGCGGGCACCGTGCATGCCGCCAAACGCGCGCTGCTCGATTTCCTGACCTGCTCGGTGTCCGGCTCGGCGATGCCGGTGTCGAAGGCGCTGCTGTCCTATTACGCGGAAACCGACGCCACGCGCAGCGCCGCGGTGATCGGCAGCAAGTCGCGCCTGTCGGCGCCGAACGCGGCGCTGGTCAACGGCGCCAACACCCACGGCCTCGATTTCGACGACGGGCATACCCATGCCTCGGCGCATCCGGCGGGCGCGGTTTTCCCGGCGATCCTCGCCGCGGCCGAGCAGCATGGCCGCTCGCCGCGCGACATCCTGCTCGCGGCCACCATCGGTTACGACGTGATGGTCCGCATCGCCGCGGCCATGCATCCCGGCAGCGCGCGCCGCGGCTGGCACAACACGGCGATCGGCGGCGTGTTCGGCGCGACCGCGGCAGTGTCATCGCTGCTCGGGCTTGATGCGGTGCAGGCCCGCAACGCGCTGGGCCTTGCCGCCAGTTTCGCCGGCGGCATCCGCGAGTACCTCGACGATGGCGCGGAAATCAAGCGCCTGCACCCCGGCAAGGCCGCCCGCGACGGGCTGCTGTGCGCCGAGTTCGCGCGGCGCGGCATCACCGGTCCGGCAAAAGCGCTGGAGGGGCGCTACGGTTTTTTCAGCGTCTTCGTCGGGGGCGAGGTCAAATGGGACCGGCTGTTCGACGCGCTGGGCGGGCGTTACGAGATCGAGGGCGCCTATTTCAAACCCTATCCCTGTTGCCGCCACTACCACGCCGCGATCGACGGCATCCTCGACCTGCGTGCGCAGCACGGTTATGCGCCTGCGGATGTCGCGCGCATCGACATCGGGCTTTATGCGGTGGGCGTGCACGGCCATGATCACAAACACT
>JBFWOE010000085.1:0-12826 GCA_050250695.1 Burkholderiales bacterium
GGTGGCGGCGGGCGCGTTGTGGCCGCGTTTTTTCAGCGACACCGACGTCGAGCAGATGCGCACCTCGCTCAACCGGCTGGTGATGTACCTGCTGTTCCCGTGCATCCTGTTCGCGGTGTCGGCAACCACGCCGATCACGCTGAACCTGCTGTCGGTGCCGCTGCTGGTCGGCATCGGCTCGCTGTCGGCGGGCGCCATCCTCTACGTGATGCTCTACCGCATCCGCCTGTGGCCGCAACTCGCGGATTCGACGCGCGCGTCACTGGTGCTCGCGGGCATGTTCGGCAACACCTTCAACATCGGCGTGCCGGTGCTGGTGTTTTTCTTCGGTGCCGCGGCGACCAGTTATGCCGCGTTCAACGACATGCTGATGACCATGCCGCTGGTGTGGAGTCTCGGCGTGTGGATCTCGACGCGGTTGGGCGGACAGGGCGGCGGCGCCGGCCAGCCCTCGGTGTTCAAGGTGATGATGTCGATGCCGCCGATCTGGGCCTTCCTGCTCGGCGCCGGCAGCCAGCAGCTGGGGCTGACCTACGAACCGCTGGTCAATGCCGCGCGTTTCATCGGCCAGGCCAACATTCCGGTGATCCTGTTCGTGCTGGGCATGACGATTCCGTGGCGCAACCTCAAGCCGCGCCCGGAAATACTCGCCGCGGCCGGCATCAAGCTGCTGGTGACGCCGCTGATCGTGTGGCTCGCTGCACCGCAGATTTTCGACCATGTCGGCGAGGCCCAGCACGCGGCGATCGCGCTGGCGACCACGCCGTCGATGATGACCGCGCTGCTGCTTGCCAACCGCTTCAATCTCGACGACCGCGCGGCGGCGCTGCTGATCGGCTGGAGTACCATACTGTTCTGGATTACGCTGCCATTGATCATGGCCTTCGGCTGGATCACACACTGAGGAGAACGCATTGAACGTTGGATTCATCGGACTGGGCGTTATGGGGCGCCACATGGCGGGCCACCTGTTGCGCGGCGGCCACGCGCTCGGCGTTTACGCGCGCCGCAGGGAAAGTGCCGCGCCGCTGGTGGACGCAGGCGCGAAGTTTTACTCCACGCCTGCGGCGCTGGCAACGGTCTGCGACGTGGTGTTCACCATTGTCACCGCCGCCAGCGATTTCGAGGAGGTCGTGCTCGGCGCCGACGGCCTGGTCCACGGCCTGAAGCGCGGCAGCGTCGTCGTCGACATGGAAACCATATCCCCGGCGGTATCTCGTGCGGTTGCGCAGCTGCTGGAAAAGAAAGGCATAGCCATGCTCGATGCGCCGGTGTCCGGCGGTCCGATGGGTGCCGAGCAGGCCACGCTGTCGATCATGGTCGGCGGCAGGCCTGAGGTGTTCGAGCGGGTGAAACCGCTGTTTGCCTGCATGGGCAAGACCATCACCCGCATGGGCGACAGCGGCGCAGGCCAGGTCACCAAGGCCTGCAACCAGCTGGCGCTGCTGGTGACGGCGCAGGGCGTGGCCGAGGCGCTGCATCTCGCCGAACGGCTCGGCGTCGATGCGGCTAAAGTGCGCGAAGTGATGCTCGGCGGCATCCCGGCGAGCCGCGTGCTGGAGGTATTCGGCACGCGCATGGTCGAGCACAATTTCGACAATGGCATCGACACCCGGCTCTACCACAAGGATCTCGGCATCGTGCTCGACCTCGCGCACCAGATGCAGATCGCCTCGCCGGGTGCGGCGCTGGTGATGCAGCAGATCAACGCGCTGATGGGCCAGGGCAAGGGACGCAAGGACCTCGCTGCACTGATCACGGTGGTCGAGGACATGTCGGGCACCAGGCCCGCGGAGAATTGACATGAGTTTTACCCAACCGGAACAGGCAACACCGCGGCTGACGCGCTCGGAGCTGGCAGTGCCCGGCGTCAATCCGGCATTGTTTGAAAAAGCGGCGAAGTCAGCTGCCGACGTCATCTTCCTTGACCTTGAGGATGCGGTCGCACCCGACGACAAGCCGCTGGCGCGCAAAAACACGGTGGCAGCGCTGAACGACATCGACTGGGGCAGCAAGACGATGGCGGTGCGCATCAACGGCCTCGACACCCATTACATGTACCGCGACGTGGTCGACCTCGTCGAACACTGCCCGCGCCTCGACATGCTGGTGATTCCCAAGGTCGGCGTGCCCGCCGACGTGTATGCGCTGGACATGCTGGTGACGCAGATCGAGCAGGCGCAGGGACGCAAAAAACGCATCGGTTTCGAGGTGCTGATCGAGACCGCGCTGGGCATGGCCAACGTCGAAGCCATCGCGCAGGCCAGCCGCCGCCTCGAAGCGCTGGCGTTCGGTTCCGGCGATTTTGCCGCCTCGACCCGTGCGCGCACCACCATCATCGGCGGCTTGCATCCCGACTACGGCGTGCTGACTGACGGTGATGCGGAGGGTCGCCGGGTGTTTCATCAGACGGATCCCTGGCATGCGGCGCAGGTGCGGCTGCTGGTGGCGTGCCGCGCCTGGGGGCTGCGTCCGATCGACGGGCCCTACGGCGACTTCAAGGATGCGGACGGTTACCTGGCCGCCGCCAAACGCGTGGCGGCGCTCGGTTACGAGGGCAAATGGGCGATCCACCCGACGCAGATCGCCGCGGCCAACGCGGTATTCAGCCCCTCGCCGGAAGAAGTCGCCAAAGCCCGACGCATCGTGGACGCGATGGCGCAGGCTGCGCGCGAGGGCAAGGGCGCGGTACAGGTCGACGGCCGGCTGGTCGATCTCGCCAACATCCGCATGGCACAGAACCTGCTGCAGAAAGCCGGGGCGATCGGCGGACTCTGAGCGGTCCGTTTCAAACCGCCATGTATTTCAGGAGCCTGGCAGGACTTCGTTGTCCTGTACAGGATTGCGGGATGAGTTTTTCCGGCATCCTGCTAAACTGGATTCCCAGCCGGCCGTCAGTGCCGGTCTCTCAGGAGGGGAAGGTCATGAAAACAGTGAAGCAGCTGTTGCAGGCCAAGGGCGGCAGTGTACTGTCGGTGTCACCCGCAACCCGCGTGTTCGATGCGCTGAAGCTGATGGCCGAGAAAAACGTCGGTGCGTTGCTGGTGATGGACGGCGACAGACTTGCCGGCATCATGTCCGAGCGCGATTACGCCCGCAAGGTGATCCTGCTCGGAAAATCCTCGCACGAACTGACGGTCAGCGAGATCATGTCGGACAAGGTGATCACGGTGACCCCGATGCAGACCGTCGACGAGTGCATGGCGCTGATGAGCGGGCGGCGCATCCGCCACCTTCCGGTGATGGACAATGGCCGCGTCGCCGGCGTGCTGTCGATCGGCGATCTGGTGAAGGAAGTCATCGCCATGCAGCAGGAAACCATCAAGCAGCTGGAAAGTTACATCCATACCTGACGCCGGGCCGGCAGGCCTGCAGCGTCCGATCAACGGGGGAAAGTGCATGAAATTCGGCGCCATCATCATCGGCGATGAGATACTGTCGGGCAAAAGGCAGGACAAGCACCTGTCCAAGGCCATTGCCACGCTCGGCGAGCGCGGCCTTGAGCTGTCGTGGGCCAACTACCTTGGCGACGATCCGGAACTGATTACGGCCACCCTGGCACGTACGTTCGCCGGCGGCGACACGGTGTTCAGTTTCGGCGGCATCGGCGCCACGCCCGACGACCACACCCGGCAATGCGCGGCGCGTGCGGCCGGCGTACCGCTCAAACTTCATCCCGAAGCCGAAATCGAAATCCGCGGCCGTTTCGTCGAGGATCCGCGCGGGGTCACGCCGCAGCGGCTGATGATGGGCGAGTTTCCTGACGGCGCTTCCATCATTCCCAACCCGTACAACCGCATCCCGGGCTTCAGTTTCCGCAACCACCATTTCCTGCCCGGCTTTCCCGAGATGGCCTGGCCGATGATGGCCTGGGTGCTCGACCACCTTTATGCCGATGTGGTCGCGGCGCGAGCCGTCGAGGCAGCGATCATCGTGCGCGAGGCGGGCGAGAGCCAACTGATCGAGCTGATGAACGAATGCCTGCGGACCTATCCGCAGATCAAGGTGTTCAGCCTGCCGCGGGTCACGCCCGAGCGTTACATCGAACTCGGCGTGCGCGGCGACGCCGCGCAGGTGCAGGCGGCGATCGGCATGCTCCAGTCCGGCGTCAGCGGACTGGGGTTCCCGTGGACGCCGGCGCCTGCCTGAAGTCCGCCGCGGACCGCAGTACATGAAAAAGCCCCCGGAATGATCCGGGGGCTTTTTGTTTGCTGCCTGCTGCTGATGCTTAAGCGGCTTTTTTCGACGTTTTCTTCACCGAGGAGGTTGCCTGCGATGCGGCAGCTTCCAGGTTCGACTGGGTGGCTTGCGCGAACTGCTTGGCGACTTTCGACAGGTTGTCGTAGGCGGCGTTGACGGCGGCGATGCCCGATTTCAGGGCGGCGACACCGACCTCGGAGCCGGCCGGGGCATTCTTCACCAGCTTGTCGAGGCCGGAAACGACTTCCTTGTTGAACTCGGCAACCTGGGCTTCAACCAGCTTGCTGAATTCGACCTGGGTTTCGTTGGCGACGTCGTAGACGCTCTTGGCGTAGGCGGTTGCTTTTTCCAGCGACGGCTGCGCCAGGCTGTCTTTCAGTGCGGCCAGTTGCTGGAAGTCCTTGACGGAGGCCAGAGCCTTGGCGCCTTCGAAGCTGTCGGCGAACGCGGTTTTGGCCGCTTTCAGCTGCAGGTCGATCATGCGCTCGGCGCCTTCCATCGCAACGCCGGCGAAGCGCATCGCAACTTCCATGTTGGCTTTGTTCAGTGCAATAAGTTGTTCCGGAGTCTGATACATTTTAAATCTCCTTTTAAAACAATAAGTTAAACGATTAGCCTTGAATTTTTGGGTGCAGTTATATTGCACCGCACAATTCCAATTATAAGGGTGGAGATTGGCATGTCAAGGCTTTGGGCGAAATATTTATTGCATCGCACCATATAAAGTCAGTAAACGCTGACTTTGACGCTGGAGAAGTCTCCGGCTAGGATCAAAAACATAGACGAATCAAGCGGCTGGCATACTCGGTGCGGACCGCGGCATTCTCCATAAGTAATTGTTTTTAAACCTATTTTGTGACCAATTCATGACCACCTTGTTCAGCAAGATCATCGCCCGCGAGATTCCGGCCGACATCGTCTACGAAGATGAACATTGCCTCGCCTTCCGTGATATCAACCCGCAGGCCCCTACCCACGTGCTGCTGGTCCCGAAAAAGGAGATTCCCAGGCTGGCCGATGCGGAATCCGGCGATGCGGCGCTGATGGGGCATCTTCTGCTGGCGGCGGGCAAGGTGGCGCGGCAACTGGGTGTTGCCGACGCCTTCCGGCTGGTGGTCAACAACGGCGCCGAGGCCGGGCAGACGGTATTTCATCTGCACCTGCACATCATTGCCGGGCGTTCTTTGCGCTGGCCGCCCGGTTAGCTTTTCAATCGACGATCAGCGTCGGTATCGTCACGCTGAAACGCACGCCGCCGCCATCGGCCAGGTTCTCCGCACCGGCGCGGCCGTGGTGGAACTCGGCGATAAGCCGCACGATGTAGAGTCCCAGACCGAGGTGGACGTCGGCGCCCGGCGCCGAGCGCACCGACTGCATCGATTCAAACAGTCGCAGTTGTTCCGGGAGCCGCGGCCCGCGGTTGGTTACGGCCAGCACCGCACTGGTGCCCTGCAGCGCCAGCGTGATTTCAACCGCCGATCCGGGCTCGGCGAAATCCACCGCGTTGGCGGCGAGTTTGTCGAGCATCTGCGCATAGAGGTCGGGAGCCCCGCTGATCATCACCGGTCTTGGCGGCAGCCGCGATTCGAAGCGGCATTGCGGATAAGCCGTCGTGTATCCCTCGACGCAGCCGGCAATCACCGCTGCGGCGTCGAAACGCTCACGCTCGGTGCTGCGTACCGCCTGTTCCAGCCGCGAGGCTTCTGCCATCCGTGTCAGCGCGCTGTCCAGACGCAGCAATCCGCCCTCGGCGCGTTCCAGGTAAACGGTTGCATCCTCCGGCAGTGCCTTCAGGCGCAGGTTGTCCAGCGAGGAGCGCACCACTGCGATCGGCGTACGCAGTTCATGTGCCAGCCGCCGTGCCAGCCCTTCAAGGTAGGCGTTGTAATCGGCGATGCGTGTCAGCGCCAGGGAAAAACTTCGTGACAGGTCGCCTATTTCGTCGCGCGCGTGTTCCGCGGTGACCAGTGAGCGCACGTGGCCGCGCGAATCGATGGCCTGCTCGGCTTCGTCGCGCAGCCGGCGCAGGCGGGTGGAAATGCGCGAGGCGAACACCAGCAGTACCAGTGCTGCAGTACCGAAGGCGATCAGTGTCACCGCGATCAGGCGCTCGATTGCGCGGTGGCGGAATGACACTGCCGCCGCCGTGCTTTCCTCGACGATGGCCACCGCGGCAATGGTCTCGCCGATCCACACCGGGTAGGTTATCGAGACTATGGGTGCGCTGCCGCCGGGGCCGGGGCGTCGCTTCAGGCCGGTGGCGCCGTCGAGCGCGCGTTCCACCTCGGGGCCGCCGAATACCACGTCATCGGGGATGAATTCCTCGGCGGGCAGGGTGGGCGGATCCAGCCAGTGCGCGAGCAGCGGGCGCAGCGCCGCGCGCACGCCACGCTCGACGATGCCGAAGGTGGTTTCGTCGGATTCCGGAGGACCGCCGCCACTGATGTCACCGGCGATCGCGATCAGCCGCAGGCGGTTGTCGATGATCCAGATGCGCAGGCCGGTGCGGGCGATGCCGGTGATCAGCGAGCGCACCTCGGCGCGCGCGGCCTCGCCGTCGGGTGAATCCTCGCGCAGCGTCGCAAGCCGCGGCCGGTCGTGCAGCGCCGCGGCGATCGCGCGCGCGGCGCCCGTCAGCTGGCGTTCCTGCTGCTCGCGCAGCAGCTGCTCGGTGGCCTTGATGTAGGAATAACCGGCCCAGGGCATCACCAGCAGCAGCAGCGCGACCAGCACCAGCTTGGCGCGCAGTCCCAGCGCCGGGCGCCTCAGGTTTGCGCTTTCCACCGGTAGCCCATGCCGTACACCGTGTCGATGCGGTCGAAGGCGGCGTCGACCGCCATGAACTTGCGGCGCATGCGCTTGATGTGCGAGGTGATGGTACTGTCGTCGACCACGATGTGTGCCTCGGCCATCAGCTGTTCCCGGTTCTTGACGTGGCCGGGATGGCGCGCCAGCGCATGCACCAGCCAGAATTCGGTCAGGGTGAGGTCGACAACCTTGCCGTTCCAGCTCACCGTGAAACGCTTGAGGTCGATTGCCAGCGCGCCGCGCGCCAGCGTGTCCTCGGCGGCCGCAGCACTGCTGCCGGTGCCGGCGCGGCGGAACAGCGCGGCGATGCGCGCCAGCAGGTGGGGCAGGCTGACGCTTTTGGTGACGTAGTCGTCGGCGCCCAGGCGCAGCCCCGACACCATGTCGAATTCGCTGTCGCGCGCTGTGAGGAAAATGATCGGCAGCGTCGCCGAGCGGCCGCGCAGGTCGCGGCACAGCGCGAAGCCTGCGTCAGGGTCGCTGCCGAGTCCGATGTCGAGCAGCACCAGGTCGGGCAGTTTTGCTTCCAGCCCGGCCATGGCCTTGGCGCGGTCGGGATAGAGCTGCACCGCGTAGCCGTGCGCAGTCAGCGCATCGGCGTAATTGGCGCCGATGGCGGGGTCGTCCTCAATGATGGCGATGCGTTGAGGCATGGTCGTTTTTGCGTGGTCCGACTATACCGCAGCCGCGCGCGGCGGCGGCCGCTGCCACCGGTTTGCCACAATTCTTCCCTGCTTTGCCATGTCCCGGCATGGTGCTGCCATCCTGGCTTGCTGAAATGACCCTGCCCGATCGGGGCGCATTTCAGAGGAGAACAAAGTTGAACGCATCCCCCAACGCGACGGTCACCCGCACCGTGCTGACGACCCGGCAGGTCGCCCGGGATTTCTGCATCCTGCTGGCGAGAGCCGCGGCAGCGGGAGTACTGATCGGCCTGGCCTTTGCGGCATTGGTGACGTTGCTGGCGATGGCCGGCGCCTGAACGTGCAGGGCGCTGCGGGCCGGTGATTGGAGCTTGCGTGAATAACCCCATCGATTTCCTCACCGATCTCACGACGTGGCGCCGTGCAAGCGGCGCCGGTCTCCAGTTTCTGGCCCGCAGCGCCTTGGCCGCAAAAACCGACAACAACAACAGGATATGACATGACCCGCCGCCTGATCGCCATTGGCTTCATCTACTGCTGCACCGTAATCGCCTGGTGGATACTTGCCGGCGTCACCAGCAGCCGCACCCACCAGGCTGACCAGGGCCTGCGCAACCGCGTCGAGCAGCTGTGGGGGGCACCGCAGGTCCAGCAGCCGCCGGCCGTTGCCGCGGTGCGTTACGACACCCAGCAGTTCGAGACCGAAGCCAACGGCATGAAGACGCGCAAGACCGTGACCCGGCGCGTCACCGAACCGGTGGCGCTGGATTCCGGCGATGTGCGCGCCGCGCTGTCACTGCAGCACCGGCAGAAGGGGCTGCTGTGGTATTCCACCTACGCGGTGCGCTTCGACGGCGCGTACACGCTGGCCAATCCCCACCGCGAACGCCAGGTTGTCGAAATCGCGCTGCCGTTCCCGGCGCAGAAGGCGGTGTTCGACGACTTGCGCTTCGAAGTCGACGGCAAGCCGTGGCTGCAGCCGCCGGCGGCGAAGGACGGTCGCATCACCGGCACCGTCGAACTGGCGCCGGAAGAAAAAGTCACGCTGCGCGCCGGTTACCGCAGCCAGGGCTTGAGCCGCTGGACCTACAACTTCGGCGGCGGCGTCTCCGAAGTACGCAATTTCCGGCTGGCGGTGACCACCGATTTCCGCGACGTCGATTTTCCCGAAGACGGCATGTCGCCCACGCGCAAGGTACTCACCGACAACGGCTGGCACCTGGTGTGGGAATTCCGCCGGCTGGTCGCCGGGGTCAACATCGCGCTGCAGATGCCGGAGAAACTGCAGCCGGGACCGCTGGCCGCCGAGATCGCGCGCTTCGCGCCGGTGTCGCTGTTCTTTTTCATCGTGGTGCTGCTCGCCATCGGCGTGGTGCGCGGCATCGACATCCACCCCATGCACTTCTTCTTCCTCGCCGCCGCGTTTTTCTCCTTCCACCTGCTGTTTGCGTACCTGGCCGACCAGGTCAGCATCCACCTCGCATTCGGCACGGCCGCCGCAACCTCGCTGTTCCTGACCCTCTCCTACCTGCGCGCGGCGATCGGCGGCCGCTACGCATACCTCGCCGCAGGAGCAGCGCAGTTGCTTTATCTGGTGTTGTTCTCTTACGCGTTTTTCTTCAAGGGCCTGACCGGGCTCGCAGTGACCGTCGGCGCCATCATCACGCTGTTCGCGCTGATGCAGCTTACCGCGCCGGTGAAGTGGCGTGTAGTGTTTGCCGGCAACGGCGGTGAAAAGATCGGAGACAGGCAGTTGCAGACCTGAAAGGAGGTGATCCGCTGCAGTGACACGGGGTTGCCAGGGCGCTGGCGCCCCGTGTTTTTTAAAAAACAAATAAAATCATATGCTTAAATAGCAGTGATTTTGATGACAATCGGACTGACTACCCCGTTGGTGATTTCGGATCAATACGTTGGGGAAATGTGAATTGAACTTACCTTCGGTAATGTGAGCACCCAAAGTATTTTGCAATTCAGGCCTCAGGACTCCAGCGGCAGTCGAGGCTAGTCCGCCCTGAGCCCCATTTCCCGCACAATCGGGCGTTGCCGTTCGATCTGTGCGGTTACGTAGCGCCCCAGTTCCTCCGGCGAGCTGTGCACGGGATCGACGCCCAGGCCGATGAGCCACTGCGTCACATCGGGGGACTGCACAGTTGCCACCACGGCCTTGTGCAGTTGAACAACCACGTGCCGTGGCAGCTTCGCCGGGCCCATGAGCCCGAACCAGCTCGTGGACTCGTACCCGGGAAGTCCGGATTCTGCAGCAGTGGGCACCTCGGGAAGCGCCGCCGAGCGCGACTTGCCGCCGACCGCAATCGCTTTCAGCCTGCCGGCCTTGACGAGGCCGACCATTCCCGGCATCGGCCCGAAATTGATGTGTGCTTCCCCCGCCGCAGTGGCCGCGAGCGCGGGACCGCCGCCCTTGTAGGGTATGTGCACCGTGATATCACGTATGCCGGCGAGCTGCACGAACATCGTGATTGCGATATGGCTGTTCGAACCCGTACCTGCCGAGGAGTAATTCAGGGCGCGCGGCTTGGACTTGGCGAAGGCGATGATGTCATTCAGGGTCTTGACCGGCAGCGAGGGGTTGGCCACCAGCAGGTTCTGGGCGATGGCAAACAGCGACACCGGCGTGAAATCCTTGACCGGATCGTACGGGATCTTGCGGTAAATCAGCGGTGAAAACGTGTGTGTCGCGCTCGACGCTGCGAGCAGAGTGTAGCCGTCACTGTTCGCATTTGCCGCGATCTGCGCTCCAATCGTGCCGCCTGCGCCGCCGCGGTTGTCGACGACCATTTGCTGGCCGAGAATTTCAGTGAGTTTGTTGGCGATGATCCTGCCCACCGTGTCATTGGCTCCGCCATGCGGATTGGGCGAGACCATCCGGACAGGGCGGCTCGGGTAGTTTTGCGCGTACGACGGAACTGCAGCGATCAAGGCGCAAAGAAGCAACAATGCAATCCGGTTCATGTTTTCCCCTTACGGCAACTGTGGTCAGACTTCAAGCGGGAGCCGCACCGCCTGTCCGGTGCTGGCAGAACGTTCGATGGCAATGGTCGTTTCGAGATTGATGATCGCCTGCTCCGGCGTTGTGTGCACCGTGGGATTGCCGGTGACCAGGTGGTCGAGCCAGGCTCGGGTTTCGTTCCCGAGCGGCCCCCAGAAATCGCCGACCGCCCAGTCTCCTGGCGTGGTGCTGCCGAGAAAGGCCATGTTGATCTGGTGATCGGGCACGTAGGCATGCGGGATGCCTTTGTCCGAAAACAGTACGTGATCCATGTGGTCGTCATCGATGATCATGGTGCCTTCCGAGC
The DNA here is from genome assembly GCA_050250695.1 of Burkholderiales bacterium. GTDB lineage: Bacteria > Pseudomonadota > Gammaproteobacteria > Burkholderiales > SG8-41. The sequence goes on from JBFWOE010000085.1 coordinate 10,970, forward strand.
CCAGCAGTTCGACGCGGTCTGACTGACCCAGCGTCGGGTATTTCGCCGGCAGCGCATAACTGACGCCGAAATTGATCACGGCGCCATCGGCGAAGGTGACGATGGCCCAGGTCACGTCATGCGCGCCGTATCCTGCTTCCCTGAAGATGCCGTGCTGACCGCGGGCGACGATTTCGACTGGCGGGTTGCCTTCAAGGAACCAGCACATCAGGTCCACGTAATAGGTCAGAACGTCCAGCACCGGTGTGGCGTGCGGATCGCGCTTGAGGATGGCGAACGCCTGTGCCCGCGAATTGTAAACCCGTGCATGGCCGCCGATGACGCGCCCCAATCGGCCCTGGATCATCTGCTCCTTGGCGCGCAGGTAACATTCCTTGTAGCGGCGGCTGTAACCGATGCGCAGATTGCCGTTGGTGGCCTTCAGCGTGGCAAGGATGTCCTCGGCGTCAGCCCGCGACAGCGCCAGGGGTTTTTCCACCAGCACCGGCTTGCCGAGTTCCAGCGCGCGCTTGACCGGTGCAGCATGTTCGCCTTCGGGCGTGGAAACGATGACGGCGGTCACTTCCGGGCGTTCAATGACTTCGAAGTTGTCGCCCGAACTGAAATCCGCGTTCGTTTTTTCGGCCAGGGCACGCGCAAAGGCGGGGTCCCGGTCGGAAATCGCAAGAAAATCAACAGAGGGGTGCTTCGCCGCAAGGCGAGCGCGAAGAGTGCCAATACGTCCGGCACCGATGACGGCTATACCCAGATTCCGGCGGGCCAAGATTTTATCTCCCTAAAGGTTTTCACGGGGTGAAGGACCAGCCGGACTATGTCGCCGGGTTTGTCGTTTCGGCTTTCATTTCCTCGATCGCTTCAAGCATGCAGGTTACGCCATAAGTAAGGACTTTTGCACCGCAGGGATTGACACAAACCATCAGTGCCTCGGCAATCTCTTCCGGAGCCAGGCCGAGTTTCAGGCCTTTCTTGATATGCTGCTTGAGATGGGGCTGGTTGTGGGGATTGGACATTTCGACAGCCAGCGCGATGATGTGGAAAAGCTCGTGCATTTTCTCGTCGTACTTGCGGGGCTTGGCGCGGATGACTTCGTCGAGTTCGAGCAGAACTTTTACATAGTCCGGAAATGTTTCCGCGATGTAGGCATGGGCGGGATAGCGCTTGCCGCGTCTCCTGGCCATCTGGTCTGCAAGGCTTTCCGTGGCGGGCTTTGCGTGGCTGTCCGACATTTATGATTCTCCGTGAGGGGGCGCGGTCGGTTCCGGTGACTTTTCTGACATACCGAATATCCCGCAGCGTTGGCAAAAAATCCGGACGGTGGTGGTGCTTTTGTTTCAGTAGACGCGGTTCGCGACCGAGCCGCCGTTCAATACATTCTGGACGTTTTCCCATGATGCCTTGAACAGGAAGGCCGCCGACTGGCGGGTGACGCCGGCGACATGCGGCGTCAGCAGCAGCCGCGAGGCGGCTTCGCCCTGCAGCTTGAGCAGAGGATTGTCGGCGGTGGCGGGCTCGATGCTGTAGACGTCGACCGCGGCGCCGGCAATGCGGTTGTCTGTCAGCGCCTGCGCCAGCGCGGCCTCGTCGACCACGCCGCCGCGCGCGCCGTTGATCAGTACGGCGTCTTTTTTCATCAATGCCAGCTGCTTTGTACCGATCAGGTTGGCGGTTGCCGGGATCAGCGGCACGTGCAGCGTGACCACATCGGAGGTTTTCAGCAGGTCGTCGAGCGCCAGCGCTTTGGCATTCATCGCCTCCGCTTTGGATTTGTCCTTGAGTACCGGATCGAAATAAACGATTTCGCAACCGATGCGGTGGAAAGCCTGCGCCACCGCCATGCCGATCACGCCCATGCCGACC
>JBFWOE010000086.1:0-12692 GCA_050250695.1 Burkholderiales bacterium
GGCGCCTGCGGCTTGAGCCCGAGCCTGCGCGCGCAGGCAAAGAATGTCTCGAGATTGGCGTCATCCAGCGCCAGCACGATGTCCACATCCATGGTCATGCGCGGCACGCCATGCAGGTTCATCGCCAGGCCGCCGACCAGCAGGTAGCGGACCCGGTGCTCGTGCAGGCAACGGAACAGTTCAAGGTAGAACATGGGGCCATTCTATATCCAACTGCCCCCTGCCCATCACGCGCAGGTATCCGCCGGGGCGGCGGGTACAGCGCCAGGCCGCGGGATTTCAGCCGCGCAGCAGTTGCAGCGCAATGCGCGGCTGCTCGCCGTATTGCAGGACTTCGGGGCCTCCGTTTTGCATGAAGTAAATGGCTTTCACTGCGCGGCTTTCATTTTTTTGTTTTCCCTGTTGGATGCACTGTGATGGCAGTGGCCCGTGGGTGTGCGGGCGATGTTTGTTTTTAACACAGCGGGCGCAGGGACTCATTCCCGGTTTGCGAACGTTGGATGCGCCGACGGGATGCATGAGTGGCTACCCCTCTACCATCAAGCGATGAGGCGAGGGTATTATATAAGTATTTGTTTTTATTGATATTTTTAACATCGCCCTGCACTGTTAAAATTCAGGCAGCACTGTGCTGCATCCATAACAAAATCAGGAGAGCCTCATGTACACCCGCTTGATCACCCTCAGCCTCGCCGCATTCACCGCGCTCGCCCCCGCCGCTGCGCACGCCGCCGACCCTTATCCCTCGCGCCCGGTGCGCGTGATTATCGGCTTCGGCCCCGGCGCGCCGGATACGGTGTCGCGGCTGGTGTTCGGCCAGGTCTCGACGCAGGCCGGGCAGCAGTTCATCGTCGATAACCGCCCCGGCGCCAACGGCATCATCGCCGCCGAGCTGGTGCGCCAGGCCACACCCGACGGCCACACCATCCTGCTCACTTCGGCCTCGTTCGCCACCAATCCGCACACGCAAAAGAAACTACCCTTCGACGTGCAGCGCGATTTCACGCCGATCACCAACGTCGCCGCGGGCGGCGGGTATTTCCTGGTGGTCAACCCCAAGGTGCCGGTGAATTCGGTGCAGGAGCTGATCGCGCTCGGCAAGAACCCTGCGGCGAAACTCTCTTTCGGTTCGGCGGGCCTGGGCAACACGCTGCACCTGGCGGGTGAGCTCTTCAACAAGCGCACCGGCACGCGCATGGTGCATGTGCCGTACAAGGGCGCAGGCCCGGCGATCGCGGCGGTGGTCGGCGGCGACATCCAGGTGATGTTCGTCACCACTTCACTCGGCCTGCCGCAGATCGAAGCCAAACGCCTGCGCCCGCTCGCCTTCACCGGCCCAGCGCGCGCGCCCTACCTGCCGGAGGTGCCGACCATCGCGGAGGCCGGCGTGCCCGCGATGACGCTCGACAACATGAGCTGGTACGGCGTGTTCGGCCCGGCGAAGCTGCCGGCAAAGATCACCGCGAAGATCCACTCCGAAATCGCCATGGCCCTGAAAACCGCCAACGTGCAGAAGGGCCTCGCCACCCGCAAGCTGCGCCCGGTGGGCGATTCGCCGAAAGAATTCACCGCGTTTTTTGCGAGTGAGCTGAAGCGGTTCGAGGGGATCGTGAAGGCTACGGGGTACAAACCCGAGTGATGCTGGTGGCTGGCAATTGGTGATGGGTGGGAAGCAATTGCCTTGGCATCATCATTCCGGCTCGCGCCGCCCCCCCAAGGTGACTTCCTTCGGGGCGCCGGCTACAAAACCTACGCAGCCCGTTTGAAGGTGATACGAGGCTTGAGCCCTACCGCGGCCGCCATGTCGACCAGCATGTCGAGCGAAAAAAGTTCGATGCGGCCACGCACCAGGTCGGATACGCGCGGCTGAGTGACTCCGAATTTTGCGGCGGCATCGCGCTGTGTCCAACCGGAACGGCGGATCTGTTCGGCCAGTTCGATCATCAGTTCTGAACGTGCGCGCATGCTGGCGGCGGCCTGCGGCGTCGCTTCGATGGCATCCCATACACTTTCATAACGCTTGGCTTTCATCGCATGCCTTTCACCAATTCACGGTAGCGCTGTTGGCGAATCGAACTGTAACGAAACCGGTTTCACTGGAAATGAGCAGACCAATTATATAAAAACTTGTATTTTGGCGCAAAGAGGATCGAATCCTCGACAACCCGTTCCGCCGCAAGGGAATCCTGCCGGAACTGATGACGCTGTATGCGGCCTGAGTCCCGCGACATCGGTGGGTATAGAATTACCCGGTGTCACCACATTTGAAGGGCGGAACCATGCACCAATCCATAGACAATCTGCTCGAACAGGCCAAGAAGCTGAGTACCGAAGACCGGACGCTCCTGATCAGTGCCCTGCATGACCTTAACGCCCCACCCGACCCGGAATGGGAGGCTGCCTGGCTCAGAGAGTGTGAGGACCGGCTCGCCGCAATCGACCGGGGCGAGATGAAAACCTATGATTTTGATGATGTCATGGTGGAGGCTCGAGCGCGGCTGAAACGGGTATGAAACTGCGCTTCGCTGCGGCAGCGCAACGGGAATTGAACGATGCAGCGATATGGCTGGAGTTACAGGAATCCGGCTTGGGCGAACGCTTCCTGCTTGAAATCGCGCAGACACGACGATTGATCCTGGAATTTCCTTACGCCTGGCATCCCATGAGCAAAACACTGAGACGCTGTCACCTCAAACGTTTTCGCTATGGACTGATCTATCGCGTCAATGGAGATGTTATTGAGGTTGTTGCGGTGGCCCATGACCGGCAGAAACCCGAATACTGGCGTGACAGAAAAAGCTGAGTCTTGCAGGACAAAGTGAATCATTCCGACCGATACCGCCAGTTCATCAAGGATGCACTGGCAGCCGATACAGCCATAGACACGGGCGCCGATGTGTACCACCCGACTGACGTCCATCGCTGGCTGGAGTGCCTGGCGCGCAATGGCTGGGCTGAACGACCGGCCCCGGCGCAAAGAATCCGCTAACCCGCAGTATTTACCCCGCCGCGCGCATCTGCGGCTCAGGCTGTCGCCGTAATATTTCCTAACTATCTGTTTTTATTACTATTTTACGCCGCAGAGGGCGCAGGCATGCTGGTAACCGAAGTCGCCGGCCTGACTCGCAGCGCAACGGCTTCGAGGATTTTTTTGTAGTGCTCGAGATCCGGTGTCCGCGCCCCGGGCACTTTTGCGCTGTCGTCCCAGCGCCGCAGTTGCACGGCGTCAGCGGCATGGTCCATGCGCGCAAAACGCCGCGCCTGGTCGGCATCGTGCGGACCGCCCTGCACTTCGAGGCTGTGTTTCGATTCCGGCGAGAGGATGTCCCAGTAACCCTGTTCGACACAGCACAGGTAACGCTTGGCTTCGACGTGCAGCCGGATCGGTTCCAGCACTTCCGGCCCGAACAGGTTTTCGAGGAACCACTGCGCGCGGTGTTCATGCAGGTCGTTGGCGCGCTGTTTGTTGTCGCGCAGCGCCGCCTGCTCGGCGGGGGTGTGCTGGTACTCGTGCGATTCGCCGGAGGCCAGGTAATCCAGCAGTCCCTGCAGCGGACCCTTGCGGGCGTTGCCGCCTGCGCCCGCCTTTGCCGCGGGCGCGGAATGCCAGACCATGTGCCCGACGTCGTGCAGCAGGCTGGCCGCCACCAGCGCCGGCGTGGCGCCGGCGGTCTCGGCCAGGTACGCGCATTGCAGCGCGTGTTCGAGCTGGCTCACCGCTTCGCGCCCGTACTGCCGGGCGCCGTAGGTGCGGTAGAGTTCGATGAGGTCATCCACCTGCAGTGTATTCATGGTGCGGCCTCCCGCTAGATGAACATTTTACGGATCTGCGCCGATATCAGGTCGACGATGCTGACGGTCACCACGATGATGATCAGCACGGCGCAGGTTTCGGCGTACTGGAAGCTGCGGATGATGTCCCACAGCACCACGCCAATGCCGCCCGCGCCCACCATGCCGACGACGGCGGCCGAGCGCACATTGGATTCAAGCCGGTACAGCGAATACGAGATCCACAGCGGCATCACCTGCGGGATCACGCCGTAGACGATTTCCGCCAGCGCATTGGCGCCGGTCGCGCGTATGCCCTCGACCGGCTGCGGATCGATGGCTTCCACCGCCTCGGAAAACAGCTTGGCGAGCACGCCCGTGGTGTGCATCCACAGCGCGAGCACGCCGGCGAAGGGCCCCAGGCCCACCGCCACCACGAACAGCATCGCAAACACCATTTCGTTGATCGCGCGGCAGGCGTCCATCATCCGCCGCACCGGCTGGTAGACCCACGCCGGCACGATGTTCGCCGACGAGAGCAGCCCCAGCGGCACCGCGCACACCACGGCGAGCACGGTGCCCCACACCGCGATCTGCAGCGTGATGACCATCTCCTTGAGGTAGATGTCCCAGTCGCGGAAATTCGGCGGGAAAAAATCGGCCGCGAATTCCGCCATGTTGGCGGATTCACGGAAGAGGTCGAGCGGCCGCATGTCGGCGCCCCGCCACGACCAGACCAGCACGCCCAGCACCACCCCCCACCCCAGCAGGCTGAGCAGGCCCTGCCGGGGCGGGTATCCGGGCACCACGGCCGAAGCGGCGGCGAGTTGATTGGATTGTGTAGTGGTGATCATGGCGTTCCTTGCGGGGTTACTGCTTGGCTGCGGCGACCCGGGTGTTCAGTTCGGCCAGCTTGCGGTCGAGTTCGGCGATCTTGGCTTTCTTCTCGGTTTCGCTCATGCGGGTGTCGGCCATCACCTTGTTTTTCTCGGAGATCACGCGCAGCTGGCGGTACGGCACGAGTTGCGCGTCGGTCGAGTGCTGGAATCCGGAGAGGCCCAGTTTGTCGAGAACCTGTTTCTCCGCGGCGTTGTTCTTGCCGTAGGCGACCATGAAATCCTTGATCTTCTTCTTGGTGCCGGCCGGCAGGTCGGCGCGCCAGACGATCGGGTCGGAGGCGATCAGCGGTGAGCGCCAGATTTCACGCACCTGCGCGGCGCGGTCGGGCTGCGTCGCTTGCAGGCGGCTGAGGCTTTCGTTGTTGTTGGTGGCGATGTCGACCTGTTTGGTCGCCACGGCCAGCAGGTTGGTCTCGTGGTTGGAGCGGATCACCGCCTTGAAGTCCGCCATCGGGTCCATGCCGTTCTGCTGGAAGGCGTAGTAGCCCGGGACCAGCGTGCCCGAGGTGGATTTCGGGTCGCCGAAACCGAGGCGCAGGTTTTTCGCGTTCTTCTTGACGTCTTCGATGCTTTTGAGCGGGCTGTCCTTGTGCACCACCAGCAGCGACCAGTAGCCGGCCGCGCCGCCTGCGGCGAGGGTCTGCACGAAGACTTCGCCCTTGGCGCGGTCAACGGCGTCGATCGCCGACTGGTTGCCGTACCAGGCCACCTGCACCTTGTTGAAACGCTGCGCCTCGATGATGCCGTTGTAGTCTGAGGCGAAGAACGCGTTCACTTTCAGGCCGGTCTGTTTCTGCATGTCGTCGAGCAGCGGGCCCCACGACGATTTCAGGTTTTTCTGGGATTCGGTGGAGATGATGCCGAAATTGACTTCCTGGGCCTGCGCCGGCAGGACGGCGGCGCACAGGCTTAATGCAACGAGCAGTTTCTTGAACATGGGGTACTCCTTTTTCACAGCGTTAGATGGAAGCCGCGATTGCTGCATGCTGCGGCCGGTGTTGATCGGAATTGCGTGCTTCGGGTGCGTCATTGAGGATCGAGATGTGATCCGGCAGTGAAAGTATTTCGTCGGCCTCGGCGCCGTAGAGGTCGCGCAGCAGCGCCGGGGTGAGGCTGGCCGAGGGGCCGTCGTAGACCACGTGCCCCTTGTGCAGCGCGACGGTGCGCGGGCAGTACTTCATCGCGACGTTGACCTGGTGCAGCGACACCAGCACGGTGCAGCAGTCGACGCGGTTGATGGTCGACAGGATTTCCATCACCTTGCGCGACGATTCGGGGTCGAGCGAGGCGATCGGTTCGTCGGCCAGCACCACTTTCGCGCGCTGCACCAGCGCGCGCGCGATCGCCGCCCGCTGCTGCTGGCCGCCGGACAGGGTGGAGGCGCGGCGCCCCGCGTATTCCGCGATGCCGACGCGTTTGAGCGCCTCGATGCCGGCGGCGATTTCCTCGCGGGAGAACCAGCGCACCAGCCCGCGCCACAGCGGCGCGCGGTGCAGCGTGCCCGCCAGCACGTTGACGATCACCGGCAGCCGCCCCACCAGGTTGAACTGCTGGAACACGAAACCGATGTTCGAGCGGATGCCGCGGATGTCGCGCGCTATCCTGCCGTCGCGCTGCACGGTTTTGCCGTCGACTTCGATCACCGAAGGGCAGCAATCGCCCCTGGTCAACCCGGAGATGTGCCGCAGCAGCGTCGATTTGCCGGAACCCGAGGCGCCGATCACGGCCACCATCTCGCCGGGAAGAACTTCGAGGTCGATGCCGTCGAGCGCGACATGGCCGTTGGGGAAAGTCTTGCGCAGTCCCTTGATCCGTACCGCTGGAGTCATGCGGAACCTTTCGTTTGACATGTTTTCATTGTGGAATCGGTGCGTGACAGTCGTGTGGCATTTGCATGAATCCCGCTACACCACGCGCACGCCGGCGCGCCATACCGCGCGCACCACCGGGTGGATGAGTCCTGCGCCGTCGCGGATCAGGCGCAGTTGCACCAGGTCGGCGCGTTTGCCGATCGCGATTTCGCCGCGATCGGCGAGACCCACCGATTGCGCGGGATTGCGGGTCACGGTGGCGACCGCATCGGGCAGTGAAAAACCGGCGTCGGCGCTGAGCCTGAATGCGGCGCTCAGCAGGCTCGCCGGCACGTAGTCGGATGACAGGGTGTCGAGCAGGCCCTGGCGCGCGAGTTCGATCGCCGAGACGTTGCCCGAGTGCGAACCGCCGCGCATGACGTTGGGCGCGCCCATCACCACCGACAGCCCGCGGTCGCGGGCGTGGCGCGCCGCTTCGACGCGGGTCGGAAACTCCGAGATCGATGCACCCTCGGCGTGCGCCTCGTCGACATGGCCCAGGGTGGTGTCGTCGTGGCTCGCGAACGGGATGCCCTTGCGTTTCGCGAGGTCTGTGATCCATTTGCGGTGCGGGATCACGTACTGTTCCTGCAGTTCCACCGCGAGCCGGACCTGGCGCTCGAATTTTTCGTCGGACCAGCCCTTCTTGCCGCAGTAGTAGATGCGCGCGTGTTCGAGGTTCTCCCACTGCCGCTGGCCGGGGGTGTGGTCCATCAGCGAGATCAGGCCCACCCGCGGATCGTCCTCGAACGGCGCGAACAGCTTGCGCATGTTGGCGGCCGGCAGTTCGCAGCGCACGTGCAGGCGGTGTTCCGCGCGCAGCGCATCGTGCGCCTCGGCATGGCGGATCGCTTCGAGCACGGGGTTCATGTCCTGGCTGCGCATCGCGTCGGGGTCGGAGTCGCCCACGCCGAGCGCGTCGTACACCGTGGTGATGCCGGCGGCCGCGATTTCGGCGTCGTGCCCCATCAGTGCCGGCAGTTCCGGCCAGCGCACCTTGGGCCGCGGCATCAGGTGGCGCTCGAAATTGTCGGTGTGCAGTTCGATCAGCCCCGGGATCAGCAGGTCGCCGTCGAGGTCGTCCGCCGCGGGCACTGCGCTGCCGCCCTGGTCGATCGCCACGATGCGCCCGCCCGCCACCGCCAGCGTGCCCTGCACCACTTCGTCCGCGAGCACCAGCTTCGCACTTTTCAGCAGCAGTTCGCCGTTCATCGGAATTCCGCCATGTTGATCACCCGCGTGGCCACCGCGTTGCGCGTCGCCTCGTCGTGGAAAATGCCGAGGATCGCCGCGCCCTTGTCGCGCGCTTCGCGGATCATCGCGATCACCGTCATGCGGTTCTCGGCGTCGAGTGAAGCCGTCGGTTCGTCGAGCAGCAGCACCGGCAGCGGCCGCACGAAGCTGCGCGCGATGTTGACGCGCTGCTGTTCGCCGCCGGAGAAGGTGGCCGGCGGCAGGTACCACAGCCGCGGCGGTATGCGCAGCCGCAGCAGCACGTGCTGGGCCTCGAAGCGCGCGCGTTTCACTTCGTGCTCGTCATGGGGTCCTTCGCCCATCGTCGATTCGGCGACCAGGTCGATCGCCGGCACCCGCGGGATCACCCGCAGGAACTGGCTGACATAGGCGATGGTGTCGCGCCGCAGCCGCAGGATTTCCTGGTCGCTCGCGGCGGTGACGTCGACCGTCGCCTGCCGGGTGGCGACGATGATTTCGCCGGCGCTCGCGCGATAGCTGCCGTAGACGCATTTGAGCAGCGTGCTCTTGCCCGCGCCCGACGGCCCGTCGAGCACCACGCATTCGCCCGGCATCACGGTCAGCGTGGCGCCGTCGAGCACCGGAATTTCCGCGCCGCCCTGGTTGTGCAGCACGAAGGTCTTGGCCAGCGCGTTCACGTGTACGGATGCGCTGTTCATGGCTGCAGCACCGAGGAGACGAGCAGCTGGGTGTACGGATGCTGCGGATCGTCGAGCACCCGGTCGGTGAGGCCGGTTTCGACGATGCGCCCGTCTTTCATGACCAGCATGCGCTGTGCGAGCAGGCGCGCCACCGCGAGGTCGTGGGTGACGATGATCGCCGCCAGCGACAGGCCGCGGGTCAGCGTGCGCAGCAGGTCGAGCAGCCGCGCCTGCACCGATACGTCGAGGCCCGAGGTCGGCTCGTCCATGAATATGAGGCGCGGCTTGGTGACCAGGTTGCGGGCGATCTGCAGGCGCTGGCGCATGCCGCCCGAAAACGACAGCGGCAGGTCGTCGATGCGGCCGGCATCGACTTCCACTTTCGACAGCCAGTCGACGGCTTCGCGGCGCAGTTCGCCGTAGTGGCGCCGGCCCAGCGCCATCAGGCGTTCGCCGACGTTGGCGCCCGCGGAGACGTGCATGCGCAATCCGTCCTCCGCGTTCTGGTGCACGAAACCCCAGTCGGTCCTGGCGATGAACCTGCGCTGCGACTCGGTCATCGAGAAGATCTCGACCATGCCCTCGTGGCGCGTCATGAATTCGACCCGGCCCGCGTCGGGTTTGAGGCGCGCCGACACGCAGTTGAGCAGGGTCGACTTGCCGGAACCGGATTCGCCGACCACTGCCAGCACTTCGCCCGGATAGACCTCGAAATCCGCGTCCTCGACGGCAACACGCTCGCCGTAACGTTTGGTGAGGCCGCTGACGCGGAGCACCGGCTGGTCGCGCAGCATGATGTCGTTCATGGCTGCACCCGGAAGCTGTAGCCGTGCCGCACGAAGCCGATCGATTCGTAGAATTCGTGCGCTTCGGTGCGCGTCTCGTTGGAGGAAAGCACCAGCTTGTAGCAGCCCTTGCCGCGGCAGATTTCGCGCGCGTGCCGCATCATCGCGGCGCCCACACCCTTGCCCTGCGACAGAGGATCGACCGCGACGTCCTCGACGATGCCGGAGGGCGCGCCGCCGTGGGCGAGGTTGTCCATGATCAGCAGCGCGAAAGTGCCGACCACGGTATCGTCGATGCAGGCGACGTAGAGCCGGTAGCAGGGATAGGTCGCGAAGCGCGAGAACACCACGCTCGCTTCGGACGGCCGCATGCCGCGGTCGCGGTCGAGTCCGGCGCGCCGGTAGATGTCGAGCACGGCCGGCAGGTCGTCGCGGACGGCGTCACGGATGTACAGCAGCGGCGCCCTGTCGTTCATGAGGGCACCCCGCTGTCCCGCTGCTCGCGGCGCTCGCGGCAGTAGTCGCTGTCGGAGCACACGTGCATGCGCCCGCCTTTGTCGTCAACGATCACTTCGTCGAGGAAGCTGGCATCCGAGCCGCACAGTTCGCAGGATGCCGACCACTTCTGCACTTCGAAGGGATGGTCGTCGAAGGCGAGGCTCTCGACCTTGGTGTGCGGCGGGATCGCGTAGATTTTTTTCTCGCGCCCGGCGCCGAACAGCTGCAGCGCGGGATTCATGTGCATTTTCGGGTTGTCGAATTTCGGGATCGGCGAGGGCGCCATCAGGAAGCGGTCGTTGACCATCACCGGGTAGTCGTAGGTGGTCGCGACATGGCCGAAACGGGCGATGTCTTCATACAGCTTGACGTGCATCAGCCCGTATTCCGCCAGGCCGTGCATGCGCCGGGTCTCGTAGGCACGCGGTTCCAGCCGCTGCAGCGGTTCGGGCTGCGGCACCTGGTAGACGATGATCTGGTGTTTGGAGAGCGGTGTTTCGGGTATGCGGTGGCGGGTCTGGATCAGCGTGGCCTCGCGCGTGCGTTCGGTGGTGGCCACGCCGGTGGTGCGCTGGAAGAAGCGCCGGATGTTGACGGCGTTGACCGTGTCGTCGGCGCCCTGGTCGATCACCTTCAACACGTCCTGCGGACCGATCACCGCCGCGGTGACCTGGATGCCGCCGGTGCCCCAGCCGTAGGGCAGCGGCATCTCGCGCGAACCGAAGGCGACCTGGTAGCCGGGAATCGCCACCGCCTTGAGGATGGCGCGGCGGATCATGCGCTTGGTGCGCTCGTCGAGGTAGGCGAAGTTGTAACCTTCATCGCGTGCGCCCGGCGCGACGGCAATCGACGCGGCCTGCATGTCGAGCGGATTCATGCCGCTGCATCCCCTGCGCGTTCGGCGCGCATTTTCCTGACCAGTTCGAGTTCGGACTGGAAATCGACGTAATGCGGCAGCTTCAGGTGCTGGACGAATCCCGAGGCCTCGAGGTTGTCGCTGTGCGACAGCACGAATTCCGGCATCTGCGCCGGCGACTCGATGCGTTCGCCGAGTTCTTCGGCGCGCAGCGAGCGGTCGACCAGGGCCATCGCCATCGCCTTGCGTTCGCAATGGCCGAAGGTCAGGCCGTATCCGGAAGTGAAACGCGGCGGCTCGGTCTTGCTGCCCGCGAACTGGTTGACCATCTGGCATTCGGTGACGCTGATGTCGGCGATCGAGACCGGGAATCCGAGTTCTTCGGGTTCGATGACCAGTTCGACTTCGCCGTAGCGGATTTCGCCGGCGAACGGGTGTGAATGGGCATAACCGCGCTGGGTCGAGTAGCCCATGGCCAGCAGGAAGCCTTCGTCGCCGCGCGCGAGGTTCTGCAGGCGGGTTTCGCGCGAGGCCGGAAAATCCAGCGGTTGCCGCGTGATATCCGAAGGTTCCGGGTCGGCGGCATCCATCACGGCCTTTTCGATCAGGCCTTCGCTGCCGAGCAGGTCGACGACGCGGGGCGCCGGTTCCGGCGCCGCCGTTGCCTGCGCGCCCGCGGCTTGCTGCGGCGGCACCCTGCCCCCGGCCTCGAGAGAAAAATCGAGCAGCCTCTGGGTGTAATCGTAGGTCGGCCCGAGCAGCTGCCCGCCGGGAAGATCCTTGAAAGTCGCGGAAATGCGGCGCGACAGCCGCATGCCGGCGGTATCGACGGCGCGGGTGTAGCCGAAACGCGGCAGTGTGGTGCGATAGGCGCGCAGCAGGAATATCGCCTCCACCGCGTCGCCCGCCGCCTGCTTCAGCGCCAGCGCCGCGAGGTCGTGGTCATACACCGAACCCTCGGTCATCACCCGGTCCACCGCGAGGCGCAGTTGCTGCTTGATCTGTTCGAGCGTGAGTTCCGGAACGCCGGCATCGCCGCGCCGCTGTTCGTCGAGCAGCGCGTACGAACCGAGGATCGCGCGTTCACCACCCTTGACTGCGACATACATGGCTCAGGTCTCCAGTCGTGTGGTGCGCGGCAGGGCGGCAAGCCGGTTCCCGCTCGTCACGAACAGGTCGATGCCGCGGGGAAAGACGTTGCGGTTCTCACGCCAGTTTTTGAGGAAAACGTCGCCCAGTCCCGCGACATGCAGGCGTTTCGTGCCTTCGATGCCGGGGCCGCTGAGACGCCATCCGGCGTCGTTCGCAAGCCCCGCGACCTGCAGCACCACGGTCGCGGAACGCTCGGGGTATTCCTCGCTGCCGCGGCCGAGCGTGTCGAGTGCGGGCAGTTCGCTGACGTTGGCAACCAGCACGAAGTCGGCTTCAGCGGCGCCCGCCACCGGCACGCATCCGGTATGGAAGCGCAGGTAAGTCGCAACAGGGCTGCCCGCAAACGCCGGCGACAGCCACAGCCGGGTGTCCTGGTCGAGCAGCGCCAGCAGCACGGCACCCGCCGCCGGATGCAGGCCAGCCGGGCTCTCGATGCATGTCGTGATCTCCTGCAGGTCGCCGGGCCTGGCCATCGCGGACAGGGCGAGGCGGAAAACGGCCTGGCTGTCGAGCGCGAGGTTGTCGAAGCCGCGGCCGATGGCGGAGAGGTCGATCACTGCCGGCCCGTTCATGATTCACTGCCCTCTTCGCCGGCCCCGCCGGATTCGCGGGCGACGGTGAAAAAATCGACGCGTGTCGATTGTGTCCTGCGCGCAATCGCCGCCGACTGCGCATCGAGGTGGCGGGCGATCGGCGCCAGCAGGCTGGCCTCGAGCACCGGCCGGAACTGTTCGACCTGCAGCAGTGCGTCGGCGAGCGCCGCCATTTCGGCGCGGTTGTGGGATCGCCCCTGTATATAGGCGACTCCGCAGGTGCCTCCAGGCAAGCGCAGCGCACAGCGGGTGACGGTGACCTCGCCAAGGTTGAAGCGGTTTCCGGTGCCGCCGACCCTTCCCTGCACCATGAACAGGCCGGTTTCCGGACGGCGCAGCCAGGTGTGGGGCTGGCCCGGCACGGCGGCAAGGCCTGCTTCCAGCATTGCTGCC
>JBFWOE010000087.1:0-12613 GCA_050250695.1 Burkholderiales bacterium
GAAAGCATCAAACGCGCGGGCAACATCGTGCTGCCGATGGTGTTCCAGCAATTGAGCGAACCCCGGGGCAATCCGGACCGGCCGTTGCCCGACTATGTCATGGTCAACAGCGTACCCGCGCCGCGTGACAGCGACGCCTTGCCGCCGCCCGGGGTATTTCCGCTGGTTCCGATCGCCGAACTCGGGTCGGCGGTATCGGGCATCGGGCACCTGAACGCCGACAATGACGTGGACGGGGCCGTGCGCGCCGAGCCGCTGATGATCCGTTATTACGACCGGGCTTTCCCCGCGCTGTCCGTGCTGGTGGCCGCGCGCAGCCTGAACCTCGGCATCAATGACATCAAGCCGGCGTGGGGCGAGTCGCTGCAACTGGGCAGGCTGCGGGTGCGCACTGACGCCGAACTGCGCATGCATACCTTTTTTTACGCCGATCGCGACGGCCGTCCGCCCTTTCCGGTCGATTCATTTTTCGACGTGATCAGCGGCAAGGTTCCCGCGGCGAAATTCCAGGACAAAATCGTGCTGATCGGCGCAACCGCAGCCGGGCTCGGCGCGGCGCAGGTGACCCCGGCGTCGCCGGCAACCGCGCCCGTAATGACGCTGGCGCATACCGTGTCGAGCATACTGGGCGAACATTTTTTCGTGACGCCGTCGTGGGGAATCTGGGCACAGGCCGGAGTATTTCTGGCGGTCGCCTTGTACCTGATCGTGGTGTTGCCGCGGCTCAAGGCGGGCGTTGCCGCCGTGATCAGCTTGGTCATCGGCGCGGCGCTGCTGGGCGCGCACTTCGGCTTGATGGTTTCACAGCTGATGTGGATACAGCTGATGGCGTCGGTTGCCCTGCTGGCGGTCGGTTATGCGGCGCTGACCACCAAGCGCTTCCTGGTCACCGAACGCGGCAAGGAAAAGTCCGATGCCGAATCCGCGGAATCCAACCGCATGCTCGGCATCGCCTACCAGGCCCAGGGCCAGCTTGACCTGGCCTGGGACAAGTTCCGGCAATGCCCGCTCGATGAGCCGGTGATGGAAAATCTCTACAGCCTGGCGCTGGATTTCGAGCGCAAGCGCCAGTTCAACAAGGCGGAATCGGTGTTCCGCTACATGGCTGAGTTCAATCCGAAATTCCGTGACCTCGAACAGCGGCTGACCCGCGCCAAGGCGCTGTCGGAGACGGTGATCCTTGGCGGTGCGCAAGGGCATCCCGGCGGCACGATGATGCTGCCCGGCGGCGGCATGGAAAAGCCGATGCTGGGGCGCTACCAGGTGGAGAAGGAACTGGGCAAGGGTGCCATGGGTGTGGTCTACCTCGGCAAGGATCCGAAAATCGGCCGTGTCGTCGCGATCAAGACCATGGCGCTGTCACAGGAATTCGAAGGTGATGAACTGATCGAGGTCAAGGAGCGGTTTTTCCGCGAGGCTGAAACCGCGGGCCGGCTGACCCATCCGAACATCGTGACGATCTATGATGCCGGCGAAGAACATGACCTGGCATACATTGCGATGGAATTCCTGAAGGGGCGAGACCTGGTGCCGTTCACCAAGCCCGATACGCTGCTGCCGGTGCCGCAGGTACTGTCCATCATCGCGCGCGTCGCTGAAGCGCTGGGGTATGCACACCAGCAGAACGTGGTGCACCGCGACATCAAACCCGCGAACATCATGTACGAACCGGAAAGTGACACGGCAAAAGTGACCGACTTCGGCATTGCGCGCGTCACCGACTCCTCGAAGACCAAGACCGGGATGGTGCTGGGTACGCCCTCATACATGTCGCCCGAGCAGCTCGCCGGCAAAAAGGTCGAAGGACGTTCCGACCTGTTTTCACTGGGCGTCACCCTCTACCAGATGCTGAGCGGCGGCTTGCCGTTCCAGGGCGAATCCATGGCACAGTTGATGTTCAAGATCGCCAACGAGCCGCATGCTGACATCCGTACCGTAAGGGCGGGCTTGCCGACCTGCGTGGCGGCGGTGACCAACAAGGCGCTGGCCAAGGATCCGGACCAACGCTACCAGAGCGGCGAGCAGATGGCCAAGGCCATCCGGCTTTGCCTGGGTACTTTGTCGGCGGCGGCGCCGAAAGCCGCCGACGTGACTTCCTGAGGCATGACCGGAAATGAGTGATCTGTCGGGCGTGATCGAGATTGCAACAGTCACCCATTCGGGCATGGTGCGTTCACACAACGAGGACAGCATTGCTGCCGATGCGGCCGTGGGCCTGGCGGTGCTGGCCGACGGCATGGGCGGATACAACGCCGGCGAGGTCGCCAGCGGAATTGCCGTGGCGATGATCAGTGCAGAGCTGAAAAAGGCGCTGACTGCCGCCGAGGATCTCGATGTGGCGAAGGCCGAACGACTGGTCGGCGAACACGCGGTACGGGCGAATAACGCCATTTACCAGGCGTCGCAGAGCCAGCCGCAGTACGCGGGCATGGGTACCACGCTGGTGGTGGCGCTGTGGTATGACAACAAGCTGGTGGTCGGGCACATCGGCGACTCCCGGCTTTACCGTTTCCGCGGCGACAAGCTGGAACAGGTGACGCGGGATCACTCATTGTTGCAGGAGCAGATCGACAGCGGGCTGATCACCAAGGAGCAGGCGCGGCATTCGCAGAACAAGAACCTGGTGACGCGGGCGGTGGGCATCGATCCCGACGTCGAGGCCGAAGTGCACAGTTACGATGTACAGCCGGGGGATATCTACCTGCTGTGTTCCGACGGGCTCAATGACATGATCCGGGACGAGGACATGCAGCTGACGCTGTCTTCCCTCCAGGCCAACCTGCCGCTGGCCGCCGAGCAGCTGGTGCAGCAGGCCAACGACAATGGCGGGCGTGACAATGTTTCGGTTATTCTGGTGCGTGTGCTGAAGAGTTTTCCAGCCCGCGGTGGATTGGTTGGCAGGTTGAAGTCCTGGTTCAGATAAAGTGACGGGGATACCAAAATGGCGAAATTGATACTTTCTCTTGAAGGCTCCATGATCCGTGAGGTGCCGCTCGACAAGGAGCGCATCATGATCGGGCGCAAGGCTTCCAACGAAATCCAGATCGAGAATCTGGCGGTCAGCGGCGAGCACGCCTGCATCGTGACCATACTCAACGATTCGTTTCTCGAGGACCTGGGCTCGACCAACGGCACCCTGGTCAACGGCAATCCGATCAAAAAGCACATCCTGCAGAACAACGATGTGATTGAGATCGGCAAGTACAAGCTCAAATATGTTGCCGACGCGCCTACCGCCGGTCACGTCGCTTCGGAGGACTTCGAGAAAACGATGATCCTGCGTCCGGCAGCCAAACCGGCAATCAAACCTGCAGCCAAACCGGCAGCCGCCCCGGCGGCAAATCCCGCAGGCGAGGCTCAGTCGCCAAAACCCGCAGCTTCTGCCGTGCCGATGCCCCCGGCTCCGGCGGCCGCAGCACCCGCCCCAACGCCCCCCGCGGCCAAACCCGCACCTGCCGCGGCACCGCAGGCTGCGGCGAAACCGCAGGGTGAAGCTCATCCGCTGGCTGCCGTGCAGATCCTGACCGGACCCAGTGCCGGCAAGGAGCTCGAACTGACCAAGAACCTGACGACCCTGGGCAAGCCGGGATTGCAGGTCGCGGTGATCACGCGCCGGCCGCAGGGCTATTTCATCACCCACGTCGAAGGCGCCAAATTCCCGGTCGTCAACGGCAAGACCATTGATGCGCAGGCGCAGCCGCTGCAGGATCATGACGTTGTTGAATTGGCAGGTGTGAAGATGGAGTTTTTCATAAAGAAATAACGCGGCCGGTGCGCGGTTTTGCGGCGCATGGTGATGGTGCCGTGTGGAGGAGCTGGCCCGGTCATGCAAATTCAGCACCAGGAGCAGTAATTCCGCGTGTCGGCCGCGCGCATGGAAAGCTCCGTGCAGACGGGGCGCAGCTTAGGACGACAGGGTGAGAAAAAATCTGGCACGTATCGCAATAGGGCTGGCCATTGTCGGCCTTTTTCTCGCTCACGCGATACACCTTTTTCGTGCCCCGCTGATCGATCGTCTCGAGGCCATTGTCTACGATACCCGGTTGCGGCTGACAATGCCGAGCACTATCGATCCGCGCATCGTGATACTCGACATCGATGAAAAAAGCCTGCTTGAGCGCGAGAAGGGCGGGGAGGGGCGCTGGCCATGGCCGCGGGATCGCCTGGCGCTGCTCCTCGACAAACTCTTCGACAAGTACGGCATTGCGGTGGTCGGGTTCGACGTGGTATTTGCCGAACGCGACGAATCGTCCGGCATCCGTGTGCTTGAGCAGCTGGCGCGGCGGGAACTGAAAGGCGTCACGCAGTTCCAGTCCGTGCTCGAAAAAGTCAGGCCGCAACTCGAATACGACGACATATTCGCACGCAAAATGAAAGGCCGGGCGGTTGTGCTGGGCCACGTGCTGCTGAGCGACGACCCGGCGAACGCCAGCCGCAAGGGCATGCTGCCGTCGCCGGTGCTGCCGGCGGGTGCATTCGGAACGCGCAGGGTCGGCGTGACGTCTTGGACGGGATACACGGCGAATCTTGAGACCCTGCAACGTGCGGCAGCAGGCGCCGGGCATATCAATCCCCTGCCGGACCAGGACGGGATCACTCGCCGCGTACCGATGCTGGTCGAATACGAAAATGCCTACTACGAACCGTTGTCCCTGGCCATGGTGCGCACGGTGCTCGGTCAGCCGCCGGTGACGCCGGTCGTCAGCGATGACGGGAAATCGGCCAACTACAGCGGGCTGGAGTGGATCAAGACCGGACCTTTCGAAATCCCGGTCGACGATGTGGCGGCGGCGCTGGTGCCCTATCGCGGCAGCCGGGGCAGCTACCGCTATTACTCGCTGGTGGATGTGCTCAACGAACGCGTACCGGTCGAGGAACTGAAAGGCAAGATCGCGCTTGTCGGCACCACGGCACCGGGGCTGCTCGATCTGCGGGCCACCCCTGTCGACCCGGTGTTTCCCGGGGTGGAAATCCACGCCAACCTGATCGGCGGCATACTCGACGGCAACATCAAGCAGCGGCCGCCCTATGTGGTGGGCGCGGAATTCGTGCTGCTGCTGCTGGCCGGGGTTGCGCTGGCCCTGTTGCTGCCGCTGCTGACGCCGTTCAAGTCCATGCTGGTCTCCGCACTGGTGCTGCTGGCAGTCGTCGGTTCCAATCTTGCCGTATTCCATCTCGGCAACCTGGTGCTGCCGCTGGCTTCCGGGCTGCTGATGATCCTCGTGCTGTTCACGTTCAACATGGCCTACGGTTTCCTGGTCGAGGCGCGTGGCACGCGGCTGATTACCGGATTGTTCGGCCAGTATGTGCCGCCGGAACTGGTCGAGGAAATGGCGCGCAATCCGGAACAGTTCAACATGGCGCCGCGAGCCGAAGACCTGTCGGTGCTGTTCTCGGACGTGCGCGGTTTCACCACGATTTCTGAAACCCTGTCCCCGGACGACCTTTCGCTCTACATCAATGATTACCTGACGACGATGAGCCTGGTCATCCGCGAAGGCCACCGGGGCACCCTGGACAAGTACATCGGCGATGCGGTGATGGCATTCTGGGGCGCACCGGTCGCGGATCCGAACCATGCGCAGAACGCGGTGCTTGCGGCGCTCGACATGATGAAGCAGTCGGCGGTGCTGAACAAGAAATTCAGCGAGAAGGGATGGCCTCCGTTTGCAATCGGCATCGGCGTCAACTCCGGCACGATGCGCGTCGGCGACATGGGTTCGCAGATCCGCAAGGCCTATACCGTCATGGGTGACGCGGTGAACCTCGGATCGCGGCTGGAGGGCATCACCAAGCAGTACGGCGCGGATATCATCATCGGCGAAGCCACCAAGGCCCGCATCAAGGGGGTGGTGCTGCGCGAGATTGACCTGGTTCAGGTCAAGGGCAAGGATGAGCCGGTGGCGATATTCGAGCCGCTCGGCCTGGAGGGCGAAGTGGAGCAGGCAAGGCTCGACGAAACGGCGTTGTGGAACCAGGCGCTGCGTTATTACCGGTCTCAGGACTGGGACAAGGCGGAATTGCAGCTGCTCAATCTCAAGAAAATGTCGAAGAAGCCGTATCTCTATGAAGTTTTTCTCGAGCGCATCGCCGATTATCGCGCCAATCCGCCGGGTCCTGAATGGAACGGCGTGCACAAGTTCGAGACCAAGTAATGAGGTTGCGCATCCTGGGATGCAGCGGCGGAATCGGCGGTGAACTGCGCACCACCTCGATGCTGCTCGACGACGATGTGCTGATCGACGCCGGAACCGGGGTCGGCAACCTTTCGTTGCAGGAAATGGCGCGGATCGATCATATATTCCTGACCCATTCACACATGGATCACGTGGCCTGCATCCCGTTTCTGCTCGATACGGTCGGTTTCCAGCGTGACCGCCCGGTGACCATACATGCGATCGAGGATACGCTGGACATACTCAGCGCGCACCTGTTCAACTGGAAGCTGTGGCCGGATTTCCGGAAGATTCCCGATGAAATGCAGCCGATCCTGCGTTATGCGCCGGTTCTGGTCGGCGAACCGGTCAGCCTGTCAGGAGGGCGCACCATCACACCGCTGCCGGCCAATCACGTGGTGCCCGCTGTGGGTTACCGGCTGGATTCCGGCGCGGCCAGCCTGGTGTTTACCGGGGACACCACCAGCCAGGACGAACTCTGGATTTTTATCAATAAAATCAATAACTTGAAATACATCATCATCGAATCGGCATTGTCCGATGCAGAACGTGAACTTGCGGTAATCTCCAAACATCTGTGTCCGTCACTGCTGGCCGCGGAACTTGCCAAACTGGAGCTGGATCCGGCCATTTATGTGACACACTTCAAACCGCGGGAAGCGGACCTTATCATGGCGCAGATCGAGAGCCTGGTGCCGCAGCGCGGGGCACGCATGCTCGAGCAGGAGCAGATGTTTGAGTTCTGAATCCGGCGCATGGGTTGCGCCAGCAGGGCAGTAACGGAAACAGAGAGGTGATCATGAGCACCGTACTTCAGAGCAAACCGGTGGCCGCCGACAATCTGGCTGAAAAGCTCAATTTTCAGCAAAAGCTCCAGGTCGTCACCAACAAGATTCATGCGACCAAGAACATCGACGAGATCATCCTCGAGCTGTCGCAGGAACTGTGCAACCTGTTCAATGCGGACCGCCTGACCATTTACCTGTTGAGCGAAGACAAGGGCTCGATCATTTCAAAGGTCAAGACCGGGCTCAATTCGTTCAAGGACATCAAGCTGCCGATCAACGAGCAGTCGATAGCCGGCTTTGTCGCGGCCAACAAGCGCGTAGTCAACATTCGCGACGTTTATGACGACGCCGAACTCAAGTCTTACAGCGCCCAGCTGAATTTCCTGAAAGCCGTGGATGCCAAGACCGGTTATCGGACCAAGCAAATGCTGGTGGCGCCGGTACTCGAGGCCAAGACCAAGGACCTGATCGGCGTGGTCCAGATCATCAACAACAAGGCCGGACATCCGTTCCCGCCGATGATGGAGGAGGGTGTTACTTCGCTGACCGAAACGCTGGCCATTGCCTTCCGCCAGCGCCAGGGCCCGATGATGCAGGTCCGCAGCAAGTACGACAGTTTGGTGACCAACGCCATCATTTCCGGAGAGGAGCTTGAACTCGCTCAGCGTTCCGCGCGGCGCAAGAACCTCGATGTGGAAATCGTGCTGACCGATGAATTCCAGGTCAAGATCCCGGCGCTGGGCGACGCCCTGGGCAGCTACTTCGGCGTGCCCTACGAGCCTTTCAAGCCGGATCGCATCAAGTCGCCGGAACTGATGAAGAACATGAACCGCGAGTTCTGCCAGACCAACCAGTGGATACCGCTGGAGGACTCCAAGGAAGGCATCATCGTCGTCACCACGGATCCGGAGCGGGTCAAGGCTTCGCGGATGGTCAGCAACGTCTATCCCAAGAGCAAGATCGTCTACCGTGTCACCACCAACAAGGAATTCGCCAGCACGCTCGACCAGCTGTTCGGCGCCAATACCGGTCTTGAGGATTCCGGCAACATCGAAGACATGCTGGGCACGCTGGATGACGAGTCCGAGGTTGAAGGTGCCGGCGGCGACGATGTGGCCTCGGCCGCAGCCGACAACGAACTGGTCAAGCTGGTCAACAAGATCATCATTGATGCCTACCAGATGGGCGCATCGGACATACACATCGAACCCTATCCCGGCAAGGCGAAAACCGAAATCCGCTTCCGCCGCGACGGTTCGCTGCAACCGTACATCCAGGTCCCGGCCAGTTACCGCAGCGCGCTCGCTGCGCGGCTGAAGATCATGTGCGACCTCGACATCTCCGAGCGCCGCCGGCCGCAGGACGGCAAGATCAAGTTCAAGAAATTCGGACCGCTGGACATCGAGCTGCGGGTGGCCACCATACCTTCCGCCGGCGGCGTCGAAGACATCGTGATGCGGATACTGGCGGCCGGCGAGCCGATCCCGCTCGACAAGCTGGGGCTGACCAAATACAACAACGAGACGCTCAAGGAGGTCGTGTCCAAGCCCTACGGCCTGTTTTTCGTATGCGGCCCGACCGGTTCCGGCAAAACGACGACGCTGCACTCGGTGCTCGGTTACCTGAACACGTCCGACACCAAGATCTGGACCGCGGAGGATCCGGTCGAGATCACGCAGAAGGGCCTGCGCCAGGTGCAGATGAATCCCAAGGCGGGCATGACCTTTGCCGTGGCGATGAAGGCTTTTCTCCGTGCCGATCCGGACATCATCATGGTCGGCGAGATGCGCGACAAGGAAACCACCGGCACCGGCATTGAAGCTTCGCTGACGGGCCACCTGGTGTTCGCCACACTGCATACCAACAGCGCGCCGGAATCGATCATCCGCCTGCTCGACATGGGCATGGATCCGTTCAACTTTGCCGACGCACTGCTCGGCATTCTGGCTCAGCGCCTGGCCAAACGTCTGTGCGGCACCTGCAAGAAGCCGCACGACGCCTCGCCCGAGGAAATACAGTCGCTGCTCACCGAATATGCGCTTGAACTGAAGAACACGGCGACATGGAAAAAGGATCCCAAGGCCGCTGAAGCAAAGCTGCTGGAAGACTGGATCAAGAACTATGGCGGCGAAAAGGGCAAGCTGGTGATCCACGATCCGGTGGGCTGTGATGCCTGCGGCGGCAGCGGTTACAAGGGGCGGGTCGGCCTGCATGAACTGCTGGTCGGTACCGATGCGCTGAAAAAGAACATCCAGGAACATGCCCGTGTCGCCGAGATGGTGGCTACCGCGCTGGAAGACGGCATGCGCACCCTTAAGCAGGACGGTATCGAAAAAGTGCTGATGGGCATTACCGACATGAAGCAAGTACGCGCGGTTTGTATCAAGTAGCTTCCGCCGCCGGGCTGCCGATGAACCGCATCGAGGCAACTCAGGCGCACGGGGAGCTGTCGCACAGGCTGGGGGAGCTGCTGCGCATCGGCGTCGCGCTGTCCAAGGAGCGCGACATCAATCGCCTGCTCGAGGCGATCCTGGTCGCAGCAAAAAACATCACCAATGCCGATGGCGGCACGCTGTACCGCATGACCGATGATCGTGCGTTGCGTTTCGAGATCATGCGCAACGATACGCTGGGCATCGCGATGGGCGGCACCAGCGGTGTTGAAATCCCGTTTTATCCGGTCAACCTGTTCGACAGGGATGGCACGCCCATCAACAGCATGGTGGCTGCCTACGCCGTGCATCATGACCGTTCGGTGAACGTGGCCGACGCCTATACCGAAGCCGGATTTGATTTTTCAGGCACCAAGAATTTCGACAAGAAGACCGGCTACCGTTCCACGTCCTTCCTGACGGTACCGATGAAAAACCATGAGGACGAGATCATCGGCGTGCTGCAGTTGCTCAACGCCAAGGACCGCGAAACCGGGCAGGTGGTGGCTTTTTCCGAAGACGACCAGCGGCTGGCCGAATCGCTGGCATCGCAGGCGGCAATCGCGCTGACCAACAGGCTGCTGATCAATCACCTGGAAACCCTGTTCGAATCGTTCATCCAGATGATCAACGCCGCCATCGACGACAAGTCACCCTACACCGGCGGACACTGCGCGCGCGTGCCGGCATTGACCATGATGCTTGCCGAAGCCGTCAACAATTGCAAAACCGGCCCCCTCAGCGATTTCACGATGAGCGAACGCGACCGTTACGAGCTGAAGATCGCCGGTTTGCTGCACGATTGCGGCAAGGTCACCACGCCGGTGCATGTCGTCGACAAGGCCACCAAGCTGCAGACCATCTATGACCGGATCGAACTCATAGACACCCGCTTCGAAGTCGTGCGCCGCGATGCGCAACTGGCCCTGCTCACCGGCGGGGCAACGGCGCAGGCTACGGAAGTGCTGCTGCGCGACATCGATGAGGACAGGGCGTTCCTGCGCAGATCCAATGTCGGCGGCGAGGCGATGCGCGATGAGGATATCGCCCGGGTCAAGGCCATAGCCGCCAGGTATCCGTGGCGCCGTCCCGACGGCAACGTCGGGCCTTTCCTGACGGAAGACGAAATCGAAAACCTGACCATACGCGCCGGAACGCTGACCGCAGACGAGCGCCGGATCATCAATCATCACATCGAGGTCACGATACAGATGCTGGAATCACTGCCCTGGCCGCGGCACCTGAAAAACGTGCCGGAATATGCGGGCGGTCACCACGAGCGCATGGACGGCAAGGGTTATCCCCGCGGGCTGACACGCGAGCAGATGTCGGTGCAGGCGCGGTGCATGGGCATAGCTGACATTTTCGAGGCGCTGACCGCGCGGGACCGGCCCTACAAGAAAGGCAAGACGCTGACTGAATCGCTGACCATACTTGGCAAGTTCAAGCTGAACGGGCACGTCGACCCGGACCTGTTCGACGTATTCATGTGGGAAAAGGTCTACGAAAAATATGCCAGGGAATTCCTCGACCCGGAACAGATCGACGAGGTGGATGTTGCGGCCATCCCCGGCTACCGGCCGCGGCCGGAGTTATGAAGCCCCATCCTTCTTCGAGATGGAGACCACCAGTTTTTCGGTAATCATTTCGATGAAGCCGTCATCGTAGCCGCGTTCCTTCATCTCCCAGCGGAAAGTATTGGCAAGGCGGGCTTTTTTGTAAATGCCGAGTTTGTGTTCCCTGCGGAAAGCCGCGGCCCTGTCAAGCAAGGCATCCACCTTGCGTTCCAGATTTTTCAATGATGCGCCGGGATTGCCGGAACCTGACTTGTTGCCTGGCTTGTTTTCCGGGGGGCGGAGACGGAATATTTCATCTGCGAGCGAACAGGCAAATTCATCAACCTGCTTGCCCGAAACGGATCCGAAAAATCCCATGTTAAGCATCCTTTTCTGTTGACTATAAGGCAAGGGACGCATGCCGTGCAAGAATACCTGGCGACAAGATTGCAGTGCAGCCATGCAGGCCATGGCGTGCTGGAGGCGGTGGTGAAGTCATGCTGAAAAACCTGGTGAAGCATCTGTTGCGTGCCCCGGCGATGGCCGCACGTGCCCGACGTGAGCGGCGGGTGCTGCCTGCGCTTGAAACGGCGGAGGCCCGATTCGGCGAAGGCGATTATTCAGCCGTGGTCGCGGTGTGCAGGGAGGCGCTCATTCACGAACCGCGCAGTGCGCAGGCCAATCACCTGTGCGGCCGGGCGCTGGTCGAACTGGACATGTCCGGGGAAGCAAAGCCCTATCTGCGGGCGGCCGTCAACGCGGACCCCGGCCTGGCACAAGCGCATGTCGACCTTGCCGCAGTCCTGTTCAGGACGGGGGATTACGCGGATGCCGAGGAGTGCTGCCGGCGCGCATTGGCCATCCACGCTGCGGATGTCGGTTGCCGGCTGCTGCTGGCGGAAATTCTCAAGGCGGTTAACCGGGGCAAGGAGGCGGTTGCCGAGTTGACCGTCGCGCAGGAGTACGCTCCCGAGCGGCTTGACCTGCTGGTGAAGCTGGTTGAAGAACTCGACCGGCATGGTCTGTATGCGGAAGCATTGCGCATTGCAGAGCGGGCCATTGCCGAGGTCGGGGATAAATTCGAAACCCTGCTTTGCCTCGCTGTCGCCCGCAAGGCGACCGAAGACATGCATGGCGCAGTGGAGGCCTGCCGCAAGGCGCTTGCGCTTGGCGGCGACCAGGCGCGCGTACTGGTGATTTTGGGGGCCGCGCTGCTGGTGCTGGGTAAAACCGACGAATCCATGGCAGCGTACAGGCGCGCACTGAAGCTGGTTCCCGGGTATGCGGATGCCCAGTTTCATCTGGGATTGCTCAATCTGACACGGGGGAAATACCGGGAAGGCTGGCCGGATTTCGAGCAGCGTTTGCGCACGGAGCAGTTCAGGCGCTACCCGGCATGCACGCCCCGCTGGAACGGCACTTCATTGCATGGACGCACGCTGCTGATCCGCCGCGAGCAGGGATTGGGCGACGAAATCATGTACGCGTCGTGTTTTCCGCAGGTCATCGACAGTGCGCGGCATTGTTATATCGAGTGCGAACCGCGTCTCGACAGGCTGTTCACGCGTTCATTCCCCCGGGCGACATTTTTCACATCCTCCGGGATGGAGCGCGTCGTTCCCCCGTTCATTCCGGAAGCGGACATCGATGTCAAAAGATCG
>JBFWOE010000088.1:0-12478 GCA_050250695.1 Burkholderiales bacterium
GGCAGTATTGCACTCATATCAATACCTTTCCTTGAATTGGTCGGCGTGCCGGCCGAGCATCGCGCAAATGTTTATTTGGCGAGCGGGACCGTCAGGATTTCAATGACCCCCCACAGGCTGTAAACCACCATGGGAACCATGACACCGAGAAAAAGCAGAAGAAACGGATTGTCCAGAAGCTTCTGCATCAAAGGGATCGGTTCTTCCTGAACCTGATTGCTCATTTCGAAATCTCCTCTGTGGCGGGAAAATCTTGATCGGCCCCACTGGGCAGCCAACTGCGTCCCGTTGTTGGGCGACTCTACAGAAATGCACCGCCAGGTGACTTAACTTAAATCAAGGAATTCGAGGGACTGAAACGACAACATCCGTCTCATAACCCGCGCGGATTTCGGTTGATGCGGCTTCGGCGCTTGGGGGATCAGATAAACAGCAGGACGATGCTGATTTTTGTCAGGGTAAAACCCTGAATCCATGTCAGAAATCGCCTTCTGCCAACGCTCAACCTTGCTCCAGGATTAATGGCGCCATGGCGTCCGCCCCGCCTGATTCCTCCATGTCATCTGCAACCACGGGAACAAGCCAATAGACCAAGGTCGGCATGCCCTCAACCGGATCAGTGCCATTTTGTGCCGCAAATCTCTGGAAGGTTAATATGCGTCAAGTTTTCGGGTCACGCATTACTGGCAGAATCCGCCACTAGCGACAAAAGAAACCCATGGACATCATCAGCACCGATTGGCGCAGTGAAAAGCGCAACGCATCAGACAAATCAGTGGCACTATGGCTTCTTGCATGCTGCACGCTGGTTTTTGCAATGGTTGTCCTAGGCGGTGTAACCCGGCTCACGCACTCAGGATTGTCCATCGTCGAATGGCAACCCTTGATCGGCGCCATTCCGCCGCTGACACAACAGGCATGGCTTGAAATGTTCCAAAAGTACCAGCAGACGCCCGAGTATCTGCAAGTCAACTTTGGCATGAGTCTCCAGGAATTCAAGGGTATTTTCTGGCTGGAATATTTTCATCGCCTGCTGGGACGTGCGATCGGTCTTGCATACTTTTTCCCCCTTGTCTACTTTCTTGTCCGGGGCAAGCTGGGCAAGTTTCTGACGACAAGGCTCATCGGCATCCTGCTGCTGGGCGCGGCACAAGGCGCAATGGGCTGGTATATGGTCAAAAGCGGTCTCGTCGACGAGCCGCAGGTCAGCCAGTATCGCCTCACTGCGCACCTTGCACTCGCCTTCCTGATTTACGGCGCAATTCTCTGGGTGGCCCTGGATCTGCTGCTTCCGGCCTCAGCACGAAACCAGAAAAGAGTTGCGCCGCGCCTCCGCCAGTTTGCATGGGGACTGACGGCACTGATAGGCATCATGGTGGTTTCCGGGGCTTTTGTCGCCGGCATCCGCGCGGGTTCTGCCTACAACACCTTCCCGCTCATGAACGGCCATGTCATACCGCCGGAATTGTTCATGCTCGATCCCTGGCATGAGAATTTCTTCAGTAACATGGCCACCGTACAGTTCAATCACCGGCTGATCGCGTGGCTGCTGGCCTTTTGTGTTCCCTGGTTCTGCTATACCGCCCTGCGCGCCGGATTGTCATCGCGGGCGCGAACACTGTGTTTTCTGCTTTTATTGGCGTTGGCCGTGCAAATCACGCTTGGAATCAGCACTTTGCTGATGGCCGTACCCGTTAACCTGGCGGCCGCGCACCAGGCCGGCGCGCTGATTGTGTTCACGTTTGCGCTGATGTTGAATCACGAACTGAAACGTCCATGCACCGCGGATCACGGCTAACGCACCTATCCCCGCCTGACGCTCCTGAGCCTCGGCATCATGGCGGTCGACGCATTGATCGACATTGATGGTTCCGGCGATCCCCATCTCGATAATCGAAAAATCCGCCAAATGCCGTTCGGAATTTCCCGGCTGCGTCTCGAGGTCGGGTTAGGAACCCCCATTTCCATTCGCATGCTGCCGCCACAACACGGGCCACAGGCGTAGCGTAAACATCAGTAACGACAGCCACATCAGCAGGCCGCCGAGGATCAACATCCAGAGGGACTCAAACCAGTGGCCTCCGATGAACAGCGCAATACCTGTATTGATGCAGCCATACTGAACCCATGCAGAGCCCCCGGTTCTGATGGAATTGCCGGTAAAACGCGGCAACATGTGCCCTCCGAGGCCGTAGATCAATGACTGCACGAAGCCGGCTCCGAACAGGTGCAACCCGATGCCGCGATTGCTGCCGTCCACGATCATGGCGCCATGCCAAGCGAACCACATGCCGCTGGCGACAAGATAAATCATTGCCGTCGACACAAACCATCGATTGTCAGTGGAGAGCATCATGCCGGCGTGGCGCGGTGATGCCCGGCGCGGCGGCGCCGCCGCGGTCAGAGCCCGCGCCTCCCCCAGACTCGACACCCCGACCGCCTTGAGTTCGCCGTCGATCACCAGGGCCGGTATGGTCCGCACGCGCAGCTTGTGAGCCAGTTCACGCCCCTCCGTCTGATTGAGATCAAGAACCGAAAAATCGAAATCCCGCTCTGCGGCGACCTCGCTCCAGATTCGTTCCGCCTGCGGGCAGGTCGGACACCATTCAGATACCAGCAATTCGACTTTCATGTCGACTCGACCGGATCCTCAGTCCGCGCAACGCATGCATTGCACGTCGTAGCGTTCGATCCAGGCCTTGAGTTTGTCAATGGCATCACGGCCCGTGGCGAGATGCTGCAGTGCATTAGCCGGGTCGTCCGGCCTGATCACCACCAGCCAGGCATCGGTATAAGGAGCAATATTGACAAGTTCAGGACGTTCGAGTACCCGCTCATTGCGTTCGATGATCACGCTGTCAAACGGCGCTGGGATCCCGCCAGCCCACTTGCCCGACTCCAGGCTCGCCAGCGGTTTTTTCCATCTGCGGTGCGTTCCAGGTTTCCTGATCGAAACATGCTGGATGCGGCCGGCCATGGTTTGGGAAGGATCGGTGATGCCAACGCGGTACAGGCCGTCCGGCTCAGACCTGACCCAGATGTAATCCAGGTCATACCACAGGTCTTCCGGCAATTCGCAGCCACGGTGTTCGATCACGGCCATCGCTTATTTTGAATCGAGCGGTGAGCGCCACCGCACCGTCAGCAGCATGTTGATCCCGAACAATGTCATCGCCAGCACGGTCAACGCACCGCCCGCGGCCACCAGCCAGTCTGCGTAGGCGAGCCAGCCCGCGACCATAAGCGGCAACCCGATGTTGGCCAGCCAGAACTGAACGTTCGCCACACGCTCCGAACGCAACGGATAGCCGCCAAAGCGCGGAATGACATGAAGGCCCACGCCATAAATAGTCATCAGCACGAAACCCAGCAGCATCATGTGGCCATGGATGCGCAGTACGTTACCAGGGACCAGTTGCGGGTCCACCAGCCGGACAAGCATCAGCAGGCCGCCCAGCAAGCCGTAGATCAGTCCGATGGAGACGTACAGCCGATTACGTCTGTGCATTCCGGCCACCCTGCAGGCTTGTCGGTTTACCCGCCGTCATTTCCCGCAGAATCCGGCGTGCGCGACTCTGCATCACGCGGTAGGTACGCTCGCACCCGGCTCCGCGAGGCGTCGTACACGCGATTTGCCGCACCAGCACCGTCAGGATATCCATCTGACGCCGCAACTCAGTAAGCTCCTTTAACTTCCCATCATAGTCGGCCGCATAAACAAACTCTGCTCGCCGGTCCTGACAGACACCGATACATGGTTGCGGCCCTTCAATTTTTCCACAACCGGTACATTCCCACACTGTCACGCGCTCGGCGTCCGTGCCCAGCCCTGGCTGCGCCGCCAAACCCCGCATTGAAGTTTTACCCATCTCTATACCCCGACCTCTCTGCCCTCTCCTGCCTCTTCAACCGTACGACCATCCCGTATTTGATAAATCCGCTTGAATGTCGGAATTATTTTCTCGTCATGGGTAACGACAATAATTGCTGTCCGGTAATCCCGCGCCAGCTGATTCAGGATGCGCACGACCGCCAGTGCGCGCTGGCTGTCCAGCGGCGCCGTCGGCTCGTCCGCCAGAATGACCGGCGGCTTGTTCGCAAGCGCCCGCGCAATGGACACACGCTGCTGCTCGCCCCCCGAGAGCTCGGCGACCTGCGCCGCGCCACGGTGCCCGACGTCAAGCGCCGCCAGCAATTCGCCGGCACGCTGCCGTGACCGGGCGTTGCTGGCACCTGCCAGCATCGACAGCAATGCGACGTTGTCCGTCGCGTTCAGGAACGGGATCAGGTAAGGGGCCTGGAATATGAAACCTATGCGATCCCGGCGCAATGCACGCAGATCGCGGAATTTCCAGCCGTCATCAAATATGACGTCCCCGCCGAGCACCATACGGCCGGACGTAGGCTCGATCACGGCACCAAGACATTTCAACAGCGTGCTCTTGCCCGAGCCACTCGGTCCGATCAATCCGACCACCTCTCCAGGGTAAACCACCATGTCCACGCCTTTCAGAGCGTCCACCGCGGTCGCACCTTCGCCGTAACGCTTGGTCAGGCCCTCGATCCGGATCGCCGGGGCAATGCCGCTTGCGCCGCCGTCCATTCAACCGATCGCTTCCGCCGGATCGACGCGCAATGCCGCACGGATCCCGAGTATGCTCGCCATTGCGCATATGAGCATAACCATCAGGAATCCGAGAACGGCATCCGCATTGAGCAACAGTACATATTTCGGAAAGTACGGCCCCCACAACGTTGCCGCCAGCTTTCCCGTCACAAACCCGATCACACCGAGACCCAGCGCTTCCTGCAATATCATGCCGGCGATAGTGATGTTTCTGGTGCCGATCAGCTTGAGCACCGCGATCTCCCTGATCTTCGCGAGAGTCATGGTATAGATGATCAGTGCGACGATCGCCGCGGTTACCAGCGCAAGTATCATCAGGAAGACGGCAATCTGGCGCGCCGACGTGGCTATCAGCTTGGCGATCAGTATCTCCTCCATGTCGGCGCTGGTGTAGGCCTGCAGGTACTTCCAGCGTTTGATGTTGTCGGCAACG
The DNA here is from genome assembly GCA_050250695.1 of Burkholderiales bacterium. Classification (GTDB taxonomy): domain Bacteria; phylum Pseudomonadota; class Gammaproteobacteria; order Burkholderiales; family SG8-41. The sequence continues at coordinate 5,061 of JBFWOE010000088.1, forward strand.
ACCCGTGGGTCCCACCCCGGCTGCACCCGCACCAGAACGGCGTTTACATTGCGATTGGAGAACTGGTTGGCCTCCACTGCCGCCAGCAATCCCGGAACACCGGGACGATTGAGTGCAGGGTTTGCCGCAAGCCGCTTCCTGTCATTGTGAATCGCCTCGTTGTCCTTGAGAAACTGCGCCTCCTGCGCATCCTTCAGCGGAATAAACACCATCGGATCACCACTGGTGGATACCATGCGGCGCGTGAGCCCTACCACCGTGTATTCATTGCGCCGGATGCTGATACGGTCACCGACCTTGAACCCTGTCATGACATCCGCGATCGCCTCGAAATGCGAACGCGTCAACGGCCTCCCCGCTACCAGCAACGTCGGCTCTCCGGGGCGCCCGGGTTCGAATCCGGAAATCATGACGCGCACATCATCACGACCCCGCTTCACCTGCATGGTCAGGAAAGTCACGTTACCGGTCGTCGCCACTCCCGGGAGCCCGAGCAGCCCCCGGTAAACGTCATCATGCAGGCTGGACGATTCAGCGAACGGGCCGAGTGTATGCTGCTGCACCACCCAAATATCGGCAGTAGAGCTGTGGAGCAAAACCTTGGCGTCTTCCACCATGCCGCGGTAAATACCGGCCATGCTCAATGTAACGCCGATCAGCAGCCCCAGACCAAGGCTGGTTAGCAGGTAGCGTCCCAGACCATGCGCGATATCGCGACTCGCCAGGTTAATCATGATGTTTCACCCATTACCACTTTGACCCCTTCATGTAATGGCGCGCTGCTGTAAACGATCATCGAGTCGCCTGCTGCGAGCCCATCGATCACCTCAATCATGCCATCCAGGGTCCTAACCCCGGTCTTCACCGGGCGAAACCGGGCCTTGCCGTCTATCATCTGCCACACGCCTTGTCGTTCACCGACTCGTTTCACCGCGGCACCGGGAATCACCAAACCGGAGGGGTGCTTCTCCTGATATATGGTGACCTCTGCAAGCTCACCAAGCGACATCTGTTGCGATGAGGAAAATGAAATCGTCACTATCCGTTCTTCGGTTACCGCATCGCCTTGAATTTCGACCCGTGCCACCTTCCCGGCAATACGCCTTGACTGGTCAGAGCGCAGCACCACATCTGCGGACAGCCCCGGCACCAGTCCGGCCGTCCGTGACTGATCAATCCGGGCACGCACCCATACGCTACGCGGATCGATCAGCCGCACTACGGTCTGACCGGCCACCACCGTAGTTCCGGGCTCGGCGTCACGCGCAACAACCAGACCGTTGATCGGGGCGGTCAGTTTGAGATTCGTAAGCTGCTTTGACACGGCACCACGATCATGAATTGCACGCTCGACATCCTGGCGTGCCGCGTGCAATGCGGCCTCGGCGGCTGCGATTCCGGCCCGGGTCACGCTAGCCTCATTGTTGCGGATTTCCACGGCCTCGCGACTCACAAAATTCTTCTCCGCCAGCGCACGATAACGTGCAGCGTTCGCGGATGCCACCTGATGACGGCTTTGCGCCTCCCGCACCTGTGCCTCGGCAACCAGCACTGATTGCTGCGCGCGCTGCTGTAACGCGCTCGCGCTTCTCAAACGCTGCTCCAGATCCACCGGTTCCATCTCGGCAAGCAATTGCCCTGCCTTCACGGCATCGCCATGGTCCACCAGCACGCGGTGCACACGTCCGGCTTGGGTCGGTCCGATTGCATACGAGTGCCGCGCCTCCACGGTGCCAATGCCGAACACACCTGGAGACACTGCGGCTTCTTTGACGGTGGCCACTTGCACCTGAATGGGCGCGAGCGGTCCGCGGTTGAATGCCAGCCATAACATCGCCGCAGCCAACAACGCGACACCAATCACTCCGCCCAGTAGTTTGCGATTCATGCGAGCATTACCCCGGCTTTCCATCCAGGCGCGGCCGCGTCAGCACCGGCCAGTAACGCACGGTGTAGATTCCAAAAGCAAGCGCCCAGAGCACGCCCGACACCTGGATGCTCGGTAGATATAGCGTTGCGGAAACCATGCCGCCAATAACTCGCACCAGCGCCGCTGCCTGTATCAGCAGAAAGCAGGTCAGTTCGGAACCGTCCGCCCGCAGCGGCCTCGCGGTATGCCCCCTTGCGGTGCGCGTCATCATGCCCAGCGTCAAACCGCCGATGGCGCCGACGGTGAGTGCATGGATGGCGTACGATCCGGCAATCCAGCCCAGCCCGGAGCACACGCGCAGCACGAGATGCACCACGATCCACGCGTAAGCCGCATGCAGTATCCATACCAGCGGCACGGCCAGGGTGCGCCAGGGCCGCCACAGATACAGACGCAGGCCGTGCGCCAGGGCAGCAACCAGCGCGATCGCCGCGACAATTTCCGCCTGCAACTGCATCAGGTCCGCGATGAACAGCAGCAGTACCGAACCCAGCGCCGTTTTTTCAACCACCGCGTGACGCGCGGCGCCGGCGCCGGGTACGCCGTTGTTGGTGAACATCGGGATCACGCGCCCGCCCATCACCGCCATGATGAACAACAATACGTCCAGCCCCAGCACAAGGCCGAACCCCGGCGGCAGTTCGAACATTCCCAGCAGTGACGCATGCAGCGCCCCGACCAGCAGTCCCATCACCAGCAGCAGGCCGACGAAAAAATAGTTGCGAACATTGCGTGCCCGCCACAACGGCACCGCGATGGCTGCCGCCAGCGCGACGGGAAACGCCGCATTGACCACGGCAGACCATGTCCCCAGCGGCGTCAGCACCAGCACCCTGCCGGCCACCCACAGCGCCGCCAGCGTCATCAGCGGCCGGCCGGCCGGTGTCGGCAGCCCTGTCCAGTTGCGCACCGCGGTCAGCAGGAAACCCGCAACCACCGCCATGGTGTAGCCAAACAGCATTTCGTGGCCGTGCCACAGCGGCCCCTGCAGATAAGCCGCCGGCAGCCGCCCCGAATATTGCGCCGCCCACAGCAGCACGCTGGCCGCGCTGAACAGGCTGGCCAACAGGTAGAACGGGCGGAAACCCAGCTGCCACAGCGCATGACCCGGCACGGCGGGGCCTTAACAGTCCGTTGAAAAAGTGATGCGCGAGCGCGTGGGGAGCGTAGCGACCAAGCGCACACGCGTACAAGTCATTGACTTAACGAGAGTCGAAAAATCTTGCACATCAGCGCATAACATCATTTTCGAGAATGTCAACAAACTGTTAATCGATCAGCATCGGATTGCCCTGCCGGTCGAACGGCATGAAAGATCCGAATTCACCGGTCTTGACCGCCTCGATCATGCGATCCAGTGACCGGCCGGTTTCATCGCTGGTCGGCGGACTGCCGTTGCGTCCCGCCAGCCCGGCCACAAACACGATCGACCAGCCGGGCCCGAACTGGCGCGCCTCTTCAACCAGCGCCGCGAAGGAACGCAATTCCTCGGGCGCCTTGTCCACGGCCATCAGCGGGACGAGCGCCCCGCCCTCGCCCGCCTCGAATCGCGCCCGCTGCGCCGGTGTCGCAGCGTCGGGCAATTCGGCGTTGGCGAAAACAAACAGCAGCCGCTGCGGCTCGGGTTGACCGCGTGCCGCACGCAGCAGATCGTCAAAATCCGAAATGTTCATGGTCTTGATTCCGGAGACTTTTACTGAACCAGCGGCGATTCAGCCGCATCCAGATCCACACCCTCCACGACGGCCCGCCCTGCCAGCAGTTGCAGATACTGGCGCACCGCAGTGACATAGGCCTGCTGGCGCAGCGCGTTCGCCACTGCACCGTGTACCGATTCGAAATCCTGGGCGGCGCCGGGATCACGCTCCAGAACCTCGACCACGTGGAAGCCGAAACGGCTGTGCACCAGGCGCGGCAACACCCCCACCTCGACGTGTCCGAACAGTTCGCGGGCAAATTCGGGGGCACAGTCCGCTGCGGCAAGCCATCCCAGGTCGCCGCCTGCGGCCGCGCTGGGGCAATTGGACAGTTCGCGCGCCGCGGCGGCGAATACGCCGGCTGACTTGCCGTCGTGGCAACGCACATCGAGCAGGGCGACCTCCGCGCGCTTGCGCAACGACGTCACGTCCACGCCGGGCGTGACCGCAAACAGGATATGCCGCACGCGGACACGTTCTCCGCTGCGGTAACCGGCCGCGTGCGCCGCAAAGTGGCGACGGCAGTCCTCAAGGGAAGGTTCGGGCAATGCGAGCGTCTTTTCCAGCAGCGCCTCGATGGCCGCCGATGCCGCCTCGCTGACCACGCCGTCGGCGGCCGCGGGGTCTTCCGCCGCCAGCAGTCCGGCGGCCTGGGCGGCCTGGCGCAGCAGTTCGGTGCAAGCGCGCTGGCGCAACTCCTCGCCGGCAAGGATTTCTCCGGCAGCATGCAGCGGCACGCCGTTGATGCGGGCCACGGCAGCGGTCGTGACCGGTTCTGCGTTGATGGTTTCCGGCGTCATTTTCACGCACCTCCCGGCTGGCGCGGCTGGTCATGCCCGGCAGGCAGGTTGAGCCGGCGGCTGCGCACCACCTGCCGTGGACGGAACAGGTAAAACACGGTGGCAAAACCGCTCCACACATGGACCAGACGGCTGAACGGAAACAGCAGGAAGATGGTCATGCCCAGCACCAGGTGCACCTTGTACGGCCAGGCCAGCGGGATCAGGCCTTCCGCACCGCCCACGCGGAAGGTGAATACCCGTTGCGCCCAGTCCGACAGCACCAGCATCACGCTGCCGTCCGCATGCGACAGCGAATAAGGCAGCGTGATCAGGCCCAGCACCAGTTGCACCCAGAGGATGATCAGGATGGCGATGTCCGTGCGATGGCTGGTCAGGCGGATGCGCGGGTCAAAAATCCGCCGGTGGATCAGCAGGCTGAGACCGACAAAACAGATGAAGCCGGCAATCCCGCCCGCATAGATGGCCAGCAGCTGCTTGTTGGCCGGGGAAATGAAGGGTTCGTAAACCCAGTGCGGCGTCAGCAAGCCGACAAAGTGGCCGAAGAACAGGAACAGGATGCCGACATGAAACAGGTTGCTCCCCCAGCGCAAAGTGCCGGTGCGCAGCATCTGCGACGAGTCGCTCTTCCAGGTGTACTGATCGCGGTCGAAGCGGGCCAGGCTGCCCACCAGGAACACCACCATGCAGATGTACGGATAGGCGCTGAAGAAAAAACTGTGCAGATAGGATTCGAAATTGCTCATGTGGCCGCTCCTGTTTTCGGTTCCCTGCGGGCAAAGTGGATGGTCTGCGGCTGGCCGGGGCGGGACTGGCCCTTGGCCGAGCAGCCGTCAAATACCGGCGGTTCCGCCCAGCTCTCGTCCAGCGGCGGTTCTGCAGGAAGTTTCACGGGCCGCGCCTGCTCCCCTGCCAGCTCCAGCAGCGCCCCGAGGACGCTGGCGTACGGGCTGCCGCGCTCCTGCAGGGCGTTGAACAAGGCATTGAATATATGCGCCATTTCACCGAGGAAGGCGCGTGCTTCGCGCGCCGGCTGGGTCGACACGAACTCGAGCACCACCGGCAGGTAATCGGGCAACTCGCCCGGCGCCAGGTAGAGCCCGGCTTTTTCGTAGGTCTGCGCGAGGTCTATCATGGCCGGGCCGCGATCCCGGGAGTCGCCGTGCACATGCTCGAACAGATGCAGTGAAGTGGCGCGGTTGCGGTCAAACAGCTCCACATACGCCGCCTCCGCATCCAGCGGATCGGATTCCGTCAATGAACCGATCAGCGCCTCGAGTTCGGCCTGGCGCGTGGCCTTCAGCGCCGCTTCCCCACGCAAAATGCCATGCATCTCCGGCAAATCGCCGCGCATGCCGGCATCCGGATAATTCAGCAGGCCGGCCAGCACGCGCAGGGTGCCGGGGGTTGGAGTGTTTCCGTCGATTCCGAACATGATCAGACCTCCAGCTTGACCGGTATGGTGCGTTTCTTCTCGCTGCCGAACAGGCTGGTTTCCCCGGTGCCCTCCGAGCAGCCGTTGCCGAAAGAAAAGCCGCAGCCGCCGCGCAGGTTGAAGGTGTTTTCCGCGTATTCACGGTGCGTGCTGGGAATCACGAAACGATCCTCGTAATTGGCGATCGCCATGACGTGGTACATCGCCTCGACTTCAGCCTGGGTCAGGCCCACCTGCTGCAGCACGGCCGTGTTGGTTTTCCGGTTGACGTGTTTGTCGCGCTGGTAGGCGCGCATGGCCAGCATGCGCTCCAGCGCGCGCACCACCGGCACCGTATCGCCGGCAGTGAGCAGGTTGGCGAGGTACTTGACGGGTATGCGCAGCTGGCTGACGTCCGGTATTTCGCCGTTGGCGCCGACATGGCCGGCATTGGCGGCGGCGCTGATCGGGGACAGCGGCGGCACATACCAGACCATAGGCAGTGTGCGGTATTCCGGGTGCAGCGGCAGCGCGACCTTCCACTCCACCGCCATCTTGTAAACCGGGCTGTTGCGCGCCGCTTCCATCCACTTGTCCGGGATTCCGTCTTTCGCGGCCTGGGCAATCACCTGCGGATCGTTCGGATCGAGGAAAATGTCCAGCTGTGCGTGATAGAGATCGCGGTCGTGTTCGACGCTCGCCGCCTGCTCGATGCGGTCGGCGTCATACAGCAGCACGCCCAGATAGCGTATGCGGCCGACGCAGGTTTCCGAACACACGGTCGGCTGGCCGGCTTCGATGCGCGGATAACAGAAGATGCACTTCTCGGCTTTGCCGCTTTTCCAGTTGTAGTAGATCTTCTTGTACGGGCAGCCGCTGACGCACATGCGCCAGCCGCGGCACTTGTCCTGGTCGATCAGCACGATGCCGTCCTCCTCGCGCTTGTAGATCGAGCCCGACGGGCAGCTCGCCACGCAGGCCGGATTGAGGCAGTGCTCGCACAGCCGCGGCAGGTACATCATGAACGTATTTTCGAACTGGCCGTAGATGTCCTTCTGGATGTCGTCGAAATTGCGGTCTTTCGAACGCCCGCTGAATTCGCCGCCGAGGATCTCCTCCCAGTTCGGGCCCCAGACGATCTTGTCCATCTGCCTGCCGGTGATCAGGCTGCGCGGCCGCGCGGTCGGAGTCGCCTTCATTTCCGGCGCGCTCTGCAGGTGGCCGTAGTCAAAGGTGAACGGCTCGTAGTAATCGTCGATCTGCGGCAGGTTGGGGTTGGCGAAGATGCGCATCAACAGCTTCCATTTCGCGCCCTGCCGCGGCCGGATCGAGCCGTCGGCGTTGCGCACCCAGCCGCCGTTCCACTTGTCCTGGTTCTCCCATTCCTTCGGGTAGCCGATGCCGGGCTTGGTCTCGACGTTGTTGAACCAGGCGTATTCCATGCCGGGCCGGCTGGTCCAGACATTCTTGCAGGTCACCGAACAGGTGTGGCAGCCGATGCACTTGTCCAGGTTCAGCACCATGCCGAGTTGCGCGCGTACTCTCATGACACTTCTCCGTGTGCCTGGACAGGGCGT
>JBFWOE010000089.1:0-12415 GCA_050250695.1 Burkholderiales bacterium
TGACCGCGGGCTTGATGCCGTAGAGGATGCCGGCGATCGCCGGCACGTCGCCCCAGGCCATGTAGATCCATGACAGCGCGACCAGGATGAACAGCGAAGGCAGCACGAACAGGCCGCCGGCGACGATGCCGCCCCAGGTGCGGTGCATCAGCCAGCCGATGTAGGTGGCGAGCTGCTGCGCCTCGGGGCCGGGCAGCACCATGCAGTAGTTCAGCGCGTGCAGGAAGCGGCGTTCGGAAATCCAGCGCCGGCGTTCGACCAGTTCCTCATGCATGATCGCGATCTGTCCCGCGGGCCCGCCGAAGCTGATGAAGCCGAGTTTCAGCCAGAAGCGGAAAGCCTCGCCGAATGGAATCGAGTTGGGTGTGGTCGCCGGCGTTTCATTCATCGCGATTTCCTTGCGGTTCAGCGCAGGGCTTCGGGGTTCCAGGTGTGCCGTTCATCCTGACCCTCCCGGCACCACAGGTAGAGTGCGTCGTACATCACCATGCCCTGCTGCAACTGTTCATGGTCGTCGGCAATCAGCCGTGACAGGCCCAGCGACAGGGCGGCCAGTCCGGCCGACTGCGGGGCGATTTCCGGGCACCCGGTGTCGGCGCCACGCACGATGTCGGCCAGTTGCAGCAATGCCGGATCCGTCAGCCGGTAAGTTTTGATGAAAGCATCAAAGCTGCACAGAGGGCCATCGTGCGAAAACGCCACGTCCGGAATGTCATAGGGGATGGCGTTGTCCGCGGCGGCGCGCGAACGGACTTCAGCGGCCGGTACATACAGAAACTCGGCATTGCGGTCGATGAAGCGGGAGATCAGCCACGGGCAGGCGATGCGGTCCACTTTCGGCCGCTCGCGGGTGATCCAGCGGGTTGCGGCACCTGCGGGTTTCGCCATCAATGCACCACCGGCGGCGCGCAGACCTTCCTCGAGGCCGTCTTCGACAAACTGCGCGTTGAGACCACGGTCGCGCAGGGCCAGGGCCACGTTGCGGCTGACCTCGTGGCCGTGCACGCAGTAGACCGCGATGCCGGCTGCGGCGGGCAGTTCGCCGGCCCAGGTTTCCACGGTCGCGGGGTCGCGCCGCAAGGCGCCGGCGGCCATGTCGGGCGCGGCGCGGAATGCTGCTTCGCGGCGCACGTCGATCAGCAGCGGCGCAGCGTCGCCGCTACGCGCCTGTAACAGATTCTTCGGGGAAATGCCCGCATCCATGATGTCTCTTTCGCAGTGGCTTATCGATGCCAACAGCACACGAAGGCAGCGCTTGGACGCGGGGCGTCTGGAACCGGGGAGTCTGCCAACGTCCCCGTGATGATGCGGGCGATTCTGCGAGAACGGCGGCGCGCTGTCAACGTGCCCCCCGTGTACAGTGCTTAGTCCCTGAAATTCTTGAACTGCAGCGGGAATTCGGTGATCGACTTGCGGATCAGCGCAATGGCGTCCTGCAGCAGGTCCTTCTTGGCGCCGGAAACACGCACCACGTCGCCCTGGATGCTGCCTTGGACCTTCATCTTGCTGTCCTTGATCAGCTTGACGATCTTCTTGGCGAGTTCCTGATCGATGCCCTCGCGCACGGTGACCGGCTGTTTCATCTTGTTGCCGCTGATGGTTTCGGAGTCGCCGAGCTTGAGGCAGCGGGTATCGACGCCGCGTTTGGCGAGCTTGGCAGTCAGCACGTCGCGCACCTGGCCGAGCTTGAAGTCGTCGTCGCCGAATACCGTCAGCGTTTTTTCCTTGTCGTTGATTTCGACGCGGGCGTCGGAGCCCTTGAAGTCGAAACGCGTCGAAACTTCCTTGTTGGTCTGGTCGACCGCGTTGCGGACCTCTACCTGGTTGACCTCGGAAACGATGTCGAATGAGGGCATGTCACGCTCCCTTTCTGTTTTTGGGTCAGTCCCGGATTATACGCCGGATGCAATGCGGTCTCCGGCGGGCAGGGGTTTGTGTTGCGCGTGATTAACGCGCGCGATTGCGCGCGGCAAGGATAGTGGTCGTCCGGATCAGCCGAAATGGCAGACGTAATGCAGGGTCTCGGCTGCCTCGATGTCGAAAGCGGATTTGCCCGGCACGTCAAAACTGTCGCCGGCGGAAAGCGGTCGCCAGTCGCCGCCCGCGGGTTTGTAGCGGCCGCGGCCGGCGATGATTTCCATGCGCTCCGGCGCGTCGGTATTGAAGGTCAGCGTAGACGGCATGATCACGCCCACCGACTTGCGTACGCCGCCGGCGAGGATCACGGTATGGCTGACGCACTTGCCATCGAAGTAGACGTTGGCTTTCTTGACGACCGAGACGTTGTCGAACTGCATGGTTCTGTTCTTCCCTGTTTTCGATTCTTACTTGCGCCGCTTGCTCAGCTTGGCAGCTATGCGCAGCCTGAGCGCGTTCAACTTGATGAAGCCGCCGGCGTCCGCCTGGTCATAGGCACCCCTGTCGTCCTCGAAGGTGGAGATCGCGGGGTCGAACAGCGAATCGGTTTTCGAGGCGCGGCCGACGGTGGTCACCGTGCCCTTGTAGAGCTTGACGCGTACCGTGCCGTTGACCGGGTGCTGCGAGGAATCGATCAATTGCTGCAGCAGCAGGCGCTCCGGGCTGAACCAGTAGCCGTTGTAGATCAGCCGTGCGTAACGCGGCATCAGGTCGTCCTTCAGCGCCAGCACTTCGCGGTCGAGCGTGATCGATTCCATCGCGCGATGCGCCCTCAGCATGATCGTGCCGCCCGGGGTTTCGTAGCAGCCGCGGGATTTCATGCCGACGTAGCGGTTCTCGACCAGGTCGAGGCGGCCGATGCCGTGTTTGCCACCGAGCTGGTTCAGCCTGGTCAGCACGGTTGCCGCGGACATTTTTTTGCCGTTGATGGCGACGATGTCACCCTTGGCATAAGTCAGTTCAACGTATTCCGGTTTGTTGGGCGCCTTTTCCGGCGACACCGTGATGCGCCACATCGAGTCCTCTGGCTCAAACGACGGATCCTCGAGGATGCCGCCTTCGTAGGAGATGTGCAGCAGGTTGGCGTCCATCGAATACGGCGCGCCGCCCTTGCGCTTCTTGTAGTCGACGGGAATTCCGTGTTTGTCGGCATAAGCCAGCAGCTTTTCGCGCGACAGCAGGTTCCACTCTCGCCACGGCGCGATGATCTTGACCTCCGGCATCAGCGCGTAGGCGCCGAGCTCGAAACGCACCTGGTCGTTGCCCTTGCCGGTGGCGCCGTGCGACACCGCGTCGGCACCGGTCTTGCGAGCGATCTCGATCATGCGTTTGGCGATCAGCGGTCGCGCGATCGAAGTGCCAAGCAGGTATTCGCCCTCGTACACCGCGTTGGCGCGGAACATCGGGAACACGAAGTCGCGCACGAATTCCTCGCGCAGGTCTTCGATGAAAATCTGCCTGACACCGCACTGGCGCGCCTTCTTGCGCGCCGGCTCGACTTCTTCGCCCTGGCCGATGTCGGCGGTGAAGGTGATGACCTCGCAGCCGTAGACGTCCTGCAGCCATTTGAGGATGACGGAAGTGTCGAGGCCGCCGGAGTAGGCGAGCACTACCTTTTTGATTTTGCTGGTTTTTTTCATGTCGATTGAGTCGGAGTGTAACGGATGGGCTGCAGCAGCAGGGCTTGCGACAGCGATTTTAACGCGACGGGGCGTTCAGGCCTTGACGTGCCCCAGCAGCAGGAACTCCATCAGGGCTTTCTGGGCGTGAAGACGATTCTCTGCTTCATCCCAGACCACGCTCTGGGGGCCGTCGATGACTTCGGCGGTGACTTCCTCGCCGCGGTGCGCGGGCAGGCAGTGCATGAACAGCGCATCCCTTTTCGCAACGCGCATCATGTCGGTGTCGATGCACCAGTCCTCGAAGTCGCGCTTGCGTTCCTCGTTTTCGGCCTCGAAGCCCATGCTGGTCCACACGTCGGTGGTGACCAGGTCGGCGCCCTTCACCGCGTCCATCGGATCCTTGAACTCCTCGTAATGGTCGGTGCCGTAGAGCCCGGCGCGTTCCGGCTCGACCTCGTAGCCCGGGGGCGTCGAGACGTGGACGTTGAAGCCCAGTACTTCGGCGGCCTGCAGCCAGGTGTTGCAGACGTTGTTGGAGTCGCCGATCCAGGCCACGGTCTTTCCCTTGATCGTGCCGCGATGCTCGATGAAGGTGAAAATGTCGGCGAGGATCTGGCAGGGGTGGTACTCGTTGGTGAGGCCGTTGATCACCGGCACCCGCGAATGGGCGGCGAAACGTTCGATGATCTGCTGTTCGAAGGTCCGGATCATCACCAGGTCGACCATGCGCGTGATGACACGCGCCATGTCCTCGACCGGTTCGCCGCGACTGATCTGGGTGTCGATGGAGGTGAGGTTGATCACCGAGCCGCCCATCTGCAGCATTCCGGCTTCGAACGACACCCGGGTGCGCGTCGACTGCTTCTCGAAGATCATCGCCAGCGTGCGGTCGTGCAGCGGCAGGTACGGCTCGTAGCGCTTGAAGCGCTCCTTGATCCACGCGGCGCGTGCGAACACCTGCGCGTATTCCTCGGCGCTCAAATCCCGGAACTGGAGATAGTGACGCAGTTGCATGCTGTTCCGCGGTGGCCCGCTCAGGCGGCGGCCGACGCGGCCTTCATCAGGAATGAGCGGATCAGCGGCGCGAGCTGGCCGACGAGCTGGTCGGCTTCCGCGCGCGACATGACCAGCGGCGGCACCAGTCGCACCACGTTGTCGGCGGTGACGTTGATCAGCAGCCCGGCTTCGAGCGCGGTTTTCACCAGGTCGCCGCAGGGCCGGTCTAGTTCGATGCCGATCATCAGCCCCTTGCCGCGGATTTCCCTGACGCCCGGTGTTTCGGCGAGCGCGCGCTGCAGGCTGGTCCGGATATGCGCGCCGACCTCATCGGCGTTGCGGCACAGGTTTTCGGATTCGATGATCTCCAGGGTGGCGAGTCCGGCCGCGCAGGCGAGAGGATTGCCGCCGAAGGTCGAGCCGTGGCTGCCCGGCTGGAACAGCGTGGCAGCTTCGCCGCGGGCGACGCAGGCGCCGATCGGCACGCCGCCGCCCAGGCCCTTGGCGAGGGCAATCACGTCCGGCATCACGCCGTAGTGCTGGAATGCGAACATCCTGCCTGTGCGTCCCATGCCCGTCTGCACTTCATCGAGCATCAGCAGCCAGCCGTTGGCGTCGCAGATTTCACGCAGCCCCTTCAGGTAATCGTCGCCGCACACGCTGACGCCGCCTTCGCCCTGCACCAGTTCGGCAAGCACGGCGACCACGTTGCGGTTGGAGGCGGCAACGCGCCGCACCGCTTCGAGGTCGTTGAACGGTACGCGCACGAACCCGGTCACCAGCGGTTCGAACCCGGCCTGCACCTTGCGGCTGCCGGTGGCCGACAATGTTGCGATGGTGCGGCCGTGGAAGGATTTCTCGAGCACCACCACCGCGGGAAGCTCGACGCCCTTCTTGTGGCCGTAGTAGCGCGCGAGCTTGATCGCTGCTTCGTTGGCTTCAGCGCCGGAATTGCAGAAAAACACCTTGTCCATGCCGGAGGTTTCGGCAATGCGGTCAGCGAGTTTTTCCTGGGCCGCGATCTGGTAGATGTTGGAGGTGTGGATCAGTTTGCCGACCTGGTCACGCAGTGCCGCCACCAGCTTCGGGTGGCTGTGGCCGACCGCGTTCACGGCCACGCCCGCTAGCGCGTCCAGATAACGCTTGCCCTGCGTGTCCCACAGCCAGACGCCTTCCCCGCGTTCGAAAGTGACCGGCAGCCGGCCGTAGGTGTTCATCACATGAGACATGACGATGGATTCTCCACAAAAACATACGGCGGCTTGAAGCCGCCGGCCGGGTTATTCTCATTCAACCCGGAATTGCTTGGCAAGTGAAATTTCCGCGACTTTGCAGAGCGAAACCGGGGAGTGTTCTGCTAGACTTTTCAACGACAAATACAGGGATTGCATCATGTTCGAGGGTTCGCCCGAAATCGTCATCCTGGGGATTACCGAAACCGGCGAAACGTTCCGGCCCAGCGACTGGGCCGAGCGCCTGAGCGGCATGCTGTCGGTGTTCAGCGAGGATGGTTATCTCGCCTATTCGCCGTTCCTGAAACCGATTTTTGCCGGCGGCCTGCACTGTGTCGCCGTTGACCGCGCGCTGGAGAGCCGCAATCCTGCGGCATTCGAATTCCTGCTGCAGTTTGCCCGCGACAACCGGCTGAAACTGCGTCCAGGGCGCAAGGCCAAAAGACCGGAAGATATTGCTGCCGAGGCCGAGGCTGCCGCAGCAAAACGCGATACCGGCAGCTGAAAACCGTGATGCGGCCCCCAAGGCGGCCGGGCAATCCGGCCGCCGGATGGTGCGTTACGCCATGGCTTTCACGGCCGCCGACAGCCGGCTCTTGTGACGCGCGGCGGTATTCTTGTGCATGATGTCCTTGTCGGCGATCGAGTCGATGGTGCTCACCGATTTCTGGAACGCGGCACGGGCCGCTGCCTTGTCGCCGGCGGCAATCGCCTTGCGGACATCCTTGATCGCGCTGCGCAGTGCCGAGCGTTGCGAAGCGTTGCGGGCGCGGCGTTTGACGGCCTGGCGTGCGGCTTTTTTGGCTGAAGCAATATTGGCCATGTAAACTCCGGATTTCGTTCGGAAAAAGGGCGCAATCATAATGAAAACAGGCCTTTTCCGCAAGCCGTGCAGGTTCTGGCCCGCAGCCGCGATTTCTTGAATAAATGAATTTAATCAAAGCGTTAGCAACCGTCAGCAGCATGACGCTGATTTCACGCGTCCTCGGTTTCGTGCGCGATGCAGTGATTGCACGGATATTCGGCGCCGGGCTGATGACCGACGCGTTCTTCGTCGCCTTCAAGATTCCCAACCTGCTGCGGCGCCTGTTTGCCGAGGGTGCGTTCTCGCAGGCGTTCGTGCCGATACTCGCCGAGTACAAAAACCGGCGCGGTGAAGCGGCGACGCGGACGCTGGTCGATCATGTGGCGGGGCTGCTGACGCTGGCCCTGGTCGTCGTCACCGCGCTCGGCGTAGTGGCCGCACCGCTGATCGTCACCGTCAGCGCGCCGGGATTCACCGCGACGCCGGAAAAATTCGCGCTGACCGTCGACCTGCTGCGCATCGTGTTTCCGTACATCCTGTTCATCGCGCTGACCTCGCTCGCGGGCGGCATACTCAATACCTGGAGCCGCTTCGCGGTGCCGGCGTTCACGCCGGTGCTGCTCAACCTTTCGTTCATCGGTTTTGCGCTGCTCGCCGCGCCGTGGTTCGATCCGCCGGTCAAGGCACTGGCGTGGGCGGTGTTCGCCGGCGGCGTGCTGCAACTGGCTTTCCAGCTGCCGTTCCTGGCACGCATCGGCATGCTGCCGAGTTTCAGGCTCGACCTCGGTGACGAAGGAGTGCGGCGGGTACTGAAACAGATGGCGCCCGCAGTCTTCGGCGTGTCCGTCGGCCAGGTCAGCCTGCTGATCAACAACATATTCGCTTCGTTCCTGGTCACCGGCAGCGTGACCTGGTTGTATTTCGCAGACCGCCTGATGGAGTTTCCGGCAGGCATGCTCGGCGTCGCGCTGGGTACCGTGCTGCTGCCCAGCCTGTCGAAACACCATGCGACGCAGTCGGCCCGGGCCTATTCCGAACTGCTCGACTGGGGGCTGCGCCTGACGCTGCTGCTGGCGGTGCCGGCTGCCGCGGCACTGGCGCTGCTGGCAGTGCCGCTGATCACCACGCTGTTTCACTACGGGGCATTCACCGCCAACGATGTCATAAGCACGCGCGACGCGGTGATTGCCTACTCTGTCGGACTGGTGGGCCTGATCGCGGTGAAAGTGCTGGCGCCGGGATTTTATGCGCGGCAGGATATCCGCACGCCGGTGAAATTTGCGGTCATCACGCTGGTGACGACGCAACTGCTGAACCTCGTGCTGGTCTGGGAACTGCGCCACGCCGGGCTGGCACTGGCGATCAGCCTCGGCGCCTGCCTCAATGCAGGATTACTGCTGCGCGGCCTGCGTCAACGCGGGATTTATCAGCCGCAGCCGGGCTGGGGCGGGTTCGCGCTCAAGCTGGCGCTGGCGGTCTGCGTGATGGCCGTGGTGCTGTGGATGCTGACCGGATCGGCGACAAGCTGGCTGACGGCGGGTGCGCTGGAACGCACGGGCCGGCTGGGCTTGCTGGTGTTTGCCGGCGCTGCGGCCTACTTCGCCACCTTGTGGCTGCTCGGTTTCAGGTTCCGGGATTTTGCCCGCCGCAATTAATCCCTGTAAGGGACGCGGTTGTGCGCCGACTCAAAGTTTGATATCTCTGCGTCTGTCCGGCGCTGGCGCCGGAACCGCCTCGGGCAATATCAGGGACTAGGAAAACCGCCATGTTTCTGCTTGAACGTCTGATCTCGCGCAGTTCGCGGTCGTTGTCGCGCAGCATAGGCTGGGGCAGCGCGGTGGATGCCTGCGGGAAAAATCACCGGTGCCGCCGCCGGTGTTCGGTGTTTGTTGCCCAACTTCCCGTTCCCGCAGTTTTTCGCAACATCCTGTTTCTCCCCAGAATTTTTGCAGACAGCCCGTATTCCGGGCTGTCTTTTTTTTGCTTTTCCGTTGCCGATCCACACCAAGGGAGTAATTCATGATGCGTATCCTGCCGGTAATTTTTGCGATGTTGTTTTCGGCTTCAGCGATGGCGGCACAGACCCTCAAGGTTTCCGCCATTCCGGACGAAGCGCCGACCCAGCTGCAGCGCAAGTTCGTCCCGCTGGGCAAGTACCTCGAAAAAGCGACGGGGATGAAAGTCGAATTCACCCCGGTCACCGACTATGCCGCAACCGTCGAAGGCCTGGCGGCGGGCAAGATCGACATGGTGTGGTACGGCGGCTTCACCTTCGTGCAGGCGCATATCCGCACCAAGGGAACCGCGATTCCGCTGGTGCAGCGCGAGGAGGATGAAAAATTCCGTTCGGTGTTCATCACCCGCGCCGGCAGCGGCATCGCCAAGCTGGGCGACCTCAAGGGCAAGAATTTCGCCTTCGGTTCGGTGTCCTCGACTTCGGGCCACCTGATGCCGAGGTCGTTCATGCTGAAGGAAGGCCTCAATCCGGACAAGGACATGCGCATCGCCTTCTCCGGCGCCCATGATGCCACCGCGCTGCAGGTTGCCGGCGGCAAGGTCGAGGCCGGCGCGCTGAACATCTCGGTCTGGGAAAAGCTGGTCGAAGAAAAGCGGATTGACCCGAAGCAGGTCCGGGTGTTCTACACCACGCCGCCGTACTACGATTACAACTGGACTGTGCGCGGCGACCTCGACAAGGCGGTTGTCGAGAAGATCCGCAAGGCATTTCTGGCGCTGGATGCGAAGAATCCCGAGCATGCCGAGATACTGAAACTGCAGCGCGCCACGCGTTTCATTCCGACCAAGGTCGATAACTACAAGAGCATCGAGCAGGCGGCGCGCTCCGCCGGTTTGCTCAAGTAGTGCAGGCTGATCCGCATCGGGTGTCCCCGGCGACCGCGCTCGCGGGGGTGCGGGTGTCGTATGCGACCGGCGCGCCGGCGCTGGACGGCGTGACGTTGTCCCTGGCGCCGGGCGAGCAGGTCGCGGTGATCGGGCCCTCGGGAGCGGGCAAGAGTACGCTGCTGGCGACCTTCGCCTGCTCATTGCGGCCGGCAGCGGGATCGGTGCGGGTGCTGGGCATCGATCCCTGGAAGTTGCCGACGGCAGAGCTGCATGCGTTGCGGCGGCGTCTGTTCCTTGCGCCGCAGTTGCCGCCCTTGCCGCCGCGGCAGCGCGTTGTGCATGCCGTGCTGGCGGGCCGGTTGCCGCAATGGAGCGCATGGAAGGCGCTGCGTTCCCTGGTTTACCCGCAGGATGCTGAAATCGCGCGTGCTGCGCTCGAGCGTTTTCGCCTCGAAGACAAGCTGTTCCTGCGTTGCGACAAGCTGTCTGGCGGCGAACGCCAGCGCGTCGCGCTGGCGCGCCTGCTGACTTCAGACGCGGAACTGCTGCTGCTCGACGAGCCGGTATCCTCGCTGGATCCGGCGCTGGCGCTCAATGCGCTCGAAGTCCTGCAGGCCGAAGCCGCCGCAAGGCGGGCAACGCTGCTGGTCAGCCTGCACGCAGTGGACCTGGCGCTGGCGCAATTCCCGCGCATGATCGGTGTCAAGGCGGGGCAGGTGGTGTTCGACCTGCCGCGTACGGAGGTCAGCGACGAACGGCTGGCCGACCTGTACGGCGCTGAACTCAATGCATCGGTGCAGACGCTGCCGGAAGAGCCGACGGCGGTGCTGAAGCTGAGTCGATGCACGTAAGCGACGGACACCGGCTGCGCGACCCCGCCTGGCACGGCAGGATCACCGCAGCAGTGGTTTTCCTGGTACTGCTGTTTCCCGCGGGATATCTGACGGAATTCAATCCCGCAACGCTGTGGGGTGACGCCAGCCTGGATGCGCTGGGCCAGTTTCTCGGCAGTTTTTTTCCTCCAGAGACGGCGCCGGATTTCCTGCAGCTGGTCATCGAGGCGGCCTGGAAAACCGTGGCCATTGCCACCGTGGGCACCGCGATCGCCATAACCATTGCCTTGCCGGCGGCGCTGGCGGCAACGCGCATACTGTCGATATCGCGGATTGCCACGGGGCGCATGGCCGCGCTGCCCGCGATGATGCGCACGGCGACCCGCTGGCTGCTGATTTTCCTGCGCAGCATCCCGGAAATCGTGTGGGCGATGATATTCGTGCGTGCCGTCGGTCTGGGGGATACGGCGGGCGTGATGGCCATCGGCATCACCTACGGCGGCATGCTGGGCAAGGTTTACATCGAAATTCTTGAATCGGCGGATAACCAGGCTGCCACGGTGCTGCTGCAGAACGGGGCGGGACGGCTGCAGGCATTCTGGTATGCGGCCCTGCCGGTGAGCCTGCCGGAACTGGCCTCGTACACCATCTACCGCTGGGAATGCGCGATCCGCGCCTCGGTGGTGATGGGTTTTGTCGGTGCCGGCGGCCTGGGGCAGCAGATGGAGCTGTCGATGAAAATGCTCGCCGGCGCGGAAGTGCTGACGATGCTGCTGGTGTTCGTCGCCCTGGTCTGGGTCGCGGACCTGGTCAGCGCGTTGCTGCGCAGGGTGCTCGCATGAAGCTCGCCTGGGGAGCCCTGGCCGGACTCACAGCGGCGCTGCTGTTCCTGGCGCTGTGCGTGTTCAGCCTGTCCGGCGACTGGGCCAGTTTTTTTTCGCGCACCGCTGCCGTGAAGATGGGCGAATTCATCCATGGCTTTGCCCGGCCGGCTGTCGATGCGGTGTTTTTGCAGAAGCTCGCCTACGCAACGCTTGAAACACTGGCGATTTCATGGCTGGGTACGCTGATTGCATGCGTCTGCGGCCTGCTGGTCGCGCTGCCTGCATCCGGCAGATGGGGGAGGGTTCCGCGCGGACTGGCGCGCCTGCTGCTCAACGTGCTGCGCGCCATTCCCGAACTCGTGTGGGCCGTGATGGCGGTGATTGCCGTCGGCCTCGGACCTTTTGCCGGAACCCTTGCGCTGGCGGTGCACACGACCGGGGTGCTGGGGCGGCTGTTTGCCGAATCGCTGGAGAATGCGCCGCCGGAACCCCACGCCAGCCTGCGCCGCCACGGTATCGGCGCTGTGGCGTCATTCTGGTATGCGACTTTCCCCCAGGTGATTCCGCAGCTGATGAGTTATTCGATGTACCGCTGGGAAATCAACGTGCGCGCGGCGGCGATACTCGGCGTGGTTGGTGCCGGCGGGCTTGGGCAGATGCTGCATTTTCACCTGAGCCTGTTCCAGACCTCCGAGGCCGCCAGCGTGCTGATCGCAATGATCGTGCTGGTTTCGCTGGTCGATGCGCTGAGCAACCGGCTGCGTGCGCGGATGACGGCCTGAGAATCAGCCGGCGCCAGGTGTCGCGAGCGCGGTACCGACCACATCGCGGTTCAGCGATGGTGAAAACAGCTCGATGAAATCGTAGACATAACCGCGCAGCCAGGCGTTGCGGCGCAGCGCGATGCGCGTGGTGCTGGGTTCGAACAGGTGGTCGGCATTGATCAGGCGAATGCCGTGGTCGCGCGCCGGGTCGAAGGCCATCTTGGCGAGTATGCCGATGCCCATGCCCATTTCTACATAGGCCTTGATCACGTCGGCAGCGATCGCGGTGAGCACCACGTTCGGCTGGATGCCCGCGTCAGCGAAGGCACGCTGGATCGGCGCCCCCGGCGTGAACGCAAAATCATAGGTGATCAGCGGATACGCGGCGATTTTTTCCAGCGTCAGCGGCCCGGCATCGAGCAAGGGATGGCGCAGCGGGGTGATCACGCTGCGCGTCCACTGTGCGCAGGGCAGCGTCAGCAGGCCGGTGAAGGCTTCTTCCGATTCGGTGGCGATGCCGATGTCGGCGGCGCCGTTTTGTAACAGCGCCGCGATCTGTTCGGGGCTGCCCTCGCGCA
>JBFWOE010000090.1:0-12268 GCA_050250695.1 Burkholderiales bacterium
AAGCTCGACGCCGGCCAGCTGTTGCTCTACAAAGCCGCGGTCAACGCCGACAACGGCATCCCCTCGGCCGACGACACTGCGATCGCCAAGGCCTTCTGCAACCAGGCCGGTTTCGACATCTGCAACGAGGCGATGCAGATCATGGGCGGCATGGGCTATACCGACGAATCGCTGGTGGAATACTGTTTCCGCAAGTGCCGCGGCTGGATGATCGCCGGCGGCTCGATCGAAATTCTCAAGAACCGCATTGCCGAGGGCGTGTTTGAACGCACGTTCTCGCAGCGCCCCCCGAAATCCTGACCCGCGCGCGACCGCCGCGCCGCGCAAGACACCACGCATGACCAATCCACTTTATCAGGCGGTTTTTGATCCGCGCACCATTGCACTGATCGGTGCCTCGAGCGACGAGAAGAAAAACACCTCGCGCCCGCAGCGCTACCTGAAGCGCCACGGTTACCAGGGCAAACTGATACCGGTCAACCCGGCCCGCGACGAAATTTTCGGCGACAAGGCCTATCCCGATGTCACCGCGATCCCGGGCGACGTCGACCATGCTTTCGTGATGGTGCCGGCGAAGGCCGTGCCCGCGGCGCTGGAACAATGCGTTGCCAAAAAAATTCCGGTGGTCACGGTCTACAGCGACGGCTTCGCTGAAACCGGCGCCGAGGGCCGCGCCAAACAGCAGAAACTCAACGACATCATCCGCGGCAGCAGCACTCGGCTGGTCGGCCCCAACTGCATCGGCCTGTTGAGCACCCAGACCCACCTCGCGCTGTCAGTAAATGCCGTGCTCGAGAAACTGGAGATCACACCGGGCGGCCTCGCCATCGTGTCCCAATCCGGCAGCATGATGGGCGGGCTGATGTCGCGCGGTCTGGGCCGCGGCGTCGGTTTCTCGAAACTGATTTCGGTGGGCAACGAGGCCGACCTCGGCGTCGGCGAACTCGCCGGCCTGCTGGTCGACGATCCGCACACCGACGCGATCCTGCTGTTCATGGAAACCATCCGCGATGCGCCGCACCTCGCGGATGCCTCGCGCCGCGCCTACGACGCCGGCAAGCCGGTGATCGTCTACAAGCTCGGCCGCTCCGAAGTCGGCCAGGACCTCGCCGCCTCGCATACCGGCGCGATGGCCGGCACCGACGCCGCGGTCGACGCCTTCTTCAAGGCACACGGCATGCTGCGCGTTGACACCCTTGAAGCGCTTTTCGAACTGCCGGCGCTGCTCAAGGGCCAGAAACCGCGCAAGCGCCACCGCGTCGCGGCGATGACCACCACCGGCGGCGGCGCCGCCTGCGTGGTCGACCGCATCGGCACCTACGGCGTCGATGTCGTCGGCCCGACCGACGCGCTGGTCCAGTCACTGGCGCAGAAGAACATCGTCATCAACAAGTCGCGCATCACCGACCTCACGCTGGCCGGCGCGAAAAAGGAAATCTACGGCGGCGTGCTCAATGCGCTGCTCGCCTCCGACCATTGCGACCTGGTGCTGGCGGTGGCCGGCAGTTCGGCGCAGTTCCAGCCGCAGATCGCTGTCGAACCGCTGGTCGAAGCCGACCGCGGCGACAAGGTGCTGGCGGTGTTCCTCGCGCCGCATGCCGAAGCTTCGCTGAAACTGCTGGCGCAATCCGGCGTCGCCGGCTTCCGCACGCCGGAATCCTGCGCTGAATCGATTCGCGCCTGGCGCGACTGGACGCCGCCCCTGGAAATTCCCGCGCCCGATGCCAAACGCAGCGCTGCAGCTGGCCAATTGCTGCAGGCCGCGACCGGCAAGCAACTGAATGAACAACAGGCCTGCGCGGTGTTCGGCGCGCTGGGCGTACCGCAGGCGCAGACCGCGGTGATGGCCGATGCCAATGCCAGGGTCGACATCGGCTGGCCGGTGGTGGCGAAAATCCTCTCGCCAGACATCGCGCACAAGACCGATGCCGGCGGCGTGGTATTGGGGGTCGGTGACGCGTCGCAACTGAAGAAGGCGGCTGAAGACATTTATGCGCGCGTCAAGGCAAAGCATCCGCAGGCGAAATTGAACGGCATCCTGGTGCAGCGCATGGAGCGCGGGCTGGCCGAAGTCATCGTCGGCTACAAGCGCGATCCGCAGGTGGGTCCGCTGGTGGTGCTCGGCGTCGGCGGAGTGCTCGCCGAGATCTACAAGGATTTCGCGATGCGGCTGGCGCCTGTGACGCCCGAGACCGCGCTGCAGATGATCGAGGAAGTGAAGGGCCTGGCAGTGATCCGCGGCTACCGCGGCATGACCAGGGGCGACTGCAAGGCGCTGGCCGACGCAGTGGCGGCCTTCTCTCGGCTGGCGGCCTTTGACAGCATCGCCGAGGCGGAGATCAACCCGCTGATCGTCAAAAAAGAACATGAAGGTGTAGTCGCCGTCGACGGCCTGGTCGTCCGGCAGTAATCAACCAGGCCGTGCCGCAGGCGGCCGGCCGGAGGAGCAGCAACCATGGCACAAAGCCTCGGCAACAAGCTCGACAGCGGCGACGCCTTTCCCGACCTCGAACTGAACCTGGTCGAAGGCGGGGCAAGGACCATCTCGCAGATTGCCGCCGGACAGTGGTGCGTGCTGCTGTTCTACCGCGGCGACTGGTGAAGGTACTGCCGTCAGCAGTTGGCTGACTACCAGACCTGGCTGCCGGACCTGAAACAGCTCGGCGTGGCAGTGATCGCCGCGTCGGTGGACAAGCCGGAGGAGGCGCGCAAGACCGTGGACAACCAGAAACTCGCTTTTGCCGTCGGCTACGGGCTGGATTACCAGGATATCAGCCGCCGCACTGGCGCATTCATCGAACATGAGCGCAAAATCCTGCATGCCACCGGTTTCCTGCTGAAACCGGACCTGAAGATCCATGTCGCAGCCTATTCAACCGGCCCCATCGGCAGGCTCACGCCCAACGACGTGACTGCCGTGGTGCGGCTGGCGCAGCAAAACGCAGCAAATACCGAGACCAGGAGACCATCATGCTGATGCAAGAACTCGCCGACTACGCGATCCGCGAACAGACTTCCACCCTGCCGCCCGAGGTGATCCACCACGCCAAGCGCGCGGTGATCGACTGGTACGCCTCGCTGCTGCCGGGCAGCATGGTCACGCCGGCCACCCTGCTGGAACAGGCTTTCGCCGAAGACCTCGACCGCGGCCGCGCGCGGCTGGCAACCGGGCGGCGCGCGACGCTGCGCGCGGCGGCAATGATCAACGGCGCGGCTTCGCATTCGGTGGAATTCGACGACATCTACCGCGACGCCGGTTACCACCCGGGCAGCCCGGTGATTTCGGCAGCACTGGCCGCAGCCCAGGCCAGCGGCGCTTCCGGTGACCGGTTCCTGCGCGGCGTCATCGTCGGTTACGAAATCTCGACGCGCATCGGCGAGGCGGTGATGCCCTCGCATTACAAGTACTGGCACACCACCGGCACCGTCGGCGCCTTCGGCGCGGCGGCGGCCGCGGCCACGGTGCTCTGCGCGAACAAGGAACAGTTCATGCACGCGATGGCCACGGTCGGCAGTTTCGCCTCGGGACTGAAGCAGGCTTTCCTGTCGCAGGCGATGACCAAGCCGCTGCACGGCGGCCACGCCGCGGATGCCGGCTGCTGGGCGGCGATGGCGGCGATGAAGGGCGTCACCGGCGCGCTCGACATCATGGAAGGCGAATCCGGCTTCGGCAACGCGATGAGCGTGAACCCGGACTGGAGCAAGGCGACGAAGGGCTTGGGCAAGGATTACCACATCAACCACGTCACCTTCAAAAACCACGGCTGCTGCGGCCACACCTTCCCGTCGATCGACGGCGTGCTGCACCTGCAGAAGCAGCACGGCTTCAGACACCAGGACGTCAAACACATCAGGCTCGCCACCTACAAGGCCGGCCTCGACATCATCGACAACGCCACGCCCGAAGGTGAATACCAGGCCAAGTTCAGCATCCAGTACACCGTCGCGCATGCGCTGGTGCACGGCAGCGTGCGGCTCAATGCCTTCCTGCCCGGGCGCATGAACGATGCCGAGGTGCGTGCGATGATCAAAAAGATCGAACCGGTCGCCGACCCCGTGCTGTCCAAGGGTTATCCGGGACAGCGCGCGGCACAGGTCACGATCGAACTCAACGACGGCCGCAGGCTCGAACATTTCCAGCCTTACCGCAAAGGGGATCCGGAGTTGCCGCTGACCGACGAGGAACTCAACGACAAGTTCAGTGAGCTCGCCGAGCCGGTGATCGGCAAGGCCGCGGCCGCCGCGCTGCTGAAACAGCTGTGGGGCACCGAAAAACTCGCCAACGTCGAATACGACACCGGCGCCGGCGCCAAGCGCGCCCCGAAGGAAGTCCTCTTGGAGGGGGCGGCAGGATAAACCTTCCTCCCGACTGCAATATCCCGGAGAGAGAACAATGAAAAAAAATCTGTTGCTGCTTGCAATGGCCGCTCTGTCCCTGCCTTCATTCGCTGCCGAACAGTTCCCTTCGCGGCCCATCCGTTTCATCGTGCCCTACGCGCCCGGCGGCAACGTCGACATTTCCGCGCGCATCATCGCGCCACCGTTGGGAACGGTGCTGGGCCAGACCGTGGTGGTGGACAATCGTCCCGGTGCCGGCGGCAACCTCGGCGCGGCGATGGTGGCCAAATCGACGCCCGACGGTTACACGCTGCTGGTGGGCTCCAGCGGGCCGCTGTCGGTGAACCCGGTGATTTTCAAAAACCTGCCCTACGACTCGCTGAAGGACTTCGCCCCGATCTCGACGGTGCAGGCGGTGCCGCTCGTGGTGCTCGCCAGTCCACGGGCCGGCATCACCACGGTCGCCGAGCTGGTCAAGGCGGCGAAGGCGCGGCCCGGCAAGGTCACCATGGCTTCCGCCGGCGCCGGCACCACCAACCATTTCGCGATTGAACTCTTCGCCCAGATGGCCGGCATCAGGGTGCTGCACGTGCCGTACAAGGGCAGCGGCCCGGCCCTGGCGGAACTGCTGGGCGGCCAGGTCGAAACCATGGTCGACCAGCTCGCGGCATCGATAGGCTACGTCAGGGACGGCCGGCTGAAAGTGCTGGCGGTGACCACGCCGCAGCGCGCCAGCGCGCTGCCCGACACGCCGACGCTGGATGAACTCGGCTACAAGGGTTATCAGGCGGCAACGCTGCTCGGCCTGCTGGCGCCGGCCGGCACGCCGCGTCCGGTGGTCGCCGCGCTGAACGCGGCGGTGCGCAAGACCATGGGTCAGGATGCCGTCGCCGAGCGTTTCCGCGGCCTCGGCGCAAATCCCGGCGCGAGTTCGCCCGAAGAATTCAGCAAGCGCATCCGCGATGAACTGCGGCAATGGCAGGGGCTGGTGAAAAAACTCGGACTGAAATTTCAATAAGCGCATACGGAATACAACCATGAACAAAACCGAAACACGTGTCACCACCCGCATGCGCGCGCTGCTGGCGCGCCCGGTGTGCACGGTGGCCCCCGGCGTCGCCGACGCCTTTGGCGCAAGGCTGGTGAAAATGGAAGGTTTCGAAGCGGTGTACATGACCGGCTTCGGCACCAGCCTGACGCGGCTGGGCATGCCCGACGTCGGCCTGCTCACCGCCAGCGAAATGATCGACAATGCCGGGCGCATCGCCGATGCCTCGGGGCTGCCGGTGATCGCCGACGCCGACACCGGCTACGGCAATCCGATCAACACCCGGCGCACCATCCGCGATTACGAAAAGGCCGGCGTCGCCGGTGTGCACATCGAAGACCAGTCCTGGCCCAAACGCTGCGGCCACCTCGCCGGCAAACGGGTAATCCCGGTCGACGAGATAGTCGCCAAGATCAAGGCGGCGTGCGACGCGCGGCGCGACGACGATTTCGTGATCATCACCCGCACCGACGCCATTGCCGTCGAAGGCATGGATGCCGCGCTCGAACGCGGCGAACGTTACCGCGAAGCCGGCGCCGACGTGCTCTTCATCGAAGCGCCGGTGGGCCGTGAGCAGGTGGAAGTCGTGGCGAAACGCTTCAAGGGCGTACCGCTGCTCTACAACATGGCTGCCAGCGGCAAAACGCCGGACCTGCCGGCCGACGAACTCGGCAAACTCGGTTTCCGGCTGGCGATCTATCCGAACTGGATGCTGCTCGCCGCGATCCCGGCGATGCAGAACCTGCTGCGCGAACTGAAGAAGACCGGCTCGATCGCGCACCTGCGCGACAAGGTCGCCAACTTCAAACAGTTCACCGACATCGCCGGCCTGCCGGAAATCCAGGAACTGGAAAACCGCTACGGCCTGCCGGAAGACCAGCGCGCCGGCCTTTAGCCGCTTTGCCGTCCATACCAAGTAAATGCCAATGAAACAGACTTTCATGGAATGCCCGGAGTATCGACCGGGATGAACGCCTTGCTACGCGTCGCAATCCTTGCTTCGGCACTGTGGGCGGCGCTTTGCACTCCGCTGGCGGCACAGGTCGACCGCCCTGCGCAGCCTGAACCGGAAAGCGGGCGCAGCGAAAAAACGCTCGCCCGTGCGCAACGGCACATGGTTGCCGCGGCACATCCGCTCGCTGTGGATGCCGGCCTGCAGATGCTCGATGGCGGCGGCAGCGCGGTCGATGCCATGGTTGCGGTGCAACTGGTGCTCAATCTGGTTGAGCCCCACGCCTCCGGCCTTGGCGGCGGCGCCTTCCTGCTGCACTACGACGCGGGGCAAAAAACCGTCCGCGCCTACGACGGCCGCGAGACTGCGCCGGCCGCCGCGACGGCGGAACTGTTCATGCGTGATGGCAAGCCCATGCGTTTCCGCGAAGCGGTCACCGGCGGACTTTCTGTTGGCACGCCGGGACTGGCGCGCCTGCTGGAGCTTGCGCATCGTCGCCACGGCAAGCTGCCCTGGGCGAAACTGTTCGAACCGGCGATCGGGCTGGCCGAAAACGGCTTCCCGCTGTCCCCGCGCCTGCATGCGCTGCTGCTGCGCTCTGGCGCGATGTCAGGCGAAGCCGCGGCAGGATCCTATTTTTTCGATGCCGACGGCAACCCCAAACCTGCGGGCACGATGCTGCGCAACCCGGAATTCGCGCAGACGCTGCGCGCGCTGGCCGCCGGAGGCTCCGATGCCTTCTATCGCGGCGACATCGCGCGCGACATCGTCGCGGCGGTTCGCGGCCATGCGACGAATCCCGGTGCGCTCGCCGGGGGCGACCTGGCCGCCTACGCGGTGCGCGAAGTCGAAGCCCTGTGCGCTCCCTACCGCACTTATCGCGTCTGCGGCATGCCCCCCTCGTCCTCGGGCGGAATCGCGGTGCTGCAAATGCTGGCGCTGCTGGCAAACCATGACATCGCCTCCGCCACCCCGGGCTCGGTACGGGCCACCCACCTCTTCGCCGAAGCGGGACGGCTCGCCTTTGCCGACCGCAACCGCTGGGTCGCTGACGACCGCTACGCCGACGTGCCCCTGCGCGGACTGCTCGATCCGGCCTACCTTGCCGACCGCGCTAGGCTGATCGGCAGCCGCAGCATGGGCAAGGCCGCAGCCGGCCGGCCACCAGGCGCAAAACTCGCCTATGCCGATGATTCACTTGATGAGGTTGCCGGCACCAGCCACATTGCCATAGTCGATGCAGCCGGCAATGCAGTATCGATGACCACCACCATCGAAAGTTTTTTCGGCAGCCGGCTGATGGTGCGCGGGTTCCTGCTCAACAACCAGCTCACTGATTTCAACTTCAATCCGCTCGATGACGGCCGGCCGGTGGCCAACGCGGTGGCGCCGGGCAAACGTCCGCGCAGTTCAATGGCGCCGACACTGGTGTTCGATGACGGCGGGAAGCTGCGCCTGATCGTGGGCTCCCCCGGCGGTAGCCGCATCATCAATTACGTCGCGAAAACCCTGGTGGCGGTGCTGGACTGGGGCATGGACATCCAGGCGGCCATCGCGCTGCCCAATTCCGGCAGCCGCAACGGGCCCACGGAACTCGAACGCGGCACAGCGGCGGAAGCGCTTGCAGCGCCGCTGCGCACGCTCGGCCACAAGGTGCTCGTCAGCGACATGACCAGCGGCCTGCACGGCATCATGCGGACTGCTGACGGGTGGCAGGGTGGCGCCGATCCGCGTCGCGAAGGCATCGCCAAGGGACGTTGAAATGGGAGCGCTGAAATGGCACTGACGATGTTCGACAAGATCTGGCAAAGCCACGTCATCCTCGAAAAACCTGGCGGCGACGCGCTGCTGCACATCGACCGCAATTTCGTGCACGAAGGTTCCTTCCATGCCTTTGGCGCATTGGCCAAGGAAGGCCGTCGCGTGCGCAAGCCGCGGCAGAACTTCGCGGTCGCCGACCACTACGTGCCGACCGTGGGCCGCGACCGGGGACTGGCCGCGGTCGAGGATGACGACGCGCGCCACATGATCGGCCTGCTCGAGGAGAACTGCCGGGTCAACGGCATCGTGCATTACGGCATGGCCGACGACCGCCAGGGCATCGTGCACGTGATCGGCCCCGAACTCGGCATCACCCAGCCGGGGCTGACCATCACCTGCGGCGATTCGCATACTTCGACGCACGGCGCGCTCGGCGCCTACGCTTTCGGCACCGGCGCGTCGCAACTGAAGCAGATCCTCGCCACGCAGTGCCTGTGGCTGAAACGCCCGAAAACCCTGCGCGTCACTGTCGACGGCAAACTGTCCGCCGGCGTCACCGGCAAGGACATCGTGCTCGCGATCATCGCCAGGATCGGCACCGCCGGCGCCACCGGCCATGTCATCGAATTCGCCGGTGCTGCCATCCGCGGCCTGACCATCGAAGGCCGGCTGACGGTGTGCAACATGGCCATCGAGGCCGGCGGCCGCGCCGGCATGATCGCACCCGACGACAAGGTCTACGAATACCTGCATGGCCGCGAGTTCGCTCCCAGTGGCGCGGACTGGGATGTGGCGCTCGCGCAATGGCGCACACTGCCCACTGACGACGGTGCGAGCTTCGATCGTGAAGTCACGCTCGACGGCGCAGCACTCGAACCCATGCTGACCTGGGGCACCAGTCCCGAGGAAGCGCTGCCGGTGTCGGGACGCGTGCCGGATCCGGCGACGCTGGGCGACGCCAACAAGCGCGACCACGCGCAACTGGCGTTGGCGTACATGGACCTGAAACCGGGCACGCCGCTGACCGACATCCGCATCGACCGCGCCTTCATCGGCAGCTGCACCAACGGCCGCATCGAGGACCTGCGCGCTGCGGCCGCGGTGCTGAAAGGCCGCAAGGCGGTGATCCCGGCCTGGGTGTCTCCGGGCTCGACCCCGCTGAAACGCCAGGCCGAAGCCGAGGGACTGGACCGCATTTTCATCGAGGCCGGCGTCGAATGGCGCGCCTCGGGCTGCTCCAGCTGCGCGGCGATGAACGGCGACAAGGTACCGCCGGGTCAGCGCTGCGCTTCGACCTCCAACCGCAATTTCGAGGGCCGCCAGGGCAAGGGCGCGCGCACCCACCTGATGGGCCCGGCGATGGCCGCCGCGGCGATGGTCACCGGCCGCGTCACCGACGTGCGCAAACTGCTCGCAGGAAAACATTGAATCCCTCATGAATAATGACAAAAACATGCCTCTGACGAGGCTGTCATGTTTTTGGAAAAATCGACTCTCATGAAACCCTTCACCACGCTCACCGCCGTCGCTGCGCCCTTCGAAATGGCCAACGTCGACACCGACCGCATCATCCCCGTGCGTTTCCTGCGCAAGCTGCGCAGCGAAAAGGCCGGCTACGATCCATTCCTGTTCCATGACATGCGTTTCGACGGCAGCGGAAAAGAAAAGCCGGACTTCGTGCTCAACCAGCCCGCCTTCCGCCGCGCCGGCATCCTTGTCGCCGGCGCCAATTTCGGCTGCGGCTCGTCGCGTGAAGGCGCGGTGTATGCACTGCTCGACTGGGGCATACGCGCCGTCATCGCACCCTCTTTCGGCGACATCCATTACGCCAATGAACTGCAGAACGGCATGCTGCCGGTGACGCTGCCCGAGGAAATCTGCCGCGGCCTGCGCGACCAGTTGCGCGCTCAGCCCGGCGCCATGCTGGCCATCGACCTGCCGGCGCAGACCGTCACCGACACCCTGGGCGACGCGCATCCGTTCATGATCGACCCGGTCTACAAGGAACGCCTGCTAAAGGGGCTGGACGACATCGGCCTGGTGCTGGAACAGCTGCCGGCGATCGAGGGTTACGAGCAGTCCTATCACGCGCAAAGGCCCTGGCTGGCCTGACCCGGGTCCGCACACCGCTGCTGCGTTATCATCGGCGCAGAGGAAACCTGCCATGCTCGTCAACAGCGTCGCCTACCGCGACGGCAAAAAAATCGCCGATGTCGCGCAGGAGGAGATCCATACCTGGCTCGCGCGCAATGACAGCATCGTGTGGGTGGCCGTGCGCGATCCCGAAGCGCATGAGCTCGACCGGCTGGAACAACAGTTCGACCTGCATCCGCTCGCCATAGAAGACGCGCGCCACGGCCACCAGCGGCCGAAATTCGAGGAATACGGCGACTCGCTGTTTTTCGTGCTGCACATGATCGAGCCCGACGGCGACGACCTGCGCGTCGGCGAAGTCGATATTTTCGTGGCGCGCAACTACGTGCTGTCGGTGCGCAGCCGCAGCGAGCGCAATTTCCAGGACGTGCGCGCACGCTGCGAGCGCGAGCCCGAGCTGATGCAGCACGGCACCGGCTACATCCTCTACGCGCTGATCGACGCCGTGGTCGACCGCTATTTCCCTATCCTCGACAGCCTCGAAACCCGGCTCGAGGATATCGAAGGCCGGATATTCGCCGGCACTTCGCCGCGCGCCAACATCGAAGCGCTGTACGGCATCAAGCAGGACCTGATGACGCTGAAACATGCCACCGCGCCGCTGCTCGAGGCCATCGGCAAGCTGCACGGAGGGCGTGTGCCGCAGGTGTGCTCCGGACTTGGCGAATATTTCCGCGACGTGTCGGACCACCTGGTGCGCATCAACCAGAACATCGACGCCGCGCGCGAGATGGTCACCACCGCGATTTCGGTCAACCTGTCGATGATCACGCTGCAGGAAAACGAAGTCACCAAGCGGCTCGCCGGCTACGCCGCGCTGGTCGCGGTGCCGACGCTGATTGCCGGCATCTACGGCATGAACTTCGAAATGATGCCCGAACTGAAGTGGCGCTGGGGCTACCCGCTGGCGCTGGCCGCGATGGTGATCATCGACGGTTACCTGTTTTACCGCTTTCGCAAAGCCAAGTGGATTTAGCCGTTGCCGTCATCGGCGGCGGCCCTGCCGGCCTGATGGCTGCCGAAGTGCTGGCGGCCGGCGGCGCAAAGGTCGACGTCTACGACGCGATGCCCTCGGTGGGACGCAAATTCCTGCTTGCCGGCAAGGGCGGCCTCAACATCACCCACGCCGAACGCGAAGAAAAATTCCTGGCCCGTTACGCCGCGCGCGCGTCGCAGGTCGCGCCATGGTTGGCCGGTTTCGGCCCGGCGCAGTTGCGCGAGTGGGTACACGGGCTAGGGATCGAAACCTTTGTCGGCACTTCGCAACGGGTGTTCCCGAAGGAAATGAAGGCCGCGCCGCTGCTGCGTGCCTGGCTGCACCGGCTGCGCGCGGCCGGCGTACGCATCCATGCGCGCCACCGCTGGCTGGGCTGGACAGAGGACGACGCGTTGCGCTTCGCCACACCCCAGGGTGAACAACGGGTGCATGCCGGTTGCACGGCACTGGCGCTCGGCGGCGGCAGCTGGGCCCGGCTGGGTTCCGACGGTGCCTGGGTGCCGTTGCTCGAAGCCCGCGGCATTCCGATCGCGCCGCTGCGTCCTGCGAACTGCGGATTCGAAGCGGCATGGAGCGCACATTTCCGCGAACGCCATGCCGGACAGCCGGTGAAATCCGTCAGCGCATCCTTCACCGATGCCGCCGGCGTCACGCATCAGCGCAGAGGCGAATTCGTGATCGCGGAGTACGGCGTGGAAGGCGGATTGATCTACGCGCTGTCTGCGCCGCTGCGCGACACCATCGCCGCGCAGGGCGGCGTCACGCTGCAGCTGGACCTGGCACCTGACAAGGACGCGGCGCGGGTTGCCGCCGAAACCGCGCATCCGCGCGGTTCGCGTTCCTGGTCCAGCCACCTGCAGAGCAAGGCCGGCATCACCGGCGTCAAGGCGGGACTGCTGCGCGAGCACCTGGGCGCGGAACATAACACAGACCCCGTGCGCGTGGCCTCGGCGAACAAGGCGCTGACGCAGACGCTAAAGGCGGCACCTCCCAACAACGAATCCAAAAACAACGCCGC
>JBFWOE010000091.1:0-12166 GCA_050250695.1 Burkholderiales bacterium
TTCTGCGGGCCGCCATGTGCGGAATCGCGCTGCTGGCGCCGGCCATGGCGTCGGCGCAGGTGCCGCCGACCGCCGCGGAAATCGCGCGCTACAGCGGTCTGCACGCCGCGGCGCATCGCGGCGACATCGCGGAAATCGACCGCCTGGTCGCCGCCAAGGCCGATCTCAACGCCCGCGATGCCTACGGCCGCACGCCGCTGCATGTGGCTGCGCATGCGAAAAAATCCGCTGCCGTGCGCACACTGATGCGCGCCGGCGCGAAGCACGGGCTGCTGGAACGCGACCGCTACGATGCCGTCACCATTGCGTCCGTCGCCAACGATGAAGAAACCCTGCGGGTGCTGCTGGCCGAAGGTGCGAGCGCCAAACTGACGACCAGCCGGTACGACGGCACCGCGCTGATCGCCGCCGCACACCTCGGACATCACGGCGTGGTGAAACAGCTGATCGCCGCCGGCGCGCCGCTCGACCATGTCAACAACCTGCACTGGACCGCGCTGATCGAATCCATCGTGCTCGGCGACGGCGGGCCGCGCCACATCGAAACCCTGAAGGCGCTGGTCGAAGCCGGCGCCAGCACCCGGCTCACCGATCGCAGCGGCAACACGCCGTTGCGGCTGGCGCAGGGGCGCGGCTACAAACAAATGGTTGCCATACTGGAAAAGGCGGGTGCGAAATAACCGCCACACTGGGCGTTAGACTATAAGTATTTGTTTTTATTATTATTTTTATAATGCCGTCGGGGCTGTACACCCTGCGGCATTTTTGTATCCAGCACTGCTCTCATTCAATAATGAGGCATGCAAGCGCCTGAACCCTATTGTCGAGAAGCCGGCAGCGGTCCCGGCGTGGTCTGCATACACGCAAACGCCGGCACCTCCAGTCAATGGCGCGCATTGATGGAAACACTGGCGCCGCAATACCATGTGCTCGCAGCCGATTCATATGGTTCGGGCAAAAGCCCGCCGTGGCCTGCGCCACGGATGCTGCGCCTGCAGGATGAAGTTGATCTGCTGGAACCGGTATTTGCAAAAGCCGGAACACCGCTGACGCTGGTCGGCCATTCCTACGGCGGCGCGGTGGCGCTGATCGCCGCGCTGAACCAACCAGACCGTATCCGCGCGCTGGCGCTCTACGAACCGACGCTATTCGCGGTGATCGATGCAGCATCGCCGCCGCCCAATGCCGCCGACGGCATCCGCGACACCGCGAAACGCGCCGGTGCAATGCTCGATGCCGGCAAACCCGATGAGGCCGCCGGCATTTTCATCGACTACTGGATGCACCCCGGCGCCTGGCAACAGACGCCGGCATCACGCAGGCCCGCGATTGCCGCCTCGGCAGCCAACCTTCCCCATTGGGCGCATGCACTGTTCAGCGAGACTACGCCGCTGGCGGCATTCGGCGCACTGGATATTCCCGTGCTCTACATGACCGGCAAACGCTCGACGCCGGCGGCGCACGGTGTGGCGCGTTTGCTGACCGAGGTGCTGCCGCGGGTGGAAGTGGTGGAGTTCGAAAACCTCGGACACATGGGGCCGGTGACCGATCCGGAAACAGTCAATCCGGTGATTGCGCGTTTCCTCGATTCAGCGCACGGCCAAACGCCATAGCGACGTCATCTCCGCGGCACGCGCAGCGTGCAGCGGATCGGTGGCATCCAGCGCCTTCGGATGTTTCGGCCGCGCGTCCTTGCGCGCCACCACCTTCAGCCCCGCGGCATCCATCCATCCCAGCAGTTCCTCGCGCGTGCGCAGGCCCAGGTGTTCGGCGATGTCCGACAGGATCAGCCAGCCCTCGCCTTCGGGCTCGAGGTGCGCGGCCAGCCCGGCGAGGAAACCGCGCAGCATTTTGCTGCCGGCGTCATAGATCGCGCGCTCGATCGGCGCGCTCGGGGTCGACGGGATCCACGGCGGGTTGCACACGATCAGCGGCGCGCGGCCTTGCGGAAACATGTCGGTTTCCACGAGCTCGACCTGTTCGGCCAGGCCCAGCCGAGCGATGTTCTCGCGCGCGCAGGCCAGCGCCCGCGGATCGGTCTCGGTGGCGATGACCCTGGCGACGCCGCGCCGCGCCAGCACCGCCGCCAGCACGCCGGTGCCGGTGCCGATGTCAAAGGCGAGCGTCTGCGCCGGCAACGGCGCGCCGGCGACCAGGCCGACGTATTCGCTGCGGATCGGCGCGAACACGCCGTAATGCGGATGGATGTGCCCGCCCAGCGCCGGCACGGCCACGCCCTTTTTGCGCCATTCGTGCGCGCCGATCACCCCCAGCAGTTCGCGCAGCGAAGCAACGCTGGCTTCGCCGTCGGGCGCGCCCCAGGCCTCGCTGCAGGCGAGGCGCACGTCTGGCGCGCGGCGCAGCGGGATGCCGTAATCGCCGTCGAACGGAATCAGCAGCATCGACAGTATGTGCGCGCGCTGCGCCTGCGCCTGGCGATGGCGGTGGAAGGCCGCGCCCGGCGCGGCACCGGGCTCCGGCGTCCTGCGTTTCGCCCTGCGCGGACGATCGACGCGGCGCATCAGCGCCTGCAGCAGCATCCGCGCGTTCTGGAAGTCACTGCGCCACAGCAGCCCGGTACCTTCGGCCGCGAGGCGATAGGCCGAATCGGCGGTCATGGTGTCGTCGGCAACGACCACGCGTTTGGGCGGCGCCGCGCCGCTTTCGGAGCGCCAGCGCACGGCGCGGTCTTCGGCGCCGTCGTTGAAATGGATCAGGGGATGTTCGGCCAAGGGGAAACTTTCGATGCGGGCGCAGGCTGCGCCGCAGGCCCGAGCATAACAGGGATGCTCATGGCCAGCTAAACCGGGAAGCCGCGCCCGCTCATCAAGTCCGCATCTGGATTACACCAGCCGCGTGACCTCCCAGTTCAAAGGTCAGGCGGCCTGCTGCCTTGCGTACGGAAGCAACGTGTTTTTTTGCCGTGCCGCGCGTCAACCTCGAGACCGGCCCGGTGATTGCAACGCAGCCGATCAGCCGCCGGTTGATCCCGAATACCGGACAGGCAACGCTGGAGACCTGCGGGTCGCGTTCTCCTGCGGTGAAGTGGCAGCCCGCAGCCCGGATCGTGTCATAGATTTTTCCAGGTTCGTTCGAGAATGCCAGGAGGACGCGCCCGATGGCGCCGCGATTGAGCGGCAGCAGTTCGCCGACCCGGACATGATGACGGATGGTCTGCGGCCCATCGACCCGTACGACGCAAACCCGCGCATCACCTTCCCGCACGTAGAAAGCAGCGCTTTCGCCCGTGGCATTGGAGAGTTCGCGCAGGACGGGCTCGATGCTCGCCGTCTGGTCATAAGTCGTCTGGTACCGGGTACCCAGCCAGGCCGCTCCTGCACCAAGACGCCAGGAACCGTCCTGCAGCTGAACCATGTAGCCGGTGGAGGCGATGGTCCGCGCGATGCGCAGGACGGTGGTCTTGTGCAACCCCGTCCGGCGCGACAACTCGCCTAGCGTGAGCGCGTTTTCGCTGGCCTTGAAAGCGTCAAGGATGGCAAAGGCACGGGCAACGGCGATGACGCCGGTGCCCGCCTCGTTTTCGTTCCTGCTCTTTTTCACTGTTTCATTCTATGAAACGGTGTTGCGACTGTCAAACCGCGCGCCTAAAGTCCGGGCAATCCCGCAACCGACGGGTTCCCGGGGACCGTGATCAAACCAGAAGGGGATATTGCCGCATGGCCGCAAACACCGATGTTTCACCCGACTTTCGCCGTGATTTCGAGCGCATTGCACCCGAGGTCGTACGGCGCGCAGCACAATTCCAGGCGGCGATTCTTGCCGACGTCGCCGGCCGGCGCGGCACGCTGAACGGACGCATCTCGGCGGTATCCCCCGAAATGAAGCTGGCCGGCCCCGCGCTCACGGTCGAGGTGCGTCCCGGCGACAATCTGATGATCCACGCCGCAATGGCCATCGCGAAACCGGGCGACGTGCTGGTGATCGACGGCAAGGGCGACCGGACCTGCGCCCTGATGGGGGCGATCATGATCAATCAATGCAAGGCCATCGGCATCGCCGGCGTAGTGATGGATGCGGCCGCGCGGGATCTCGATGAGCTGAAACAGCTCGGCTTGCCCGTATTTTCGACAGGCGGCAATCCCAACGGGCCCACCAAGTTCGTGCCGGGACGCGTGAACTGGCCCATTTCGGCGGGCGGCATCGCGGTACATCCGGGCGATCTGATCGTGGGTGATGCTGACGGCGTGGTCGTCATCGAACGCGAGCGCGCTGCAGGTTTGCTGGAGCTGGCCGCGCAGAAAGTACGGGACGAAACCAGGCGGATCGAGGGTATCCGCAAGCGCGAACAACTGACTCCTGCCTGGCTCGAACCGGCCTTGCGTTCCGCAGGCGTGCTGAAGGCAGGCGAAACGCTGTGAAGCCTGTCGTTATCGTCACCGGCGCCGACCTGGCGCCCCAGGCCATTGCGCTGCTGAAGGATTTTGACCTGGTATACGCCGGCAAGACGCCGGATGAGGAAAGTCTGATACGGCTGTGCCGGGAGCACCGCCCGGTCGCGCTCATCGTGCGCTACGGGAAGGTGAGCGCGCGCATCATGAGCGAATCCCCGGAACTGAAGGTGATCGCCAAACACGGCGTCGGAATCGACACGATCGATGTCGAGGCGGCTGCGCAGCGCGGCATCGCGGTGAAACCCGCCACGGGTGCGAACGCAGCCGCCGTGGCCGAGCATACGTGGGCGCTGATTCTTGCCTGCGCCAAGTCCGTGCCCCACCTGAATCACCGCATGCAGCAAGGCCATTGGGACAAGCCTACACACAAGAGCATAGAACTCGCCGGCCGGACGCTCGGCCTTGTCGGCCTGGGAGCCATCGGCGAGCGCGTGGCGCAGATCGGCATCGCCTTCGGTATGAACGTGGTGGCCCATGATCCGTTCCGTCAGACGCCGCCGGCCGGCGTCAGGCTGTGCACATTGAATGACCTCGTGGCTGCGGCCGACGTGGTGTCCCTGCATTGCCCGCTGACGCAGGAGAACCGCAACCTGTTCGACCGCGAGATGCTGTCGCGGATGCGCGATGGGGCGATACTCGTCAACACGGCCCGCGGCGGACTGATCGACGAGAACGCATTGATCGAGGCCCTGCGCGCCGGAAAGGTTCGCGCCGGGCTTGACTGTTTTGCGCAGGAACCGGTGACCGGCGCACATGCGCTGGGCGCAATGAAAAACGTCATTTGCACGCCGCACATCGGAGGCGTGACCGAGGATGCCTACGTCAACATGGGCACGGCTGCAGCGCGCAATATCCTCAATGTCCTCGGCATCCAGCCGGCGCATTGACGGTGCAATACCGAGTGCCTGACACTTTTTACATTAAACGATTAAAAGAGGAGGAATAATCATGAACACACTGATGCGCAGCACCCTGCAGGCCGTTTTCGTCATGCTTGCCGGTTTCGCCGGCAGCGCACTGGCGCAGGAGGCCTATCCCAACAAGCCGATCCGTTTCATTGTTCCGTATCCCCCGGGCGGCGGCACGGATATCGTGTCACGCCTGATCACGACCAAACTGTCGGAGCGCCTGGGCGTACAGGTGATCGTCGACAACCGGGGTGGCGCCGGCGGAACGATCGGGATCGGCATGGCATCCAAGGGATCGCCTGACGGCTATACGCTGGTGATGGGACAGACGAGCAACCTGTCGATCGGGCCCGCCTTGTACCGCAAACTCCCGTACGATGCACTGAAGGACTTCGCGCCCGTCAGTCTCGTGGACATTGCGCCGCTCGCCGTCAGCGTCTCCGGCAAGTCCGCATACAAATCGGTGAGCCAGCTCATTGCCGCATCAAAAACAAAACCGGACGGCCTGAATTTCGCCTCACCGGGCAACGGCACGGTGGCCCACCTGACCGGTGAACTCCTGAAGGGCGCAACGAAAATGAACTTCGTGCACGTGCCTTACAAGGGGGCGGCACAGGCCATTCCGGACCTGATCGCGGGGCGCGCGGATTTTTATATTTCCTCGCTCGAAAGCGCCAAGCCCCACATGCAGGCAGGAACGATCCGGGTGCTTGCCATCACGTCGCAGAAGCGCGCACCGGATGCCCCCGAAATCCCGACCATCGCCGAAGCGGGCTACAAGGGATTTGAGGCGGTTACCTGGTGGGGCGTCCTGGCGCCGGCGGGCACTCCCAACAACATCATCAAGCGCCTGAGCGGCGAGATCGCGGCAATACTGAAGTTGCCCGAAGTCAACAAGCGCCTGGGGGAAGATGGCGTGGCAACGGGGCCTGCGGAATTCGACAAGCTGCTGAAGAGCGATCACGCTAAGTGGGCGCGGATCGTGAAGCAAGCCGGAGTCAAGGTCAACTGATGCGGGCGCAACCGTAATCGGGCGCACGTTCAACTGGCAATCCGGAAAACACAAAGAGGGGCCGCGAGGCCCCTTTGTGTTTGCTCCCACGACAACTTATCCCTACGCCGCCTGCTGTCTTGCAACAATAACTCTAGGACTTGCGGCGCCATCTCCGCCGCGCGCTGATCAATCGGCGCGGATGTTCGCTTCCCTGATGATCTGCGCCCACTTGGCAATTTCCGCCCTGATGAAAGCGGCGAACTGCGCGGGCGTGTTGCCCACGGCTTCGAAGCCCTGTTTCACCAGCAGCTGGCGCACCTCGCCCTGTTTCAGCACCGCTGCGACATCGCGCTGGAATTTTCCGGTGATGCTGTCCGGCGTTCCCGCCGCCGTGACCAGGCCGCCCCACTGCAGCACCTCGAAGCCGGGCACCCCCGCCTCGGCCACGGTCGGCAGTTCCGGGAACAGCGCGGAACGCGCAGTCGTGGTCACCGCCAGCGGCCGCAGCCGTTTGGCCTTCACCTGCGCCAGTGCCGACGGAATGTTCGGGAACATCAGCTGCGTCTGCCCGGCGACCAGATCGACGATCGCCGGCGGCTGGCCCTTGTAGGCGACATGCACGATGTTGGTTTTTGTCATCGACTTGAACAGTTCGGCGGCCATGTGCGCCGAGGCGCCGATTCCCGATGACGCATAGTTGAGCGCCCCCGGCCGCGCCTTCGCCAGCGCAACCAGTTCGCGCACGCTTTTCACCGGCAATGAAGGATGCACCACCAGCACCAGCGGCGAGGACGACACCAGCGTGATCGGCGCGAAATCATCGGGCTTGAACAGCGGCTTGCGCGCGAGGCTCGGATAGGTGGTGAACGTCGCCGGCACCAGCACCACCGTGTAGCCGTCGGGCGCGGCGCGCGCCGCAATTTCGGTGCCGACATTGCCCGCCGCGCCGGGACGGTTGTCGATGACGACCTGCTGCCCCCAGGCTTCGGAAAGTTTTTTTCCGATGAGCCGCGACGAGATGTCCGCCGCGCCGCCCGGCGGAAAGGGCACGATCCAGCGCACCGCTTTCACCGGGTATGCCTGTGCTGCCGCAAGCATCGGTTGCAGACCCAGGCCCAGCACCAGCCCGACGATGATCCTGCTCGCGTTTCCCTGCATTTTTGTCTCCTCTGTGCAATTATAAGTATTTGTTTTTATTGGTTTTTCAATAAATTACCCTAGGCGGCCACGGCAACGTCGAACGCACCCGGCGGCGGCTCCGCCGCCTCCAGCCCCGGCACCGGACGCAGTTCGCCGCGCACCCGGCCAGCCTCGTTCCACAACACGATGTTGGCGAGAAACTTCGCATCGTCGCGCTCCGGAAAATCCAGGCGGAAATGACCGCCGCGGCTTTCTTCGCGCATCAGCGCCGCCGTCGCCAGCTGGCGCGCGACCTGGACCAGGTTGCGCGTCTCCAGCGACAGGCGCAGGCAGTCGAAACGTTCGCGCACCGTTTCACCGGTGACACCGACACCGGCAAAACGCGCTTCCAGCTGATCGAGCTTCAGCATCGCCTGCTGCAGGCGGTCGGCCCGCCGCACTTGGCCAACCGATTCGACCACCAGCTTCTGCACTTCATCGCGCCAGGCTTCGGGCAACTCGCCCTCACCGCGCTGCGACCACTGTTCCAGCGCAGCCAGTCCCGCCTGCCACTCGCCCATGTCGGCCGTCACCGCGGCTTGAGTCGACGCCTCCAGCGCCGCCGCCATGCCGGCGCGGTAACCAAACACATAGCTGTCGATCAGCGCCGCACCGCCGAGGCGGTTGGCGCCGTGGATGCCGCCCGCGGCCTCGCCGCCGGCGTAGAGGCCGGGCACCGTGCTGCGCCCCCACTCGTCAATGCGCAGGCCGCCGAGATAGGTATGCGGGCAGCTCGTCACCTCGAGAAACTCCTTGCTCATGTCGACGCCGCCGTTCATGAATGTCTTGATGATGTCGCCGGAGGCGCCGTGGTTGGCTTCCTCGAAGACATGGCGGATGTCGATGCACACCGCGTTGTTGGCGGTGCCGCGCCCCTCGAAAATCTCCATCGCCACCGCGCGGTTGAGCAGCGAACGCGTCGAACGCTCCATGCGCTCAGGGTCGTAGCGTTTCATGAAACGCTCGCCATCCTTGTTGAGCAGATAGCCGCCCTCGTTGAGAAAACCGCTGGAATGCGGCGGATAACCGGCAAGCTTGGCCGGCGCCGCGGCGATCATCTGGTAATCGATGAACTCCATGTCGATCAGCTCGGCGCCCGCGCGCCAGGCCATCGCGTAACCGTCGCCGGTGATGGTCGGCGGCGAATCGTTCAGTGCATGCAGCTGCGGCGCGCCACCGGTGGTCAGCACCGTCGAACGCGCGTGCACCACCACCGGCGTGCCTTCGCGGTAACGGAACCCCCAGGCGCCGATCACGCGGCCATCGTGTTTCAGCAGGTCGACCAGCATCACGTGGTCCATCGGCGCAACACCGTCGCTTTTGGTTTTTTTCGACAGCGCATTCATCAGCGGCTTGCCCATCAGCCGCCCGCAATGCACCAGCCGCGCATGGCGATGCGGGAAAGCGCCCATTTTCTGGTCGTAACGGCCGTCAGGCAGCCTGGCCAGACCCAGCCCCCAGGCATCGAGTTCGATGGTGCGGGCGATCGACTCGCTGCACATCAGCTGCGCCAGCCGCCGGTTGTTGAGGCCGAAGCCGCCACGCAGCGTGTCTTCGAGGAACAGTTCGGGATTGTCGTCGGCGCTGGAATGGCCGATCGCCACCGAATGCCCGCCGCGCGCCATCGACGAACTGCCCGAAGCGTAGGTGCCCTTGGTCAGCAGCGCGGGCGTGACGCCCGAACGCAAGGCCCCCACCGCGGCCATCATGCCGGCCACGCCGCCGCCGATGATCAGAACGTCCGTTGTCAGATGCTGGACGTCGCCCAACTTCACCATGGTGAATTTCCCCCGTTCGTTGCGGTTGCCGGTGGTTACGCCGCTGCATCCGGCATTACAGGCGCAGGTTAAGTGTGTGGTGGCGGGATGGCAAGAGCAGACCAGCATGTGGCCTCAAGGCGCCGGCGCGGGGTTTGTGCTCTAATGATTTCGCCGTTAAAGCACCCCACGGAGGAGACCATGGACACAGTGCAAGGCGCCAAGCTCGACATCCGCAGCAGCGGCAAACCCGTCGGCGCGGAAGTGCGCGGCATCGACCTGTCACGCGACCTGGACGACGCCACCTTCAAGGCGATCAAGAACCTGCTCGACCACAACGGCATGATCTATTTCCGCGGCCAGTCGCTGACGCCGGAACGGCAGATCACCTTCACCGCGCGTTTCGGCACCCCGGACCAACATGTGCGCCAGGAATACTCGCTTCCCGGCTACCCGCAGATCCACCTGATCTCCAACGTCAAGGACGGCGAACGCTCGATCGGCTCCGCCTACGCCGGCGACGACTGGCACACCGACCTCTGTTTCATGCGCAAGCCGGCGCGTTACGCCTTCCTCCATGCCATCGAAGTCCCGACCAGGGACGGCAAGGTGCTCGGCGACACCTGCTTCGCCAGCACCGCCCATGCCTACGACACGCTCGATGCCAAAACACGCGACTGGCTCGATCAGCAGCGCGGCGTCTTCCGCTACCACCGCGCCCAGGAACGCAAACAGCAGCAGCGCGCCAGGGACCATGCCCGCCCGCCGCTCACCGCCGCACAAAAAGCCGCCACGCCCGACGTCTCGCACGACGCCGTGATCACGCATCCGGAAACCGGGCGCAA
This sequence comes from Burkholderiales bacterium, assembly GCA_050250695.1. Classification (GTDB taxonomy): domain Bacteria; phylum Pseudomonadota; class Gammaproteobacteria; order Burkholderiales; family SG8-41. The sequence goes on from JBFWOE010000091.1 coordinate 10,096, forward strand.
ATGCATCTACGTCAACAAGACCTACACCTTCAGCTTCGAAGGCATGAGCGAGGAAGATTCAGCGCCGATACTCAAACGCCTGCACGAACACATCACCCGCGACGACGCCGTCTACACCCACAAGTGGCAGGCCGGCGACATCATCATGTGGGACAACTATTCGACGCAGCACATGGCGGTGGGCGATTACGCATTGCCGCAGCGGCGGCTGATGCACCGCACGGCGATCTGCGGGGTGGTGGAGTTTGGGGTGAAGGTGTTGGCGGGGTGAATTGTGCCGCCAGCGTCGATTTGTAAATAATATAATAAAAAACAATTACTTAGTAACAACCCCCACGATCAAACCATGACTGAATCCAGTGCATCCTTGAAACGCACCTTGCTAATACTGAGGAACGGTTTGGCCTTCGCAGCAATGGTCGCGATATTCGGCGCAGCTCTCGCCCTGGTGAATCAGGCCCTGGCCTCGTTCAACATCCTTGGCATCCACCGCCTGACCGTCGCCTTTGCCGCGGCCGCCCTGTGCGGTGTCCTGGGCTGCTTCCTCTTTGCCGGTGACGGACGTCTCCGGACATGGCTGGTATTTTTCTCCGCAATCGCATTCGGCGCCGTGATGGTCGTGCTCTACGATCCGGAAAAAACTTTTTATCCACTGCTGACATCCCTGCCGTTTGCCGCGGTGGCGGCTCTTGCCGCACGGGCGGTGGGTCTCTACGTTGAGAAAAGGCAGAAATCATAAATCCCGGTAACTGAACGCGACCGGCGGGTGCGGAGTCCGCGCATTTCCTTTTGCGGATCACGTGCGACCTGGCGCCGTGTTCCTTTTCAATAATGCCGGCGATGCGCATCAACCGCAGGCCGAAGTGGTGCCAGGTGTTGTCGATGAGGCCGATGCGCTGGCCTTTCAGAGACTCGGGGCGAGGACCAGAGCGATCCTGCAGCGCAGGACCATCGCGCTGTTCCGCACACGGCCTCAGGCTGTGGCTGTCACCGCGGAAAAAATGCTGACACGGTTGCGGCCGCCGTTCTTGGCGTCGTAAAGCGCCTGGTCGGCACGCTCCAGAAAGTCTTTCAGGGTTTCATCATTCCGGTAATGAGCAACCCCGATGGAAAGCGTGATGTTGCCGATCAGTTCACCGTTGTTCCGGCGGATGCGGCCCGCGGCAATCGTGCTGCGTATGCGTTCGGCGAGCACGCATGCTCCGTCCAGCGGCGTAGCGGGCAGCAACACCACAAATTCCTCGCCACCGATGCGCGCCGGAAGATCGCGGCCCTTGACGTTGGCCTGGAGGATCTGCGCGACGGTGCGGATGACCTTGTCGCCGAACAGGTGGCCGTAGCTGTCATTGCATTTCTTGAAATGGTCAATGTCCAGCGCGAGCAGGCTGCAGCCGGCCAGGCCGCCGCTGCCTGAGGCCCTGATGTCCGCCACGGCCTGTTCCAGGCCGCGGCGGTTTGCGATGCCGGTCAGCGGATCGGTCATGGCTTCGCTGCGGACACGTTGCAGTTCGCTTCGCAGGGATTCGATTTCACGGGCATTCTGCTCCAGCCGCTCCTGCAGCGCGCCGGCCTTGGAACGCATCTCGCCGGTGTCCTCGATCATCGAGTTGACGGCATCACGCAGCTGCGCCGGCTTGGCATCCGGCCGCAGCACTTGGCTGAAGCGGTCCAGCGACAAGGTGTAGGCCCTGGCCTGCTCGCCGGTGGTTGCGGCCTGCCCTGAAATTTCGGAAATCAGACGCTGCAGTTCGTGACGCAGTTTTTCCGTGCCTGTGTCCGAGGTTCCTGCAATAAAACGTTCATGCAACTGGTAAACCGCCTCATCATCCAGTGTCTGTTTGGCGGTGAGCATCCGGTCGATCGCCTCTTTCAGCGGCGGGTTGATTCCGGCCGCATATTCATACCAGGCGGCATAACTCACGGGATGCAGGCCGGCCTTGTGGGCCGACATCATCGGAATGATCATCCGCAGCAATTCGCCGCTGTTTTCACGGCTCTCGTTGTATCTGCGCACCGCATCATCTCCCCTGGGATGTTGCAAACATAATCCACCGCGGGATATAACGGCCGG
>JBFWOE010000092.1:0-12064 GCA_050250695.1 Burkholderiales bacterium
GTTCATCACCGTGGTGCGCCAGGGACGAGGCAAGCGGCTCAAGGAAACGCCGGACATGTTTTCCGGGCTGCTGTGGGTCGGCCAGAAAAGCATAGACCTGGGGCTCGCCGATGCGCTGGGCAGTATTGATTTTGTTGCCCGCGAGGTGATCAAGGCCGAGGACATAGTCGATTTCACGCTGCAGGAGAATTTTGCCGAGCGTTTTGCGCGGCGTTTTGGCGCGGCGGCGGCGGAAACCCTGGTGAAACTCGGCGGCCTGGGCGGGCCGGTGCTCCGCTGACCCGGCGCGATCCGCACCCCGCGTAGCGAAACCGCTTACAGCACTTCGATGCCGTTGCGCATGAGCATGGTTACCAGCGTGATCAGCGGCAGGCCGATCAGGGCACTGGGATCATCGCTTTCTACTTTTTCGACCAGGGCGATGCCCAGGGCTTCGATCTTGGCGCTGCCAGCGCAGTCGTAGGGCCGGTCAATCGTCAGGTAACGCTCGATCCGGTCACGGTCGAGCACACGGAAGCGCACCGTGGTCGGCACGTTTGCCGACTGTGCGTTGCCGGCGGCGGCATCGAGCACGCACAGTGCGGTATGAAAAGTGACGGTTTGTCCACTCATGGCCTGCAGTTGCCTCACCGCGGCGTCATGGGTTCCGGGCTTGCCCAGCGCGGTGTCATTCAGGACGGCCACCTGATCAGAACCGATGATCAGCGCGGCGGGTCTGTCCTGCGCGATCCGCTGCGCCTTGGCCCGTGCCAGGCGCAGTGCGGTGTTTTGCGGAGCCTCCCGCGGCAGTGCTGTTTCGTCGATGTCCGGCGCGATGGCTGTGCATTCCAGTCCGATGCGCTGCAGCAGGGCCTTGCGATAAGCGGAGGACGAAGCCAGCACGATTTCGCGGTTTGTCTTCATGTCACGTATTGCCGTGTCCGCGGCCGTAAGTGCCTGAAACTGCGGGTGATACGCTGGAACCAGGCGTTCGCCGATGCCGATGAGTGTTGCTAAGTGCTTGGCTTAACAGGGATTTTGGCATTGCATTTTTGACATGGCGAAGCGGAAATATTATCATGCGCCGTTTATGTCCAGACCGGCAGCAGTTCTTCGCATCGAAGATCCTTTCGGCTTCGCACGCGCCGCCGGCCGGCAGGGTGGAGAGATTGCGATTGCGCAGCTGCCACGCCTAGCGGACCGGCTGACTGATGACCGTGGCGCCGTGTCATTCGCAGTGCGCGGCACGCACGATCGGCAGCAGCGACCGATGCTGGAGCTGGATGTCTCGGGCGAATTGCGGCTGCGCTGTGACCGTTGCCTGGCGCCGATGGATTACCGCCTGGCACTGCAGTCGCAGGTGCTGCTGGCGCAGCCAGGCGCGGTGCCGCAGGACGATGACGATCCGGAGACGCCGGAGTGGATCGAAGCAGGGCGCGATCTGGATCTGGCTGAACTTGTGGAAGACGAGATACTGCTGGGCTTGCCGCTGTCGGTACGGCATGACCAGGAACATTGCGGCAGAGGCAAAGGCGGCGCGGACCGGATAAGCGGAACGGATTCACCGTTTTCGCGGCTGGCAACGCTGCTAAAGCCGGAACGATCGGATAAACGTTAATTTCAGGAGAAAGTCATGGCTGTTCAACAGAACAAGAAGTCCCCGTCGAAGCGCGGTATGCACCGCTCCCACGACGGGTTGGGCAAACCGGCGCTTGCCGTCGAACCCACCTCCGGTGAGGCGCACCTGCGCCATCACATCAGCCCCAACGGCTACTATCGCGGCAAGAAAATCATCAAGGCCAAGGGCGAATAATTCGCCGGCTGAAGGGGATGCCCGGCGTCGAATCCAGATAGCCGGGATCTGACGAGGAGGATGCCATCCTGACGGATGTGACGGTAGCCATCGACTGCATGGGCGGTGACCATGGCGTGCAGGTCACGGTGCCAGCCGCAATCAATTGGGCCACCCGCGATCCGCAATGCGCTTTCGTTCTGGTCGGACAGGAAAGTGCCATCGAAGCCGAGTTGATCCGTCACAAGGCAGCCGGCAATCCCCGGCTGCAAGTACGTCATGCCTCCGAAACCGTCACGATGGACGAGCCGCCGGCAAACGCGCTGCGCGGAAAAAAGGATTCCTCGATGCGCGTAGCCATCGACCTCGTCAAAAGCGGCGAGGCCCAGGCCTGCGTCAGTGCCGGCAACACCGGCGCGCTGATGGCGATTTCGCGCTTCGTGCTTAAAACCCTGCCCGGCATCGACCGCCCGGCCATTGCCACCATGCTGCCCACGGTGAAAGGGCATACCCACATCCTTGATCTCGGCGCCAATGTCGATTGCACCGCGGAACACCTGCTGCAGTTTGGCATCATGGGGGCTGAACTGGTTGCCTCGGTCGAACACAAGGCACGCCCGACTGTGGGCCTGCTCAACATCGGCGAAGAAGACATCAAGGGCAACGAGGTCGTCAAGGAGGCTGCGGAGCTGCTGCGAGCCAGCGGTCTTAATTTTCATGGCAACGTCGAGGGTGATGACATCTACAAGGGCACCACTGACGTGGTGGTCTGCGATGGCTTTGTCGGCAATGTCGCGCTGAAAACCTCGGAAGGTCTGGCGCAGATGCTGGGCACATATCTGCGTGAAGAATTCGGCAGAAACCTGCTGACGAAACTGCTTGGCCTGATTGCGCTGCCCGTGCTCAAATCCTTCAAGCAGCGTGTGGACCACCGGCGCTACAACGGCGCCAGCCTGCTGGGCCTGCGCGGCGTGGTCATCAAGAGCCACGGCTCAGCCGACGCCTTTGCGTTCGGCTGCGCCATAGAACACGCCATCGACGAGGTGCGCACGGGAGTGCTGGCGCACATCACTCATCGCATGGCGGCATTGCAACAGCAACCAAAAGCAGAAACGGCATGACGGGGATTTATTCGCGCATCATCGGCACCGGCAGTTACCTGCCGGAAAAAATTCTGACCAACAGCGACCTCGCAACATCGGTCGACACTTCGGACGAATGGATACAGCAGCGCACAGGGATCCGCCAGCGCCATATCGCAGCGGATAACGAGTTTGCCAGCGACCTGGCGCTGCAGGCTTCGCGCCGCGCCCTCGACATGGCGGGCATAACAGCTGACAAACTCGATCTGGTCATTGTGGCCACCACCACGCCCGACATGGTGTTCCCGAGCACGGCCTGCATCCTGCAGTCCAGGCTCGGCATCAGGGGCATGCCTGCCTTCGACGTGCAGGCTGTTTGCAGCGGTTTCATTTATGCGCTGGCCACGGCCGACCAGTTCATGCGTTCGGGACAGTACGAACACATCCTCGTGGTCGGTGCGGAAGTCTATTCGCGCATACTTGACTGGGAAGACCGTGGAACCTGCGTGTTGTTCGGCGACGGCGCCGGCGCGGTGGTGCTCAAGCGCAGCAGCGAGCCCGGCATCCTTGCCGCGCGCCTGCATGCCGACGGCAGCCATGCAGGAATACTGTCGGTACCCGGATCGGTGTGCGGCGGTAAAGTCAGCGGACGTCCGCTGCTGCAGATGGATGGCGGAGCGGTATTCAAGTTTGCAGTGAAGGTGCTGGAAGAGGTCGCGCTGGAAACGCTGTCCGCGGCTAAGCTGGAGAAAAGCGACATCGACTGGCTGATCCCGCACCAGGCGAACATCCGCATCATCCAGGCCACGGCGAAGAAGCTCGGCCTGTCGATGGAGAAGGTAATCACTACCGTGGATCGCCATGCCAACACTTCGGCGGCATCGGTGCCGCTCGCGCTCGATGAGGCGGTCCGCGACGGGCGTATCCGGCGCGGGCAGCATGTGATGCTGGAAGGCGTGGGCGGCGGGTTTACCTGGGGTGCGGTACTGGTGAAGTGGTGAGGACGAAGTCATGAAGCTCGCATTGGTTTTTCCGGGGCAGGGCTCGCAGGCGGTCGGCATGATGCAGGGTTTTGCCGACAGCCGAATCGTGCGTGACACGTTTGCCGAGGCATCGGAGGTACTGGCCCAGGATCTGTGGCAACTCGCGGCCGAAGGACCGGCCGAGCAGCTCAACGCGACGGTCAATACCCAGCCGCTGATGCTGACCGCCGCGTACGCGATGTACCGCGCCTGGCAGGAAGCCGGCGGGCCCGCGCCAGCCGTAGTCGCAGGACACAGCCTGGGCGAATACACCGCGCTGGTAGCTGCCGAAGTGCTGACTTTTGCCGATGCCCTGCCGCTGGTGCGCTTCAGAGCCCAGGCGATGCAGGAAGCGGTGCCCGTGGGCACCGGCGCGATGGCGGCGATACTGGGACTGGACGATGACGCGGTGCGTGCGGCCTGCGCGGAAGCCGCGCAGGGCGAAGTGGTGGAAGCGGTCAATTTCAACGCGCCCAGCCAGGTGGTGATTGCCGGGAACAAGGCTGCGGTCGAACGTGGTGCTGCCGCAGCCAAGGCGCGCGGCGCAAAACGGGCGGTGATGCTGCCGGTCAGCGCACCGTTTCATTCATCGCTGCTCAAACCCGCAGCCGAGCGCCTGAAGGAACGCATGCAGGGCGTCGCATTCCATGCGCCGAAGATCAATGTCGTCAACAATGTTGACGTCGCCGTGGTTTCGGATCCGGCGCAGATCAAGGACGCGCTTGCGCGCCAGGCCTGCAATCCGGTGCGCTGGGTGGAAACCGTACAGGCCTTCTCCGGGATGGGTGTAAGCCATGTCATTGAATGCGGTCCGGGCAAGGTGCTGTCCGGTTTGACCAAACGCATCGCCAACGGGCTGCAAGGCGGTGCTGTGACCGATGCCGTATCCCTGCAACAGCAACTGGAGACGCTGAAATGACCGATCTCAAGGGCAAAGTTGCGCTGGTGACCGGGGCCTCGCGCGGCATCGGCAAGGGCATCGCTCTGGCGCTGGGCGCGGCGGGTGCGACTGTTGCCGGCACGGCAACCACGGCAACGGGTGCCGAGGGCATCAGCAAGGACCTGGTTGCGGCTGGCATCAGCGGTGCGGGTTACGCACTCGACGTCAACGACGGCGCGCAGGTGGATGCGGTACTCGCGGAGATCCAGAAACAGTGGGGCGAGATCGGCATCCTGGTGAATAACGCGGGCATCACCCGTGACAACCTGCTGATGAGAATGAAGGAAGAGGAATGGGATGCCATCCTCTCGACCAACCTCAAGTCGGTTTACCGCCTGTCGAAGTCGGTGATGCGCAGCATGATGAAGGCCCGCTTCGGGCGCATCATCAACGTGACTTCTGTGATCGGTGCGACCGGCAATGCGGGCCAGACCAATTATGCGGCGGCCAAGGCGGGGGTTGAGGGTTTTTCCAGGGCGCTGGCGCGTGAAGTCGGCAGCCGTAATATCACGGTCAATTGCGTGGCTCCGGGATTCATCGATACCGACATGACGCGGGCGCTCAGCGATGCCCAGCGTGACGGCTTGCTCGGACAGATTCCGTTGGGCCGGCTGGGTGCCGTTGATGATGTGGCCGGCGCCGTGGTATTCCTTGCCTCGGATTCGGCTGCCTACATCACCGGAAGCACATTACATGTCAACGGCGGCATGTACATGAGCTAGAATGCGCGTCAGGCAATGAGTATTATTGTATAAGTATATGTTTTAAAAGATTTTTTTAATTCCGGTTTGTGGTAAAATTCACGCTTCCCGTGGTCCGGCAAGCGCGGTCATCCGCTCCACAGTTCATCAAGCAATACGAAAGGGGTCAGTAGATGGAAAATATCGAGCAACGCGTCAAAAAGATTGTTGCCGAGCAGCTTGGCGTCAACGAAGCGGACGTCAAAAGCGATTCATCCTTCGTCAACGATCTGGGAGCCGACTCCCTGGACACGGTTGAACTGGTGATGGCGCTCGAAGAGGAATTCGAAACCGAGATTCCCGACGAAGAAGCCGAAAAAATCACCACCGTCCAGCAGGCCGTTGACTACATCAAGTCGCATACCAAGGCGTAAGCCTGCCGGAAGGGGTTCCCCCTTCCTCCCAGATTCCCCAATAGATGACCGGGAGTTCAAGACGGCTCCCGCCGCATGAAACCATGCCGCGTCCTACCACCCGCAGAGTTGTCGTGACCGGACTGGGGATCATTTCCCCGGTCGGCATCGGCCTTGTTGAATCCTGGTCCAATATCACGGCCGGGAAATCCGGAATTTCACGAATCACGCGTTTCGACGCATCCGGCTACACTGCGCAGATTGCCGGCGAGGTCAAGGGCTTCGATGCCGGGAAATACATCCCGCCCAAGGAGGCCCGTCGCTTCGACACGTTCATCCATTACGGACTGGCCGCAGGGATTGACGCCATCAAGGATGCCGGACTCGAACTCGACAAGCTCAATCGCGAGATGATCGGGGTCTGCATCGGTTCCGGCATCGGCGGCTTGCCGCTGATCGAGGAAACGCACGATGCGGTGCTGGCCGGTGGTCCGCGGAAGATTTCGCCGTTTTTTGTTCCCGGCTCCATCATCAACATGATCTCGGGGCAGCTCTCGATCATGTACGGCCTGCAGGGCCCCAACATTGCCGTGGTGACGGCCTGCACCACGGCCAACCACAGCATAGGCGAAGCCGGGCGGCTGATCGAATACGGCGATGCCGATATCATGATCGCAGGCGGCGCCGAATCGACGGTATCACCGCTGGGCATCGGCGGATTTTGCGCAGCCAGGGCGTTGTCCTCGCGTAATGACGATCCGGCAGGAGCCAGTCGCCCCTGGGACAAGGATCGCGACGGTTTTGTCATGGGGGAGGGCGCCGGGGTGCTGGTGCTCGAGGAATACGAGCATGCAAAAAAGCGCGGGGCACGAATTTATTGCGAGCTCAAGGGTTACGGCATGAGCGCCGATGCTCACCACATCACCGCGCCCTGCGAAGACGGCGCGGGTGCGGTACGCTGCATGAACAATGCGCTGCGCAATGCCGACCTGAATCACGACCAGATCGATTACATCAATGCGCACGGTACATCGACCCCGCTGGGCGACATCGCTGAAACCATCGCAGTCAAAAACTGTTTCGGCGACCATGCAAAAAAACTGGCGGTCAGTTCGACGAAGTCGATGACCGGCCATCTGCTTGGCGCGGCTGGGGGCATCGAGGCGGTATTCTCGGTCATGGCGATCCGTGACCAGGTGGCGCCGCCGACGATCAATCTGCTCAGCCGGGATCCGGCCTGCGATCTGGACTACGTGCCGAACACCGCGCGCAAGATGAAAATCAATTTCGCTCTTTCCAATTCGTTCGGATTCGGCGGCACCAACGGCAGTCTGGTGTTCGGCAAACTCTGAACGCATTTCCGCGGCGGATATTCCTGATCCGGCCGCCGGCATGACAATGATCCTGGTTGATGGGTTGCCGTCCGCAATGGTTCCGGTGGACGATCGCGGCCTGGCGTACGGCGACGGGGTTTTTCGCACCCTCGCCATGCGCAACGGCATTGCCGAGCTGTGGCCGTACCACTACGCAAAGCTGGCCGCCGATTGCCGGGCGCTGGGAATTCCGCCGCCTCCGCAAGCCGATCTGCAACGCGATCTTGCGCAGGTTGCGGCGCATGCACGCGATTGCGCCGTGCGCATCGCCGTCACGCGCGGCAGCGGCGGGCGCGGCTATGCCCTGCCAAGTGTGGTGAAGCCGCGGCGGATGGTCACCGTTTCCCCGCTGCCACAATATCCCGGATCCCCGGAAGTGCAGGGAGTGCGATTACGTTACTGCGACACGCGACTTGCGCTGCAACCACGCCTGGCCGGGATCAAGCACCTGAACCGCCTGGAGAACGTGCTGGCGCGGGCGGAATGGAGCGACACGGCGATTGCCGAAGGGCTGCTGCTCGACACTACGGACAATGTGATCGAAGGCACCCGCTGCAACCTGTTTCTCGTGGAAGGGCAGGGCCTGGCAACGCCGGACCTGTCCCAATGCGGCGTCGCCGGTGTCACCCGAGATCTGGTGATCGAGGCTGCCCGTAAGAACGACATGCATTGTGAAATCACGGTAGTCAGCAGGGCGCGGCTGGAGGCGGCGCAAGAAATTTTCCTGGTCAACAGCCTGATCGGCGTCTGGCCGGTTGCCGCACTGGGCCAGCGCCGCTGGACGGACTTTGCAGTGAGCGCGCGCGTGGGAAAATGGCTGGATGCGTTACGTAATCCGTCTCGTTAAACGGCTGCTGCTGGCGGGTCTGCTGGCTGCTGCCGCTGCAGGAGGTGTGCTGTACTACTATGCGCACAGTGAACTGCCGATAAATCAGTCGCCGGTGACTTTCGAGGTGCGCACGGGCAGCAGCCTGAAGGCGGTGGCGACGCGCCTGGCCGCGGCGGGGCTTCTGGAACATCCAGAGTTGTTCGTGCTGATCGGGCGTCTGCGCGGCGATGCCGGCAATCTCAAGGCCGGCAATTACGAATTTGCGCGGCCGCTGACGCCGCTCGGCCTGCTGCAGCAGATTACCCTCGGCGATGTGACGCAGGTCACCATCACTTTCGTCGAAGGCTGGACGTTCAGGCAGGTGCGCAAGGCGCTGCAGGAACATCCCAAGGTGAAGAACGAGACTGCCGGCCTGAGCGAAACCGAACTTCTTGCGAAGCTCGGCATCGATCAGCCATCCGCAGAAGGCTGGTTTTTTCCCGACACCTATCATTTCGGAGAAGGCACCAGCGATCTGATGATACTGCGCCGTGCGCACCGGCTGATGTTGCGACACCTCGACCAGGAGTGGGGCCGGCGCGCGCCGGATCTTCCGCTGAAGTCGCCGCTGGAAGCGCTGATCCTGGCTTCAATCGTCGAGAAGGAGACGGGGCGGCCGGAAGAACGCGGGCTGGTGGCTGCGGTGTTCATCAATCGCCTGCGCATCGGCATGCGCCTGCAGACCGACCCCACAGTCATTTACGGCATGGGTGAGGCATTCGACGGCAACATACGTAAACGCGATTTGACGACCGACACGCCGTACAATACCTATATCCGCAGCGGATTACCGCCCACTCCCATAGCCATGCCCGGACTCGATGCCTTGCGCGCGACCCTCAATCCTGTTCCCAGTGATGCGATGTATTTTGTTTCCCGCGGCGACGGCACTTCGGTGTTTTCACGCACGCTGACGGAGCATGAACGCGCGGTAACCCGCTACCAGCGCAAGGGGCGGCGGTGAATCGCGGCAAATTCATCACGCTGGAAGGCATGGACGGCGCGGGCAAGACCACGCATCTCGAATGGTTGCGCGGACTGCTCGATGGCCGTGGCATTGCACTGACCGTTACCCGTGAGCCCGGCGGCACGCCGTTCGGCGAAGCCTTGCGCAAGTTGCTGCTGGACAGCCACGAAGCGCGGCAGCCGGAGACCGAGGCATTGCTGATGTTTGCAGCACGTCAAGAACATATTGCGCAGGTCATCGAGCCGGCCCTGGCAGCCGGGCGCTGGGTGCTCTGCGACCGTTTTACGGACGCAACCTTTGCCTATCAGGCCGGCGGCAGCGGGGTGGCCTGGGAACGGATATCCGCGCTGGAGAACTGGGTGCACGGCAAACTGCAGCCGGATCTGACGCTCTACTTTGACCTCGATCCCCAAACCGGGCGCGAGCGGACCCGGAAGGCCAGGGCACCGGACCGTTTTGAACGTGAACAGCAGTCGTTTTATGAACGGGTGCGCGCTGCATACCTGAGGCGTGCGGCGGAGCACCCACAGAGAATTCGCTGCATCGATGCAGCAAGGACTATCAGCGAAATTCAGGTCGAGCTGGAAAAAATTATCTTAAGTATCTGAAAATAATGAATATTCTATTTCCATCATTTATCCAACAGGTCACTTCAAGTTAGCATTTCAACGCATTGAATTTAAATGACTATCTGGTTTGAAGCCGAAATAAAAGCCCAGTTGGCGCAAAAAAAACGCCTGGCGCATGCCTTGCTGGTCAAAGGTCCCCGCGGCATCGGTAAACAGGCTTTCGGCATGGCCCTTGCCAAGGGGCTGCTTTGCGAAAATCCAGGCCCGGAGGGCGGCGCCTGCGGCCGGTGCACAGCCTGTAACTGGCTGGAGACGGGCGCACATCCCGATTTTCGCATGTTGGCTCCCGTCACCGAGGATGCCGCCGATGAACAGACCGAGGAGGGTGGCAGGAAAACCAAGGCGAGTCCGTGGATCGGCATCGAACAGGTTCGCGACCTGCATGATTTCATCAATGTCTCCAGCCATCGCGGCGGCCGCAAGGTCGTTCTGATTTGTCCGGCAGAGGCGCTGAACGTCAATGCGGCGAATGCGTTGCTGAAAAATCTCGAGGAACCGCCGCCGCAGACCCATTTCATCCTGGTCAGCCATCGCCCGCATCGCCTGCCGCGAACCATCGTCAGCCGTTGCCGGCAGCTGAGCCTGCGTGAACCGGATCCTGTCATGGCGCTGCAGTGGCTGGGCGGGCATGGTGTGGCAAATCCCGAGGTGGCACTGGCGCAGTGCTCCGGTGCGCCGCTGCTGGCATTGGCGGCGAGCGAGGGTGGCGAATTGGCCGGGAGACACGATTTTCTCGTGCGCATCGCCGTGCCGGATTTTGACCCGGTCACCGTGGCCGAAGTGTTCCGCGAATTGCCACTGGAGCGATTCGTCAACTGGCTGCAGAAATGGACCTATGACATCGTTGCCCGGCGCCTGCTGGGGAGCGTGCGCTATAACCCGGATCTGGCGAACGAACTGTCACTGTTAGCCCGGCGCATAGAACCGCTGGCCGCGCTGCGCCTGCACCGCAAGCTGGTGCGCGAGCAGCGCAATATCCAGCATCCGCTTAATGCCCGCCTGTACATGGAAAGCGTGCTGCTGGCGTATTCGGCGCTGCTCAATCCGCCGCGCAGGTCCGCATGAACGTGCTGGTTGACTCGCACTGCCACCTCGATTTTCCGGAACTCGCCGGCGACCTGCCGTCGGTTTTCGCGACGATGCGCGAAAACGGCGTTGTTGCGGCGCTTTGCGTCAGCGTGACGCTGGAGGATTTTCCCAAGGTACTCGCGCTGGCCGAACAGCATGAACATCTCTACGCCTCGGTGGGTGTGCATCCGGATTATCCCGATCTGCGTGAACCTGGCGTGGCTGAACTGGTCGAACTCGCGCAGCACCCGAAGGTGGTGGCGATCGGTGAAACCGGACTGGATTATTACCGCCTGACCGGTGACCTGGAGTGGCAGCGCGAGCGTTTCCGAACACATATCCGCGCCGCGCGCGCGGCGAAGAAACCGCTGATCATTCATACCCGCAGTGCTGCGGCAGACACTTTGCGGATCATGCTGGAAGAAAATGCGGAGGAGGCGGGCGGGGTCATGCACTGTTTTACTGAAGCCTGGGATACGGCCCGGGGAGCCCTGGACATGGGGTTTTACATCTCTTTTTCTGGCATCGTGACTTTCAGGAACGCCAGGGACCTGAAAGAAGTCGCCCGTCAGGTGCCCCTCGACCGGCTGCTGGTGGAAACCGATTCCCCTTATCTGGCTCCGGTTCCGTTCCGCGGGAAAACAAACCAGCCAGGCTGGGTCAGGCATGTAGCAGAGGAACTGGCCACGCTGCAGGGACGGCCCTTTTCCGAGATAGCCCTTAAAACCACAGAAAACTTTTACAGATTATTCAATATAAACAGATAATTAAATGATTATCCGAAACTTTTTCCTGAGCTTTGTCATGGCCCTCTTTTTTTGTGGCGGCGCCCAGGCTGGCGCTTATGAGGACATGTTGCAGGCCATCCGGATTGACGATGAACGCACCGTCAGCGATTTGCTCCGCCGCGGCATGGATGTGGATACCGTCAGCCCCCAAGGGGAAACCCTGCTGATGCTCGCGGTCCGGGAAGGCAAACCTGGCGTGGTCAGGACGCTACTGGCAGCTCGCCCCAGGATTCACATGCGAAATCCGCTGGGCGAATCAGCGCTGATGCTTGCCGCCATACTGGGGCATACCGAAATTGTGCAACTGCTGCTGCAGGCGGGAGCCCCGGTAAATCACAATGGATGGACACCGCTGATCTATGCTGTTGCACGCGATCGCGCAGATATAGCCCGGCTGCTGATCGCCAAGGGCGCCGACGTCAATGCTGCTGCTGTTAACGGTACAACCCCCCTGATGATGGCT
>JBFWOE010000093.1:0-12063 GCA_050250695.1 Burkholderiales bacterium
CGGAAAAAACACCCTGTTCATCCGTCAGCGGCGTGATGCTCCAGCGGCAGATGATTATCCGTCCGCCCTTCCTTATGTTTTCGTTCGTACCGGTCACGTTCATGTCGCCGGCGCGGACCCGGACACGACGTTCCCTGAGCAACTCAAGACCCGATTCCGGCACCAGGAACCTGGCGGTATCCCGGCCCTGCATTTCAGTCAATGTATAACCGAATGTACGCTCCGCGGCCGGATTGACGTAAACGATGCGGAAGTCACGATCCTGGATCAGGCACGCGATCGGCATGTGCTGCAATTGCAATTGCAGCATTTCGACCAGGTGCCGGCGTTCCCGTTCCAGGGTCACACTGGTCTGCTGCGCTTCCGCGTGGTCGAGAAACTGTCCCACCTCGCGCCCGATCGCCTCCAGTGTATCGAGCATGATCTGGTCCGGCGCTTCAACCCGGGCACTGAAAAACTCCAGCGCATCCTCGACGCCGCGCGCTCGCGGCACGGGAACGGCAATCGCGCCACGCAATCCTGCAGCATGTGCCTGCGCGCTGCGCCGCAGACTGAGTCCCGTATGATCGGTGAACCACACGATTTCATTTCGCATGATTGCCCGGCTGACGGTACCGTTCTCTGGATCGGCAGGTTTGGGAATCACTGCAAATTCGACAAAAGGCTGGGCGTTGACGCCCGGGGCCAGCCAGTATGCCGGGCAGGTCAGGATCATGGTCTGCAGGTCGATGTGGCGGTGCGCGCCCCAGCCCCACTCCATGGTCCGGCAAATGGTCTGGATGACGCCCAGCACTGCGGAATTCGCATCCTTTGCGGCGCTCAGTGCGCGCGTCACGTCGTGCTGCATGCCCAGTCGCTGCCGCAACACCACTTCGGTGGTGATATCCCTGCCCACTCCGCGATAGCCCGCCAGTTGCCCGGACTGATCGAAAACCGGTTCGCCGCTGACGCTGGCATATGCAACTGCGCCCTGCGGACTCAGGTAACGCAGGCTGAAATCCCGGAAGGACTCGCTTCGGGCGATGACTGCCTTGTGCTGTACCCAGTCCGTGCCTGAGGGAATACAGAAATCCAGCTCCCAGGGCGCCTTGCCCGAGAACTCTTCTTCGGCACGTCCGGTCAGCCTGGACAAGCCATCGGATATGCTGGTGAAACGGTACTGCCGGTCGCTTTCCCAATACCAGTCCGAACCGAGCGCACTCAGGGCACGAAACCTGGATTCGCTGCCCTGCAGCGCATGCTGCATTAACTGCTGGCGGCGGATCACATGCAGCATGAAACCGGTACCAACGGCAAGCAGCGCCAGCAGCACGTAGGCAATCTGCCGGTAGCGCAGGGCGATCGTGTTCGATACCGTCAGCGCCAAATCCGGTCTGGCGCTGGCCATCGCAACCAGCGGATACGCCGCAAACGGGCAAAAGCTGCTGATTCTCTGCGTGCCATCCTGCAGACTGTTCATCGTTCCCGTGTGACAGCCTTCAGACAGCTCCAGGGCGCCACGTATCCGGTGATCGTCACCGATTTCCTGACCGGATGACACGTCATCGTCATCGATCCTGCTGACGATGCGGCCGCCACGGGTAATGATCTGCAGGACTGCGCCATCGCCCAGTTGCATTTCAGCCTGCGACTGCCGGTAAGCCGCGAGGTTGATGCTGCCCAGCACGAATCCGACGGTTTTCCCTGCAGAGTCGGTTGCACGCAGGCTGACATCCACCCTCCAGTCGCCGGAAGAATCCTTCCTTGAGCCGCCTATGCGGATCACGCCTTCGCCCTTTGCATGTTCCTGCAGGTGTTCCTTGATCTGCTGCAGCGGGGTTTCGAAGGCCGCACCCCTGAACAACATCGCGCCATCCATGTTGAACACCGCGTAACGATCCCACAACTTCGATATGCCCGACAGATTGCTCACGATGCTGCCTGCGCCTTCCGGCTTCAGGGACTGCGGCAGATCCAGCAACAGCAGCTGCATCGTGGACTCGGCATTCACGAGATCGGTCGTGAAACGATCGCGCAAGGCCAGCGCCAGGATTTCAGTCTGGCGTTCGACGTTGCGCACCACGGTGTGCGCTTCTTCCCTGACCGCCAACTCGGCCGCGACCAGAACTGCAACTGCAAAAACCAGCGCGGCGGCAAGCAAGGCCACCCGGGGATTGCTGAACAGCGCGCTGATGCGGCGCAATCCGCGCCTGAAGGCCGTCGCCGGCAGTGGTTTTCGTGTGAGTTCGGTGAACGGCATTGAACCTGATTGTCGCGTACGCGTCAGACAGCCTATCCCGCGATTGGCCGACATTGGCAAGCTTCATCTTATAATTGGCCTATCTCCTTGTCTAATTTGCCTTTCTGCAGAAAGCCGGCCCTGAAATGACCGAACAAATCAATGCAGTCACCGCCCAGATCAACAGCATCATCCTCGGCAAATCACAGCAGATCCGCCTTGCCGTGACCTGCCTGCTGGCCCGTGGCCACCTGCTGATCGAGGATGTGCCGGGAGTCGGCAAGACCACGCTTGCCCATGCCCTTGCCACTGCACTGGGACTCAAGTTCCAGCGCATCCAGTTCACCAGCGACCTGCTGCCTGCCGACATCCTCGGCGTCTCGGTCTACAACCGGGATACCGGAGGTTTCGAATTCCATCCAGGCCCGATATTCACCAATGTGGTTCTCGCCGACGAGGTCAACCGTGCGACACCGAGGGCGCAAAGTGCGCTGCTTGAAGCGATGGAAGAAAACCAGGTCACCACCGAGGGCGAAACCCGACCGCTGCCACAGCCGTTCTTCGTGATTGCCACCCAGAATCCCTCTCATCAGGTCGGAACCTTTCCGCTGCCGGAGTCGCAGCTGGACCGGTTCCTGATGCGCATCGAACTGGGTTACCCTGATGCACAGGCCGAACGCGCGCTGCTGAACGGCATAGACCGGCGCGACCTGCTCGGCAGCCTGAAACCGCACCTGGATGGCCGCCAGCTGGCGGAACTGCAGCGCAAGGTGCAGCAGGTGCACGCTTCACCGGCTCTGCTCGACTACCTGCAGGCGCTCGTCAACCACACCCGCAATTCCCCGGACTTCGAGCACGGTTTGTCGCCGCGAGCCGCGCTGGCAATACTGCATGCTGCACGTGCCTGGGCATTCATGGACGGACGCGACCACGTAGTCCCAGAAGACATGCAGGCGGTGCTGCCTGCAGTCGTCGGCCACCGGCTGAATCCCTCCACCGGACCCGGCACGACCAACCGCGATGACCTGGTTGCAACCCTGCTGCAGCAGGTTTCGATACCCTGATCGTCCACTTCATTCAGCTGGTTGACCATGATCCGCGAACTTAAAAACAGTCTGCTGGACTGGATTTTCCAGTGGCGGGGCCCGGTGCGGGGTTCCATCCTGCTGGTCCAGCGGCGCGTGTTCATACTGCCGACAAGACAGGGCCTGCTGTTTGGCGGCATCATCGTGCTGATGCTGCTGGGATCGGTCAATTACGACCTGTCACTCGGATTCATCCTGTCCTTCCTCCTCGGTGCGACCGGCATCCAGTCCATGCTGCATACCTTTCGCAACATCGCGCACCTGCGCATTTCGCCCGGCCGCACGACACCGGTTTTCGCCGGTGAACTGGCGCACTTCCACATCAATATCAGCAACAATACGCGCGCCCACCGCTACAGCATCGGCGTCACCGGCGACAACCAGTCCGCGGATTACGTGGATGTCCCTGCCGGCGGTGAAGCGATGGCGACAGTGCCGGTGCGGGCCACTCAGCGCGGCTGGCTGCAACCCGGCCGCCTGACGCTGTTCACCCGCTTTCCTGCCGGCCTGTTCCGTGCATGGTCCTACGCCGACCTTGACATGCAGTGCCTGGTCTATCCCGCGCCGGCGACTCCCGGACTGGCGCTGCCGCCGACGGCGGCCGGTGACGGCGATGGCGGCGTGCATGGCCGCGGACAGGACGAATTCTCCGGGCTGCGCCCGTACCGGCAGGGTGATTCCCCGCGGCACATCGCATGGAAAGCAGTGGCCCGTGATTCGGTGCTGCTGACCAAGCAGTTCGCCGGCCGCGCCAATGCCGAACTCTGGCTGCCCTGGGATGAATTGCCCCCGGCCATGGGCAGCGAACTGCGGCTGGCGCACCTCGCGCGCTGGGTGATTGATGCGGACGCGCGGAACCTGGTTTACGGACTGCGTCTTCCGGGCATCACGATTGCCCCCGCCGCCGGCCCTGCACACCGTTCCGAATGCCTGCGCGCACTGGCACTGTATGGCAAGACTGCCGACCACGCTTAACGCCAGGCTTCTGGCACCTGTGCAAACCTGGTGGCTGGCCGCAGGTTTTCTGCTCGCCAGCATGTCGCACCTGCTGCGGCTGCCGCTCTGGCTGAGTTCACTGGTCAGCATCATCTTCCTGTGGCGGATATACCTGACGGGCCCCGAACGCGTTGCGCCGCCCAAATGGCTGCTGATCCTGGTGGCAACAGGGGCAACCATTGGCATCCTGCTGCAATACCGCACGCTGTTCGGTCGTGAAGCCGGCGTGGCGCTGCTGGTGGTCATGCTGGCCATGAAACTGCTGGAAACCCGCAATCAGCGAGACGGCATGCTGCTCGGTTTCCTCGGCTGCTTCATGCTGGTGACCAATTTTCTGTATTCGCAGACCATCCCCACCGCCGTATACATGCTGGCCTGCGCCTGGGTGCTGATCACCGGCCTGATCACCTTGCAATACACCGGACATACACCGGGCTGGCGTTCGACGGTAAGGCGTTCGGGCCTGCTGCTGGTCCAGGCCATCCCGCTGATGCTGGTGCTGTTCCTGCTGTTTCCGCGCATCCAGGGGCCACTGTGGGGACTGCCGCACGACTCGCATACCGGGTTGAGCGGCCTGTCGGACACCATGAGCCCTGGCAGCCTCAACAATCTGATCCTGTCTGATTCCGTGGCCTTCCGTGCATCGTTCGCCAGCAGCATCCCCGAGGCCCGCGAACTGTACTGGCGCGGCCCGGTACTCTGGGATTACGACGGCACGACATGGACCGCGTCACGTTACACCTTTCTCGCCGGCGAACTTCCTGCCGGTGATGCTGCGCCTGTGGAATACACCGTGACCCTGGAACCGCATAACAAGCGCTGGCTTTTTGCTCTGGAATTTCCCGGGCTCCGCCCGCCGCGATCCTTTGTGACGCGCGACATGCAGTTGCTTAATTCGACACCAGTGCGCAATCGCATGCGGTATGACATGAAGTCTTCGCTGCAGATTGCATATGGCGTCAACGAAAGCGATGCCGTGCTGCACCGCTCGCTGCAATTGCCTGAAGGCTACAATCCGCGCACCTTGCAGTTTGCCCGGGAATTGCGAGGCAAATTCAAAAATGACCGGCAACTGGTCGGCGAAGTCCTGGGGCGATTTCGCAACGAAAATTTCGTCTACACGCTTTCTCCGCCCCTGCTCGGCACACACGGCATCGATGAATTCCTGTTCGATACCCGTCGCGGTTTCTGCGAACATTATGCTTCGGCATTCACCGTGCTGATGCGCGCAGCAGGCATCCCCG
Organism: Burkholderiales bacterium; assembly: GCA_050250695.1. Taxonomy (GTDB): domain Bacteria; phylum Pseudomonadota; class Gammaproteobacteria; order Burkholderiales; family SG8-41. The sequence continues at coordinate 5,544 of JBFWOE010000093.1, forward strand.
CGCGCGTGGTGACCGGATACCAGGGCGGCCAGATCAATCCGGTCGGTGAATACATCCTGGTGCGCCAGGCCGATGCACACGCATGGACAGAAATCTGGCTGGCCGATGCCGGATGGGTCAGGGTTGATCCCACGGCGGCGGTATCACCCGCCCGGGTGGAACGTGGCATCGCCTCCGCACTTCCGCGCAGCGATCCCCTGCCGATGTTCGTGCGTGGTGACTTCGCGATGCTGCAGCAGATGCGGCTGGCATGGGATTCGGTGACCTACACTTGGAACCAGTGGGTACTGGGATATTCCCCGGAGCGGCAGCGCTTGTTCCTGTCGCAACTCGGTTTCAGCGAGGCGACATGGCAGACGCTGGCGGTGATACTCGTCGTGTGCGCCGGCATCGCGGTTCTGATCGGCGCTGCTTTCGCTTTGCGCGACCTGCGACGGACCCGCGATGATGAAATCAGGGCGGCGTATGACCGGTTCTGCCGCAAGCTTGCGCGTCGCGGCCTGCGCCGCGGTGAAGCCGAGGGACCACGCCTGTTTGCCGAACGCGCATGCCGCATGCGCCCCGAACTGGCCCTCCAAGTCCGCGGAATTACGGATCTCTATATCGGCTTGCGCTACGGCAGGACGGTCACTGCAGATGCGCTGCACGAACTGAAGCAGCGAATACGCCGTTTTGCCGCATAAAACGTTTAAAAACAATTACTTAATATAGTTTATCACATGCTGCAGAAAGATCACGCCGGTGGCAGCAGCGACGCGGGATCAACCGGCTTGCCCAGCCGGCGAATTTCGAAATGCAGCTTGACCTGGTCGGAGTCGGTATTACCCATCTCCGCAATTTTCTGTCCGCGCGCCACGCTCTGTCCTTCCTTGACCAGCAGTTCGCGATTGTGCGCATAAACGCTCAGAAATTTTTCGTTGTGCTTGATGACGATCAGCTTGCCCAGCCCGCGGATGCCGGTACCGCTGAAGATGACACGGCCGGAACCGGCAGCGACCACGGGTTGCCCCATTTTCCCGGCAATACCGATGCCCTTGCTCGAAGCATCCTTGAACGGTGCGACGATCTTGCCCGTCACCGGCCAGATCCAGTCGACGTCATCAGCATCGCGGGGTCTGGTCGCGGCGCCCTCGGCCGGCGCCTCCGGTTTTCCGGCGCCCAGGTCAGGCCTGGCATTCGCCATCTGGGCATACGCCTGGTCCGTATACGGAACGCGGGTGCCGCGCGGTTCGGTCCTGATCCCGCCGGCAACCGCGCGCCCGCCGCTGCCCAGAGGTTGTGCTTCCACCGAACCTGCCGGTCCGCGCAGCGGCGTGGCGACCACACCGCGCGGCGGCGCAAGGCGCAATTGCTGTCCGACGCGCAGGCGTGAGGGATCTATGCCGTTCCAGACTGCAAGTTCACGGTAATCCAGACCGAACTCCAGAGCGATGCTGTACAGGGTATCGCCGGGCCTGACCGTGTAGACCTCGGGACGCTGCTGATCCGTACCGGTAACCGCGCGCGGTTTGGACGGCGTCGGCTTCGCAGCAGACCTGGATTCGGGCAGGCGATCGGCCACCGGCGCCGGACGGGTTGCGACACAGCCGGCAAGCAGTGATGCGGCGACTGCGACACCGGCAACGCGCAGCAGGCCCGGAGCAGCCGTGCTACCGCTAACCCAGCCCCGGGAGCAATGGCACAAACCTGGCATCTTCCACTTTTCGGTCGGCATAACCTTGCGCGGTTCTTTCGATGACATGCAGCGCCTGCTTGTCATGGTGCGTCAGCGGGATGATGATTTTACCACCCACCGCCAGTTGATCCAGCAAGGGCTGCGGCACATGCGTGCCTGCAGCCGCGACGACGATGCCGTCAAAAGGCGCATGTTCGGGCCAGCCCAGTTGCCCGTCGGCCACACGCACGCGCACATTGTGCGCGCGCGCATCACGCAAATGACGGCGCGCCTTGCTCAATAACGGTGCAAGCCGCTCCAGGGAGTACACCTCTTTGGCCAGTCGCGACAGCACGGCCGCCTGGTAACCGCAGCCGGTGCCGATTTCCAGCACCTTGCCCAGCGCGCCGCCGCTGCGCAGCAGTTCGAGCATGCGCGCCACGGTGTAAGGGCTGGAAATGGTCTGCCCGAAGCCCAGCGGCAGCGAGATGTCCTCGTAAGCCCTGCTGGCCAGCGCTTCATCGACAAAAATATGCCGCGGCACCTCGCCGATGGCACCCAGTATCACTTCGTCGCGTATCCCCTGCCCGCGCAGGCGCTCGACCATGCGCATCCGCGTTCGCTGCGAGGTCATGCCGATGCCGGAATGGGCTGCGCTCATGCCGTTTGCGGCCTGTTCAGCCAGCTTCCGACGAGTTCCATTTGCCCGAAACGCGTCAGGTCCATCTGCAGCGGCGTCAGGGACACGCTGTTGCCGGCCACCGCATGAAAATCGGTGCCTTCCCCGGCATCCTGCGCGCTGCCGGCGGCACCTATCCAGTACACGGTCTCGCCGCGCGGGGTCAGAGCCTGCACCACGGGCTCCGCCTTGTGGCGCTTGCCCAGGCGCGTCACCTGGCGCCCGCGCAACGCCTCATACGGCACATCCGGCACGTTGACGTTGAGCAGTACCGGCTGGTCGACGCGATGTTCCCGGAAACGCCGCACCAGTTCGGCGGCAACCCGTCCTGCCGTGGCGAAATGTGCAGGTTTCCCCGAAACCAGCGATACCGCGATGGAAGGTATGCCCAGCAGGAAGCCTTCGGTGGCGGCAGCCACCGTTCCCGAGTAGATCGTGTCATCACCCATGTTCGCGCCGTCATTGATGCCGGATACGACGACGTCGGGCAATTCCGGAAGCAGGCCGGTCACGGCAATGTGCACGCAGTCGGTCGGCGTGCCGTTCACGTAGTAATAGCCGTTGGCGGCCCTGCGCACGGTCAACGGCCGGTCCAGGGTCAGTGAATTGCTGGCGCCGCTGCGATCACGCTCCGGAGCAACGACGGTAACCGTGCCGACGGCGGAGAGCGCCTGCTCGAGGGCGGCGAGGCCCGGCGCGAAATAGCCGTCGTCGTTGCTGAGCAGGATGCGCACGCTGAAATCCGCTGAATTTATTGTTTCCCGCTGATGCAGCAGCGGATACGTTTCACAGCCGTTAGGATGCGCGGATTTTACCATGCAGCCCTGTCACCGCCCGGTACGGATGATAGGATACGCATCCCCCAGACCCCCTGCCCCGAACCATGGTTCACTCCGCAAACCACGTCCCGTACATGCCATTAGTTCCCGGTCCCTGCAACTTCGATATGGCAGCACAAAGGCGGCCGCGGCGATGAGCGGCCCGCTGAGCGGCGTCACCGTGGTCGACCTGACCACGGTGGTCATGGGTCCCTATGCCACCCAGATCCTCGGCGATCTGGGAGCCGCGGTCATCAAGGTCGAAGCGCCCGGCGGCGACAACGTGCGCCATGTCGGCCCGATGCGCAACAAGGGCATGGGCCACATGTTCATGCACCTGAACCGCAACAAGAAAAGCATCGTGCTCGACCTGAAACAGCCCGCTGGCCGCGATGCGCTGTTGCGCATCGCGGCCAATGCCGATGTACTGCTCTACAACATCCGGCCGCAGGCCATGCTGCGTCTCGGGCTGGACTACGCGGCTGTTGCCGCGGTCAATCCCCGCATCATCTACGTCGGCGCCTACGGCTTCGGCCAGCAGGGCCCCTATGCGACACGTCCGGCTTATGACGACTTGATCCAGGGCATGTCCGCCCTGCCCTGGCTGCTTCAGCAGTCGGGCGTCGACGAACCCCGGTACATCCCGGCAACACTGGCCGATCGCATCGTCGGCCTGCACGCGGTGTACGCAGTCACGACCGCGCTTTACCACCGCGAGCGCACCGGCAGCGGCCAGGCCGTCGAAGTGCCGATGTTCGAGTGCGTGAGCCAGATGATCCTCGGCGATCATTTCGGCGGGCGTACTTTCGACCCCCCCTTGGGCCATGCGGGTTACGCGCGTGTGCTGGCACAGCACCGCAAACCGTTCCGCACCCGGGACGGCCATGTGTGCGTACTGATGTACAACGACAAGCAGTGGCAGGCTTTTTTCCGCCTGATCGGCCGCGAGGATCTATACCGCGACGACCCGCGCTTCAACTCGCACGAAAACCGCTCGGAGCGCATCGACGAGGTCAACGCCTTTGTCGCCGGTGAAATGCTCGCGCGCACCACCGCTGAATGGCTGGCAGCCCTGCAACAGGCCGACATTCCCGCGGCGCCGATGAATTCGATCGATGATGTCATCGCCGACGAACACCTGAATGCCAGCGGATTCATCACGACAGAGGATCATCCCAGCGAAGGCCGGTTGCGCACGACGCGGGCGGCGACTGGCTGGTCAAATGCACCAGCAGCGCCGCAATGCGGTGCGCCGCGGCTGGGCGAACACGGCGCAGAGATCCTCAGGTCTGCCGGATACCGCGATGATGAAATCCGCGCACTGGCTGCCACCGGAGTCACGGCGCTGCCCGCCTGAACCCCGCCATGGATTTCGAACTCAGCGACGACCAGCGCGCCATCCGGGATGCCGTGGCGCGCACCTGCAGCCGCTTTGATGCCGGGTACTGGCTGGAAAAGGACCGCGAAGGCGGATTCCCTCACGAATTCCACGCCGCCATCGCCGCCGACGGCTGGCTTGGCATCGCCATGCCGGAACAGTTTGGCGGCAGCGGACTGGGCATTACCGAAGCGGCGCTGTTGATGGAAACCATCGCCGAGTCGGGGGCTGGATTTTCCGGTGCCTCCGCGGTGCACATGAACATCTTCGGCCTGCACCCGGTAGTGGTGTACGCGACGCCGGAACAGCAGGCGCGCTGGCTGCCGCCGTTGATCTCCGGCAAGGACAAGGCCTGCTTTGGCGTTACCGAGCCCGGTGCCGGGCTCAACACCACGCGTCTGACCACCAAAGCGGTGCGCGAAGGAAGCGATTACGTGATTTCCGGGCAGAAAGTCTGGATCTCCACCGCGCAGGTTGCCAACAAGATCCTGCTGCTCACGCGCACGACCCCGATCGAGAAAACGCAGAATGCCATCGACGGACTGACGCTGTTTTATGCCGATATCGACCGCAACTGCTTCGAGGCGCGGGAAATCGAAAAAATGGGGCGCAAGGCCGTCGACTCCAACCAGGTGTTCATCGACGGCATGCGCGTGCCGGCGGCTGACCGCATCGGAGAGGAAGGCAAGGGCTTCCGCTACCTGCTCGACGGACTCAATCCGGAGCGCATCCTCGTTGCCGCTGAGGCCGTGGGACTGGGTTCAGCGGCGCTGAAACGCGCGACGCAGTATGCCGGGGAACGCGTGGTATTCGATCGTCCGATAGGACAGAACCAGGCGATCCAGCACCCGCTGGCGCAGCGCTGGATCGAACTCGAAGCAGCCCGCCTGCTGACCTACAAGGCCGCAAGCCTTTATGACGCGGGAAAGCCGTGCGGCGCCGAAGCAAATGCCGCCAAATATTTTGCCGGTGAAGCCGGTTTCAAAGCATGCGAAACAGCCGTGCTGACCCACGGCGGCATGGGCTACGCCAAGGAATTCCACGTCGAGCGTTATTTCCGCGAGGCGATGATTCCACGTATCGCGCCGGTAAGCTCCCAGCTGATCCTCTGCCACATTGCCGAGCGGGTGTTGGGCCTGCCCAAGTCCTATTGAGGATCAGGTCCGTTCCCTGCGCGCGCCGTGCAACAGCAGCTGATCGCGCACCTGCCCGATGCCGGCTGCAGCATCGGAAACCGGTTCGATCAGAGGCAGAAAGCCGATCACACGGCGCCGGTGATTGAAATACACGGGAAGGATGGGCACCTGCGCGGCCTGCGCTATCCGGTAGAAACCTGATTTGAACGGCGCCCCCGCCCTGCGCGTGCCTTCCGGCGCGACGGCCAGCCACAACGGCCCACCGCTCCCGAAAACACCGATCATCTGGTCGGCAAATCCTTCAGGGTGCGCACGGTCTATCGGTATGCCGCCGAGCCAGCGCATGAACCATCCCATCGGCCACCGGAAGAGGGTGTGCTTGGCAATGAAGGAGACACGCAATTCCAGCGCAATCATCATCGCCGCGCCGACCACGAAATCCCAGTTGCTCGAGTGCGGAGCAACGGCGACCACTACACGCGGGCAATCCGGGATGACACCTTCGGCCGACCAGCCCATGCGGCCAAGAATGCGCAGGGCCGGCGCCCGCAGCAGGCCGTAATCGCGCCGCGGGGGCAACGTTCCGATCGCCGGCAGTGCCGCGCCCTTGTTTACCTGATCTGCTGCGCTCATGCCCTCCCCGGCTGGCTTCCGTCATCAATGCTGCAATCATGACAGATGCTTGAGACTGCATTACAAAACAACCTTAACTATTTGTGTTATTTACATTTTCATGTGAACGGCCGATCATGCTGCAACGAGGGCATCATCGCGCGGATTTTTACCACCCGCGCCGGATCGATGTCGGCATATATGATCCCCGGTTCTTCCCCGCCGTCAGCCAGAACCTCGCCC
>JBFWOE010000094.1:0-12044 GCA_050250695.1 Burkholderiales bacterium
CATGAAGAAGCTGATCGCCTATTCGTCGATTTCGCACATGGGTTTCGTCACGCTGGGCCTGTTCATCTTCAATACGCAGGGCGTTGAAGGCGCGGTGATCCAGATGATTTCCCACGGTTTCATCTCCGGCGCGCTGTTCCTGTGCGTGGGCGTGCTCTACGACCGCATGCATACACGGAACATCGCCGATTACGGCGGCGTCGCCAACCGGATGCCGGTGTTCGCGGCGCTGTTCATGTTTTTCGCGATGGCCAATTCCGGCCTGCCGGGCACCAGCGGATTCGTCGGCGAGTTCCTGGTGATCATGGGTGCGGTCAAGGCGAATTTCTGGTACGCCTTCCTTGCTGCCGCGACGCTGATCTTCGGCGCCGCCTACACGCTGTGGATGTACAAGCGCGTGATGTTCGGCGCCGTGGCCAATGACCATGTCGCCGCTCTGCAGGACATCAACGCCCGCGAATTCCTGGTGCTGCTGCTGCTCGCGGTGCCGGTGCTGGTGATGGGCGTCTGGCCGCAGCCTTTCGCAGAAGTGCTGCATGTTTCCGTCAACGAGCTGCTGGCGCACGTGTCGTACAGCAAGCTGCCCGTGCAATAGGCCGACATCATGCAATTCATCCTTCCGCTGTGGCCCGCCTACCCCGAACTGTTCCTGCTGGTGATGGCATGTGCGATCCTGCTCGCCGACCTGTTCATAAGCGACGACAACCGCATCTTCACCTACGGCCTGACCCAGTTCACCCTGGCCGGCTGCGCGCTGCTGACCTTCTTCACCGGCAACGCCGACCCGGTCTACACCTTCAATGGCATGTTCGTCGATGACCTGATGGCGGACGTGCTGAAGCTGCTGACCTGCATCGCGGTGATCACCATGCTGGTCTACGCGCGTGCATACGCCGCGGTGCGCGGCCTGTTCCGCGGCGAGTTCTTCACGCTGGTGCTGTTCGCGACGCTGGGCATGATGGTGATGATCTCGGCCAACCACCTGCTGACGCTGTACCTGGGCCTCGAGCTGCTGTCGCTGTCGCTTTACGCGCTGGTGGCGCTGCAGCGCGACTCGGCGCAGTCCACCGAAGCGGCGATGAAGTATTTCGTGCTCGGTGCGCTGGCCTCGGGCATGCTGCTCTACGGCATGTCGATGCTCTACGGCGCCACCGGCACGCTGGAAATCACCGAACTCGCCCAGCTCTCGGGCGACGGCGTGCGCACCCAGGCGGTGCTGGTGTTCGGCCTGGTGTTCATCGTCGCCGGTCTCGGTTTCAAGCTCGGTGCGGTGCCGTTCCACATGTGGGTGCCGGACGTCTACCAGGGCGCGCCCACCGCGGTCACGCTGTTCATCGGTTCAGCGCCCAAGTTCGCGGCATTCGCCATCGTGATGCGACTGCTGGCGCAGGGGCTGGGTGCCGATGCGCTGGTCGACGAGTGGCGGCAGATGCTGCTGATCATGGCAGTACTGTCGCTGGCCATCGGCAACCTGACGGCGATCATGCAGACCAACCTCAAGCGCATGCTCGCCTATTCGACGATCTCGCACATGGGTTTCCTGCTGCTCGGCGTGCTCTCGGGCACCCTCGACGGCTACGGCGCAGCGATGTTCTATGTCGTCGTCTACGTGCTGATGACGCTGGGCGCCTTCGGCATCATCCTGCTGCTGACCCGTGACGGATTCGAGGCGGAAAACCTCGACGACTACAAGGGCCTCAACCAGCGCAATCCCTGGTACGCCTTCCTGATGCTGCTGCTGATGTTCTCGATGGCCGGCGTGCCGCCGATGGTGGGCTTCTATGCCAAGCTCTCGGTGCTGCAGGCGGTGGTGCAGATCGGCCTGTGGCCGGTCGCCGTGGTCGCCGTGGTGTTTTCGCTGATCGGCGCCTACTACTACCTGCGCATTGTCAAGCTGATGTACTTCGACGCCCCTCGGGATGACGCGCCGGTTTCCGCCTCCGGCGACGTGCGTACGCTGCTGTCGGTGAACGGGCTGGCGATGATCGTACTCGGCATCGCGCCGCAGCCGCTGATGGCGCTGTGCATCGGCGCCATCAGCGCCTCGATCTAGATCCGGAACCGTCCCGGGCAGGGCGCCCGGGATTTCAGGCGCGCGCTGCGCGCGGCCGCAACGGCAGTGCGCCGCCGAGCCGGAAGGCGCGCTGGAAGTGGCTGCCCTGGGCGTAACGCGTGCCGGCCTCCTGCAGCAGCTTCAGCGTTCCGGCGTTCTCCACGTCCTTGGCGACCACGATCCGTTTCAGTCCCCGTGCGAGGTCGTTGACCGCCTTGATGAACACGCGGCTTTCCTCGTTTTCATGCAGGTCCTGTGTGAAGCCGCTGCCGATTTTCAGGTAATCGACCTCGAAGCGTTTCAGGTAATAGAAGGAGCTGAAGCCGGCGCCGAATTCATCGAGAGCGATGCGCGCGCCCAGCGGCCGCAGGTGTTCGATGAAGGCGGCCATGGCGTCGATGTTTTCCATCGCGGCCTTTTCGCTGATCTCGAACACCAGGCGCTCCCCCGGCACATCCGAACTGTGCACCATGTCGACGAGTTCGCGCACCCAGGTCTGGTCGGAGATCGACGCTGCCGACAGGTTGATGGAATAGGGCTGGCGCGAGGACTTGCCGTGATCGTAGATGTGCGTCAGTACGCGCGCCACCACGCGCTGGTCCAGCGCCGGTGCGAGTCCGAGCGATTCCGCAGTGGCGGTGAACTGCTGGGCTTCGACCCAGGCGCCGCGTTCGTCGCGGATGCGCATGAAAATTTCGTGATGGATGGCGTTGCCGCTGCTGATGTCCACCGCCGGCTGGGCGTAGAGCGCGACCTCGTCCTGCTCCAGTGCTTCGGTGATCAGGCGCGACCAGTGGATGCGGCGATGATTGGCGCGCAGCGAGTCGGAAGCCGGATTGAATACCACGACCCGGTTTCGTCCCTGGTCCTTCGCCTGGCGCGTGGCGGCGTCCATCGCGGCGAGCAGGGCGGGCCAGTCGCTGCCGTGGAACGGATACACCGCAGCGCCGATTGACGCAGTGATGTTCGAGATCACCCGGTTGTGCGTGGTCTCCAGCCGGTAGTTCTGCACGGCGTCCAGCGTCACCCCGGCCGCAGCCTGCGCCTCTACGTGGCGGGCTTCCGGCAGGTGCAGCGCAAACTGGTCTTCGCCGACGCGGAACAGCTCGCCGTTGTGGTCGCGCGCGACGTTGCGCAGGACGCCCGAGAGCCCGAGCACCAACTGGTCGCCGGCGCCGTGGCCGAACACCGTGTTGATGCGCTTGAAATGATCCATGTCGATCATGATTGCGGCACCGACCTGTCCGGCGAGCAGGGCTGCCTCAACCTGCCGCTGCAGCGCGCCGCGGTTGGGCAGGTCGGTCAGCACGTCGTGCAGGGCGGCGTGTTCGGCACGGCGGATCGCCAGATGCTGTTCGGTGATGTCGCGCGCGGTACCGCGTATTCCGAGCATTTCCCCGCGTTCGTCGCGGGTGACGCGTGCGTTGATGCCGATCCAGCGGTCTTCGCCGCGCGCGGTGGTCAGGTGGGTCACGTGATTCTGGACCTCGCCGTTGCGGTGCAGGGTGGCGAGGAAACGGCGGTTCGGCACATGGGCGCCGTTGGCTTCAAAGCTGAAAAAGCAGCGGCCGATCAGGTCCTGCGGCGCCAGCCCGAAAATTTCGTGGGCTGCGGAATTCAGGTAGGTGAAGCGGCCCTCGGCGTCGGTCTGCCAGATCAGGTCGTGCGAGGTTTCGACGAGGTCGCGGTAGCGGCCTTCGCTTTCGATCAGCAGCTGGATGATCCGTCGTTTTTCCGCCAGCGTGCGCTTGATGCTGGCCAGTTCGCGCGAGGTTTTTTCGGCGATGGCGCCGCCGTTGGCGCGGACCAGGCGATCGATGACTTCGCGGGGGTAACGACGATGGCCGCCCTCGGTGCGTTGCGCGCCGAGTATGCCCTGTTCATCCCAGCGCCGCAGTTTCTGCGCGGAGATGCCGAGCAGATGCGATGTCTGCTCGATCGTGTAGAACTGGTCCTGATCGGACATTGTTGTTTCCCCTGGGTCGTCAGGCACGGGATCCGGCGACCAGAGAGGGAGTGTAGCAGAGGTGAAGCCGGGAGTTTTCATGGGGCGGAAGGGGATCAGTGGATGGTGGCGGGTTCCTGCAGCACGTTCTGGCGCGAAACCAGGCGCTGCATCAGCTTCAGATCGCGGGTGGTCAGGCGTAGGGCGGCTTCCACCCAGATGCCCACCACGTCGATCAACTCCTCGTAGGTGACCTGGTGGACACGGCGGCGCACCGAGGCCAGAGCCGCCAGCCCGTTGCGGGCGCGGGAACGCTGCTTGATCAGCGCGGCGATGGCTTCCTCGCCGGCGCCGTCCTCGGCCACCACGTCGATCACGCCAAGTTCGTGCATTTCTTCCGCGGTATAGATCTTGCCTGAGGAGATGATCTGCTCGGCCTTGAGCTGGCCGACCTTGCGGTCGAGGAAGGAATAGGCGCCCATGCCCGGAAACAGGTTGAAGAGGATTTCCGGAAAGCCGAAGCGCGAGCTCTTTTCGGCGACAATGACGTCGCTCGACAGCGCAGCTTCGAAGCCGCCGCCCAGGCATTCGCCCTGCACCAGTGAAATTGTCGTCACCGGCAGGCCGTGGCCGACGTAGTTGCGGTAGAGCACGTCGATGCAGGCACGGCCATAGGTGGCGAGCGCGGTACGGTCACGGTTGTCGATCTTCTGGCGGAACAGGTCGAGGTCGCCGCCGAGATTGAAAACACCGGGCATGCCCGAGGCGAGGATCACGTACTCGATGGATTCCTCAGCGTCACCGCAGTCGATGCGACCGCCGCTCTCTTCCAGGAATTTGTAATAGGCGCGGATGTCGGCGAGCAGGCCGGGGTTGAAGCACGGACGCGGCGCCGCAGTCCACCGCGACCACAGCGCGCGCGTATTGCGGTCGAACTGCGCGTGCAGCTGCGGTGAAAACCGGAATTCGGTGGTTTGCCGGAAATCGGGTTTGACGACGGCGTGGTGTACGTCGAGGACTGCGGCGGGTATTTGCATTTCCATGATGGATCTCCCAGTAGGTCGGATGGCAGGCGGGTGGTGAGAGCAGTACCACTGCAATCGATTTAAGGTCAGAAACCGAAAGCGGGCAAATCTAACAAATTGGTAGATTTTAAATTAATACAATTAAAACAGTTACTTACGGGGCTGTTTAAGATCCTGCTTGAAGATCCAGCGCAATTGCTGGTGGTTTTTGCGGGGCGGTACCCTCGTGAATGCGTTTGGCCGCAGGTGGCGGTGTTTGACTCGGGAACGTCTAGTCGCTAAAACAGGGCGCTGTTATCTGTTTCGCAAATGCAGGGGTGACGGGATTTCATCGTGTTGCGTGTTCTGATCCGATCGGTGCTGGTGTTCTTTTTCCGAGTCCGGCTGACCGGGCATACCGGCCAGCTCACCCGCGGCCGGACACTGGTGGTTGCCAACCATGATTCGCTGCTCGATGCACTGCTGGTCGCGGTTTTTGTGCCGGGCGCACCGCTGATCGTGCTGCCGCGGGTGGTGTCCGAGCACTGGCTGGGCGGGCTGGTGCGGCGCATGGCGAACTGCGTGGACCTGGGTTCCGGGTCGGGCTACTCCATCAAGCAGCTGGTGAGGGCATTGCGCCAGGGGGGCACGGTCGTGGTGTTTCCGCAGGAGCGGCTGTCGACGGCCGGCTGCACGATGAAAGTCTACGGCTCGGCCGCGGTGGTCGCGGCGCGGGCCGGCGCCGACGTGGTGCCCCTGCGCATCGAGGGCACGCTTTATACCCGCTGGACGATGACCGGATCGCGCTGGCCGCGCCGCCGTTTCCAACAAGTGAGCCTCGAGGTACAGCCGCTGCTGCGGTTTCCGGACCGCAGCAGCGCCGGAGAGCACCGGCACCGGCAGATGGCGGACGACCTGCTGCGCATCATGCAGCAGTCGATGGCGAACGCCGCGCCGCGCCGCGCACTGTTCGATGCCCTGGTCGATGCCGTCGAACTCTATGGACGGCGCACCCGGATCATCGAGGACGTGCGCCGGCAGATCAATAGTTACGGCGACCTGCTCAAGGGCAGCCTGGCACTGGGCCGGCTGACCGCACGTTTCACCGCGCCAGGCGAATGCGTCGGCGTGCTGATGCCCAACCTCGGCGTGACCGCCTGCCTGGTCTTCGGCCTGGCTTCGCGCGGCCGGGTGTCGGCGATGCTCAACTACTCGGGGGGCGCGGAGGCCCTGCGCGGCGCCTGCGCCGCGGCTTCCGTGAAGACCGTCATCACTTCGCGCAGTTTCATCGAGGCGGCACGGCTGGAGCACCTGCTGGCGGGCGCCGCGGAATGCCGCATCGTCTACCTGGAGGATCTGCGCGAGACGCTGACTCTGGCCGACAAGCTGTGGCTCGCGGGCGCGCTGCTGCGTCCGCGCGGCGCGCTGCCGCCGCAGGATCCTGCTGCGACCGCGGTGGTACTCTTCACTTCCGGATCCGAGGCGCGGCCCAAGGGCGTGGCGCTGTCGCACCAGGGCGTGCTCGCCGGCATGGCGCAGCTGCGCGCGGTGATCGATTTCGGCCCCGAGGACAAGTTCCTCAACGCGCTGCCGATGTACCACATCTTCGGCCTGGTTTCCTGCACCCTGATGCCGCTGCTCCACGGCACCCGGCTGTTTCTCTACACCAATCCGCTGCACTACAAGGTCATACCCGAGTACGCCTACACCCGGGACTGTACTTACATCTTCGGCACCAGCACCTTCCTCGGCAATTATGCCCGGCAGGCGCATCCCTATGATTTCCACCGTGCGCGCTTCGTCATCGCCGGCGGTGAAAAGCTCAACCCGGAAGTGGCGCAGCTGTGGTTCTCGAAATTCGGGCTGCGGGTCTACGAAGGCTACGGTGCGACCGAGTGCGGGCCGGCGATGTCGCTCAACACGCCGCTGGCCTTCCGCGCCGGCACGGTGGGTCGGCTGCTGCCAGGGATCGAGTCGCGCATCGTGCCGGTACCCGGCATCGAGCAGGGCGGGGTGCTGCACGTGCGCGGCCCCAATCTGATGCAGGGTTACCTGTTTCACGACCGGCCGGGCATGCTGCAGACGCCGCGTTCGGAGGTCGGCGACGGCTGGTACAACACCGGCGACGTGGTGGTGCTCGACGACGACGGTTTCCTCACCATCCAGGGACGGGTCAAGCGTTTCGCCAAGATTGCCGGCGAGATGGTGTCGCTGGAACGCGTCGAGTACATCGCCTTCCAGGCATCGCCGGGATACAAACACGCGGCACTGGTCGAAATGACACGGGCCGGCGAAAGCACGGTATTGATGACCACGGATCCGGCGCTGGACCGCGCGGCGCTGCTCTACGCGGCGCGCGCGATCAACGCGCATGAGCTGGCGGTTGCGCGCCGCGTCGTCAAGGTCGATACGCTGCCCCTGCTGGGGTCGGGAAAAATCGATTACGTCACGCTCAAGCAGATGGTGGTGCTGTGACGGCGGCGGAGACGCGTGCACGCCCGGTGATCGTTGCGCAGTTCTCCGACCTGCATGTGATGGAGGAGGGCGCGTGCAACCGCCACGGCATCAACCCGGATCCGGGGCTCATGCACTGCATCACCAGTCTCAATGCGCTGCAGGTGCTGCCGGACCTGGTGATGCTCAGCGGCGACCTGGTCAACGAGGGCAACGAGGCCGAATACCGGCGGCTGCGCGGTTTCCTCGCGGGCCTGAGCGTACCGCTGTGCCTGATGCCCGGCAACCACGACCGGCGCCAGCCGCTGCGCCGGGTGTTTGCTGAACATGACTATCTCGGCCTGGGCGGGCGCATCCACTATTACCGTGATGTGCGCGGCCTGCGCCTGATCGCGCTCGATACCGTGGTCGAGGGCGAGGACGCCGGCGACCTCGATGACGCCCAGCTGCAGTGGCTCGACAGCCTGTTGCGTGCGGCGCCGCAGCAGCCGGCGCTGGTGTTCATGCACCATCCGCCGCTGTCGACCGGTTTCTCGCAGATGGACCGGATATCGCTGGAGCCGGCGAGTTCGGCGCGGCTGGGCAGCGTCATCGCGGCGCACCCCCAGGTGCGTGCCGTGCTGTGCGGGCATGTCCACCGCGACGTGCAGGCTGTGTGGCAGGGCGCGCTGCTGTCGGTGTGCCCGAGCACGGCATTCCAGGCGCAGCTCAAGTTCGGGCGTGGCAAGTTCGAGGCATCGCGCAGCGAACCGCCGGCATACCAGTTGCATCACTGGGATGGCGTCGCGCTGGTCACGCACACCGTGGCGGTGCTGCCGGTCGCCGGCTGAAGCTCAGGGTTTTTCGTCGGGCAACGCGGGTATGGTGCGCAGGTAGGCAATGATTGCCGCCAGGTCTGCGGCGGTGAGCTTGCCGGTGGTGTTGGTCACCACTTCACCCATCGCTTCTGCAGTGACGTCGCCGTCGGCGGTCATGCCGGTGGTGAGGAAATCCTTCAGCTCGCCGTCGCCCCATTTTTTCAGCCTGGTCGGCGTCAGGTTGGGCACGCCCTTGCCGTCCGGTCCCTTGCCGCCGGCGAGGAAACGGTCGCGTTTGAGGCCGCCGAGGAAATTTCGCGGCGTGTGGCATTCGCCGCAATGGCTCAGCGCATTGACCAGGTAGGCGCCGCGCCCGACCGGCGTTGCGGTCTGGCTGTCGGCCGCAGTCGGTCCCGGCGTGAAGAACAGCAGCTTCCAGCCCCACAGCAGGAAACGGAAACCGAACGGGAATTTGAGGTCGTGCTCCTGGTTCTGTCGTGCACTGGGCGGCAGGCTGCGCAGGTAGGCCCACAGGTCGCGCAGGTCGGCGTCGACGATGCGCGTGTACGACGTATAGGGGAAGGCCGGGAAATAGTGCGCGCCGTCGGGACGCACACCCTGGCGCATCGCGCGCACGAAATCGGCCTCGCTCCACTTGCCGATGCCCGCCTGCGGATGCGGCGTGATGTTGGGGCCGTAGAAGGTGCCGAACGGCGTCTCCAGCGGATGGCCGCCGGCGAAACGCACCGCTTTTTCGCCCTTGGCGGTGTGGCAGGCGACGCAGCCGCCGGCGTGGGTCAGGTATTCGCCGCGCTTGGCGTCGCCCTGCGCCATGGCAGTCGATACCGTGGCGCAGAACATCAATAAAATGAAAAGAGTGCGGAAACGAGTATGCATTAGGATCATGGCCACAGTTTAGCGGATCATTACGATTTCGGGTGTCACAAAAAACAAGGCCCCGCGATTGCGGGGCCTTGCATGAGCGTGCTGACCGCGCTCAGTTTTTCTGCCGGAAATCGTTGTGGCAACCACCGCAGGTTTTGGAAACAGCTTTGATTTGCCCCTTGATGGCTTCATCGTCACCGCTGCCTGCCGCCGAAGCCAGCTTGGCGACTGCGGCTTCGAAATTCGACGCTGCGTCCTTGAATTTCGCCGAATCGCTGTAGACCGCCGGAAGCGCGCGGCTCTTGACGTCCTGGGTGCTGGCATTGAAACCGTCCCACGGCATCTTGCTCAGTGCGGCGAGGTAGCCGGCATTGCGTTTCACGGTGTCGGCGTTATACGGCACCTTGCCCTGGGCCATGCCGCCCAGCGGGCCGAAATATTTTCCGATCAGCGTCATCGCCGCCTGGCGCTGTTTGACCAGTACTTCAGGTTTGGCCTGCGCGAGTGCGCTGCCGCAGACGAGCAGTGTCGAGGCGCCCAGGACTGCGGCGATCAATGCGTGTTTCATTCTTCGGTCTCCCGGTGGTTGAGCAAAACAGTCCATAAACGTTCCGGTGCGGGTTTTTATTCCCGCAGGCGCTGCAGTGTAACAGCGTCAGGCGACAGCGCGGTGACGCCGCAGCATCCGGATGTGTTTTATATCCCTTTGTTTTTAATCATGAATTTTCGGATGTTGATGTGCGGCTCAGTCCCAGCCGCCGCTGCGTTCGCGTTTGCGCAGGCCCTGTTTCTTTTTGTCATCCAGCCGCCGCTGTTTTGAGGCGCGGGTGGGGCGGGTGGAACGACGCAATTTGGGCGGCGTCGCGGCGGCGCGCAACAGGTCGGCAAGCCGCGCCCGCGCATCGTCGCGGTTGCGCGCCTGGCTGCGGAAGCGCTGTGCTGCAATCACCAGCACGCCGTCGCCGGAGAGGCGCCGGCCGGCGAGCGCCGCCAGCCGTGTTTTGACTGCCTCCGGCAGGCTGCGCGAACGCGCGACGTCGAAGCGCAGTTCAACCGCTGTCGCCACCTTGTTGACGTTCTGTCCGCCGGGGCCCGAGGCATGGACGAAACGCTCGGTGATTTCGGATTCGTCGATGGTGATGGTGCGCGTGACTCGCATATTGGAATGAGTATAAAGTAGCGCGCCGGAATCATCTGCAACAACCCTGGAGTCTTTTGCCATGACCCGAATCCGCATCCTGTTTTTCGCGCTCGCCGCCGCGTTCAGCCTGTCCGCTGCTGCGCACCATGGCTGGAGCGAATACGACAACAGCAAGGAACTCCGGCTCACCGGCACCGTCGCCGAATCCGGCTACGAACATCCGCACGGCCACATCAGGCTGGTGACGCCGGGCAAGACCTGGACCGCGGTGCTGGCGCCGCCGTCGCGCATGAATGCGCGTGGCCTTAATCCCGAAGCCCTGAAAAAGGGTGCGACGGTAACCGTCGTCGGTTATGCCAACCGCAACAAGCCCGCAGAAATGCGCGCCGAACGCATCATCGTCGGCGGCAAGACCATCGAACTGCGATGACCGATCCCGGTGCGCCGCTGGCGGCGATCGAACGCCTGCCGCTGGCCGTGGCGATGCGCCACGAGTTGTGGCTGTATCCCATCGTCGAGATCATGCACATCACCGGTTTTGTGACGCTGGTGGGATCGATACTGGTGCTTGACATGCGCCTCCTCGGTTTGTCGAGCGGAATTTCCGTGAGAGCGCTGGCGCGCCACGTGCTGCCCTGGTCCTTCGGTGCGCTGTTTTTGATCGTGCCCACCGGCCTGCTGATGTTTGTGGCCCACGCCGGCGACCTGATCGGCAACACCGCGTTCATCATCAAGATGTCGCTGCTGTTCTGCGCCGGCATCAACGCCGCGCTGTTCCACGCCGGCGTGTTCCGCAGCGCGGCTGCATGGGACAGCGGAACCGCGGTGCCGGTTCCCGCGAAAATCCACGCCTTGATCTCGCTGCTGATCTGGATCGGCGTGCTTGCCTGCGGCCGCCTCCTGGCGTACGTTTAGCGCATGAATACACGATTCGGTTATGTCGCAGGCTTCGCCATCTGCGCGGCGCTGCTCGGCTTCGGCCTCTACCTGCAGTACGTCGACGGCCAGGATCCCTGTCCGTTGTGCATTTTCCAGCGCGTTGCATTCATCGCGCTCGGCGTGGTGTTCCTGGTCGCGGCGCTGCATGGGCCGGGCAGGACCGGCGCCATCGTCTACGCCGTGCTTGGCGGATTGTGCGCTGTCACCGGCGCCGGCCTCGCGGCGCGCCATGTCTGGCTGCAGAGCCTGCCTGCCGACCAGGTGCCGGCCTGCGGCCCGGGACTGTCATACATGCTCGAACAGTTCCCGCTGATGCGCATGCTGGAAAAAGTCCTGACCGGTTCCGGCGAATGCGCTGAGGCGGGCTGGAAATTTCTCGGACTGACGATTGCCGGCTGGTCGCTGCTGTGGTTTATTCTGCTCGGCGGCTACGTGATCTGGCTGGCCTGGCAGGCGCGCCGCGCGCCGGCTACGCCCTGATGTCGGGCGTCAGTTGCCGTTCCAGCAGGGTGATCTGGTCCTTGACCAGCAGCTTGCGTTTTTTCAGGCGCTGCAGCTGCAGTTGATCCTGCACCGGCGACTGCAACAGGCGATTGATCACGTCGTCGAGGTCGCGATGCTCGAGTTTGAGTTCGGCAATGCGCGCTTCGATGGCTTCGGTTTCTTCGCGGTCGGGCATGTGGCGGCGGTGTATCGCAGGGGGAGTGCAGTATAGGACGAGACGCCGGCACGGACAAGGCCGAATAAAAATAAATTATTGATTTTAAAGGAATATTTAATATGCCCCAGACACTGCAAGTGAACGGGCGCGCGCGCGAAACCAGCG
>JBFWOE010000095.1:0-12000 GCA_050250695.1 Burkholderiales bacterium
GCTGAACGGCATGGAGATCACGCAATTCACCTACTTCCAGCAGGTAGGCGGCCTGGACTGCCGGCCGGTGATGGGCGAGATCACCTATGGCCTCGAGCGGCTGGCGATGTACCTGCAGGGCGTGGAATCGGTTTTCGACCTGACCTGGACGCCGGGCGTCACCTACCGCGACGTCTACCACCAGAACGAAGTCGAACAGTCGCGCTACAACTTCGAACTGTCGAACGCCGACATGTTGTTCCGCCATTTCAGTGAATACGAGCAGGAAGCAAAACGCCTGATTGAAGCCGCGTGTGTGTTGCCGGGCTACGAAATGGTGATGAAAGCCTCACACACCTTCAACCTGCTCGACGCCCGCGGCGCAATCTCCGTCACCGAACGCGCCGCCTACATCGGCCGCGTGCGTGCGCTGGCCCGCGCCGTGGCCCAGGCCTATTACGAGTCGCGCGAAAAGCTCGGCTTCCCGATGGTGCGTGCGTCATGAGCACAGCAACGCTGCTGGTCGAACTGCTGACCGAGGAATTGCCGCCGAAGTCGCTAGCTACCCTCGCAGAATGGTTCCAAAAACATCTCTCAAACGATTTGGCGAGTAGTGGCTTTCTCTTGGGAAACAGCACATCTAAATCCTATGCAACTCCTCGAAGGATGGCTGTTCTTTTAACCCATGTATTACCTGAGACCGCAGACGTACATGAAAAGAAAACCGGGCCTTCTGTAAAAGCTTCAGCAGAAGCGGTTGCAGGTTTTGCACGGAAAAATGGCGTTACGGTTGACCAGTTATTCCAGGTAGATACTGAAAAAGGCAAGGTTTTTGCCGTTGAGCGAACAATAAAGGGGGCCGCCCTGGAAACAGCCCTTGCTCAAAAAGTTACGGCTGCGCTTAAAGCATTACCTATTCGTAAACTGATGCGCTGGGGAGACGGCGATGCCGAGTTCGTGCGTCCGGTGCACGGTCTGGTCATGCTATACGGTGCGTCTGTCGTGCCCGGCACCGTGCTCGGCATCGCCTCGGGCAACAAAACCCGCGGCCACCGTTTCATGGGCGAGGCCGAACTGGTGATCGCCGATGCCGAAGCCTACGAAACCGTGCTGGCGAAGGACGGCATGGTCATTGCCGATTTCGCCAAACGCCGGGCCATGATCGACGAACTGCTGCAGGCCGCAGCCAAAAAGCAGCAGGCGACGCTGGGCGAATACCAGGACCTGCTCGACGAAGTCACCGCGCTGGTCGAACACCCGTCGGTCTACACCGGCGCCTTCGATTCGGAATTCCTCGAAGTACCGCAGGAATGCCTGATCCTGACGATGCGCCAGAACCAGAAATATTTCCCGCTGTTCGACGGCGCCGGCAAACTCACCGGCAAATTCCTGATCGTCAGCAACATGCAGGTCGCCGATCCGGTGCACATCGTCAGCGGCAACCAGCGCGTGATCCGGCCGCGGCTGGAAGACGCGCGGTTTTTCTACAACCAGGACCGCAGGGATCGTCTGGAAGCGCGGGTACCGCGGCTGGGCAAGGTGGTGTACCACAACAAGCTCGGCACCCAGCTCGAACGCGTCGAACGCGTGCAGCTGCTGGCCGGAAAAATCGCGCGCCTGCTGAAAGCCGATGCGGTACAGGCCGAACGCGCCGCCTGGCTGGCCAAGGCCGACCTGGTGACCGGCATGGTCGGTGAATTCCCGGAGCTGCAGGGCATCATGGGCCGTTATTACGCGCTGCATGACGGCGAACCCGCTGCAGTGGCTGATGCCATTGCCGAACACTATCAGCCGCGTTTTGCCGGCGACCAGTTGCCGGAAAGCCCGGTAGCCTGCGCGGCAGCGCTGGCCGACAAGCTGGAAACCCTCGCCGGCCTGTTCGGCATCGGCCAGCTGCCGACCGGCGACCGCGATCCCTTCGCGCTGCGACGCCATGCGCTGGGCGTCATCCGCATCCTGATCGAACGCAATCTCCCGATGTCGCTGGACAGTCTGATCAAGGATGCGTTTGCGGTGTTTCCTGAAGAACTCAAACTCGCCAATGCGGTGGGCGACCTCAAAACCTTCGTATTTGAGCGCATGCGCGGCTATTTCGCGGATGCAGGCTATACGACGCAGGAAATTGACGCCGTGCTCAGCCAATCACCGGGAAATTTGAACCAGATACCGCTCAAGCTAGCCGCAGTGCGCGTGTTCTCCAGCCTGCCTGAAGCAAAGGATTTGGCTGCCGCCAACAAGCGGGTGCTGAACATCATCAACAAGAACGAAGATATTCGCCATAAGTTCGTCGCCCCGGATCGCGCGCTGATGACCGAGGCGGCGGAAATCGCACTGATGGAAGGGGTGGAAAAGCTTGCTCCACGGGCTGAGAAACACTTTGCAGCCGGCGAGTATCAAGAAGCCCTGCAATTACTGGCCCATATCAAGCCTGCCGTGGATCGTTTTTTCACTGAAGTTATGGTGATGGTGGACGATGCGGCGCTACGCAACAACCGTGCCGCCCTGCTGCAGCAGCTGGGCACCCTGATGAACCGCGTCGCCGACATTTCCAAACTCGCTGCATGAAAATCGTCATCCTCGACCGCGACGGCGTCATCAATCATGACAGCGCGTCGCACATCAAAAGTCCCGAGGAGTGGAAACCGATCCCCGGCAGCCTGGAAGCCATCGCACTGCTCAACCAGGCCGGTTACCGGGTGGTGGTCGCCACCAACCAGTCGGGCGTGGGCCGCGGCCTGTTCGACATGGCGACACTGAATGCGGTCCACGACAAGATGCACCGCGCGCTGGGGCTGGTCGGCGGGCGCATCGACGGCATTTTCTACTGTCCTCATGCGCAAGACGCCAATTGCGGCTGCCGCAAACCGAAACCGGGACTGCTGGAGGAGATTGCGCGCCGCTTCGGCATCAGCCTCGAGGGCGCGCCCTTCATCGGCGATTCGCTGCGCGACATCGAGGCGGCGCTGGCGGTGGGCGCGCAGCCGCTGCTGGTGCTGACCGGCAAGGGCAAAAAAACGCGCAAGGAAGGCGGATTCCCGGAACAGACCCCGGTGTACGCCGACCTCGCCGATGCCGTGCAGGACCTGCTCAAATAATGGCGTTCATTACGATCCGTTCGACGCTTTTTGCCGCTTTCCTGACCCTGATCACCCCGGTATTCGCCTTCCTGGCGCTGCTGACATTCCCGCTGCCGCCGCTGACCCGCTACCGGATCATCACGCAATGGACGCGGCTGGTAATGTGGGCCGCGGACGCGATCTGCGGCATCCGTTACCGTGTCATCGGCGCCGAACACATCCCGCGCGAGCCCTGCATCATCCTCTCCAAACACCAGTCGGCCTGGGAAACGCTGGCCTTCCAGCTGATTTTTCCGCCGCTGGTGTGGGTGCTGAAAAAAGAGCTGCTGCGTGTGCCGTTCTTCGGCTGGGGACTCGCGATGCTCTCGCCCATCGCCATCGACCGCAGCCTGCGTCGCGAAGCCCTGCAGCAACTGGTCGAACAGGGTCGCGAGCGCCTGGCCACCGGTTTCAGCATCGTGATTTTCCCTGAAGGCACACGCATCCCGCCGGGCATGCGCGGCAAATATCGGCCCGGGGGGGCGCGCCTGGCGGTGCAGACCGGAACGCCGGTGCTGCCCGTTGCGCACAACGCCGGACTGTGCTGGCCGCGCAATGCCTTCTTCAAGCGTCCCGGCTTGATCACCGTCAGCATCGGCGCCCCCATCGATCCCGCGGGCATGGATGCCGAGGTGCTGGCGACCCGGGTCGAACACTGGATCGAGTCCGAAATGCCGCGGCTGGCGGAATATCCGTCGCCTGCGCCATGAGCACCTGCATGCCACGGCCGCTTCCGCTGCAAAACCAGGCAGACCTCGAGAAAGGTTGTGCCCACGTCATGCTGGATGGCCTGCGCATAAGCTACGCGCTGCGCCGGTCGCCACGCCGGCGTTCGATTTCGCTGTCGATCGACGAACGCGGGCTGCGCGTGGCAGCGCCGCTGAGTGCACCGCAATCGGCCATCGCGGCCATGCTGATCGAACACCGTGCCTGGATCGTACGCAAGGTCGGCGAATGGCAGGCCCGGCGTCCGCCGCCCCGGCAATGGGAACCCGGCGAACTGATCATGTTCATGGGTATGCCGCTGCAGCTCGCAGCCAGGGATGGCATTGCCGCAGCCATGCTCGACGGCCAGTTGCTTTGCTACGGTCCGCACACCCTTGACGCAGCCGGCATCGAAAAACGCGTGCAGGACTGGCTCCGGCTGCAGGCATTGGACTGCTTCACCGGAATCTGCCACCGTCATGCGTCGCAGCTGGGCGTTGCCGCGCCTGCCGTACGTCTTTCAAACGCACGCACCCGCTGGGGCAGCTGCCATGCCGACGGCCGCATCCGCATGCACTGGCGGCTGATCCAGGCACCGCGCGAATGGATCGAGTATGTTGCCGCCCACGAAGTCGCGCACCTGCGCCAGATGAACCATTCTCCGGAATTCTGGCGCACCGTCGCGGAACTGGTGCCTGATCATGCGCAGCGCCGCGCCGCGCTGCGCCGTGAAGCACATCGATACCTGCTGCTCTAACGCCGGACGTGCAAGGGGGCTGTGCTACACTTTGCACCACTTCCCGCGCTGAATCACCACACTCTCACCTGACGGCCAGGCTTTCCGTGCGCCCGATCCCGCTCCTGCTGATTCTGATCCTGTCCGTCGCCGGCTGCGGCTACAAAGGCCCGCTGTATCTTCCGGACCAGAAACCTGGCGCCAAAAAGCCGGCACCGAAACCCGCCGCTCCTGCCGCATCGACGCAATCGCCATGAACCCGTTCACCTACCGCAACGGGGAACTGCATGCCGACGAGGTACCTCTGTCGCGCATAGCGGCACAGTTCGGTACGCCCTGTTACGTCTATTCGCGAACGGCGCTGACCGCTGCGTGGCGCGATTTTGATGCCGCGTTCGCCACCCGCGACCACCTGCTGTGTTATGCCGTCAAGGCCAATCCGAACATCGCGATACTCGACCTGTTCGCCCGCCTGGGCAGCGGTTTCGACATCGTCTCGGGCGGCGAACTGGCGCGGGTCATCGCCGCCGGCGGCGACCCGCGGAAAGTGATTTTTTCAGGCGTCGGCAAGACTGCGGCCGAAATGCGCAGTGCCCTGCGTGCCAATATCCTGTGCTTCAACGTCGAGTCGGCGCCGGAACTCGAACTGTTGAACCGGGTTGCCGGGGAAATGGGCATGCGTGCGCCGGTAAGCCTGCGGGTGAACCCCGACGTGGACGCTGGAACCCACCCGTACATCGCCACCGGCCTCAAGGAAAACAAGTTCGGCGTCGCCTACTCCGATGCCATGGCGCTGTACCGCCGGGCACATGCGCTGCCCCACCTGAAAGTCGAGGGCGTCGACTGCCATATCGGATCACAGCTCACCGAAATAACGCCCTTCATCGCCGCGCTGGAGCGGGTACTGGCGCTGGTCGACGCGCTAACGTGCGAAAACATCGCCATCACCCATATCGACCTCGGTGGCGGCCTCGGCATCCGCTACCAGGACGAATCACCCCCGCCCGTCATCGAATACGCGCGTGCCCTGATGCTGGCGCTGCAGGAGCACCCGCAAAAACTGCTGCTCGAACCCGGCCGCCTGCTTACCGGCAATGCCGGCGTACTGCTCACCGAAGTGTTGTACCTGAAAACCGGTCCTGACCGGAACTTTGCCATCGTCGACGCAGCGATGAACGACCTGATCAGGCCGGCGCTGTACGACGCCTGGCATGAGGTGCTGCCGCTGCGCCAGTCAACTGCCGCAGTGCGCAAATATGATGTCGTCGGCCCGGTCTGCGAAAGCGGCGACTTCCTTGCGCGCAACCGCGAACTGGCGGTGAATACCGGGGATCTGCTGGCGATTGCATCGGCCGGCGCATACGGCATGAGCATGTCGTCCAATTACAATACGCGCCCGCGCGCAGCCGAAGTCATGGTTGATGGTGACCATGTTTTTGCCATCCGCGATCGCGAATCGGTCGCCATGCTGATGGCTCCCGAACATCGTTTGCCGGATTGACGGCATCGGAAACGCGCGCCGTACATGTTTTTGCGTTGCCTGCGCACTGTTGCCGCAAATCCACATCCGGATCGGCGCGATCAAATAAATTTGACAAAGGTATTGCATTTTTTTTTCGCCATAGCATAGAATTGGCGCACCGAACACGGTTTTCACCAAAATTTTTTGGTGGAACACGGTAACAGCAATGTGAAATGTTCCTGAAAATCGTGTGCTGGTAGTGCGGAACAAAAACCGCATTCAAACGATGCCTAAGTTAACTTTAAGGAGACGATGATGGCAGCGAAGAAAAAAGCAAAGAAAAAAGCTGGTAAGAAGAAAGCAGCCAAGAAGAAGTAGTAGTGTTGCGAAGGCCGGGTAATCCCCGGCCTTCGCATTTCAGCCGCACCCCTGCAAGACCTCCGCGCATTCATTGCGCGTCGATATCCCCGAATTTTTCCCGCTTTGTTTCTGTCCGGACAGTTGCTGGACGAGTCACACGTGAGCGCATTCGTCTGCTGCCGAAAACGTTAAAAATATCAATAAAATCAATAAGTTATTGACACTTCGAATGTGCGGCGAGAATCGGCGCCGTTGCGCGCCGCACGCTCAGGGATTGAGCTGACGATAAACCGCGTCGGCAACGCGCAACAATTCGTTGCGATCGGTTTCGCCGGACAATGCGTAACCGAGGCGGCCATCTAGCCAGTAGAACACGCCGACCTTGTTCTCCTGCGCGAAGCGGAATGCGGTCTGTTCGCGCGCGTCCTTGCTGACGCGCACATAAAGCGTAAGACGCTGGCCCTTGCTGTCCTGATACATGAATTGCGCCGCGGGCCCGCGATCACCGGGCAGCAGGCGGCCACCGACCAGCGCGTACCCCTGTGCCGCGAGATGGGGAATTTTCAGCCCGGCGCCCAGCCGCTTGGACAGCCAGCGCACCAGGTGCGCTTCCTGGTCGGCGCCGACTTCAACCGGATGCCGCACTTCCGGGCTGTATACCGCATGGGCAACGGCGGCCACGCGCGCCAGATAGACGGTCTGCGTGCGCTCTGCCGCGACATACCCGTGCAGATGCCAGCCGGCCAGGCCGCTGGCCGCCATCAATGCGGCGGCAACCGCATAACGCTGCAGCGGCAGCCGCGAACGCGCCACCCCGGCATGCAACCGTGCCGGCACCGGTTCCGCCAGCAGCGGATCATAGGCCTCATGCAGCAGTTCATTCTGGCGGCGGAAAGCGGCAACGCGCGATGCATCGTCTTCGTGCTGTGCCAGGTGCCGGGCAATCTCGCTGGCGCGCGCCACCGGCAGCCGGCCGTCGACGTAGGCATGCAGTTCCGTCTCGCTGACCGGCACGCCGTTCATTTGACGACCTTCAGCGCAGTCGCATCCGGCAACCCCTGGGTGAGCCGGCGCAGCCGCTCCCGCCCGCGCGACAGGCGCGACATCACAGTGCCTATCGGCACTTCCAGTACTTTGGCGGCTTCCTCGTAACTCATCTGCTCCAGTCCCACAAGCAACACCACCTCGCGCTGTTCTTCCGGCAGCGCCTGCAGCGCCGCATCAAGATCACGGATTTCAAGGCGATCCGTGGCCTGCGCCTGCGGCAGGTTGGATACCGTATCGTCCATCGGCACCGTCCGCGTCGCCACGGCACTGCGCACCTGATTGACAAAAACGTTGTGCATGACGGTAAACAGCCAGGCGCGCAGGTCCGTGCCTTCCCGCCACAGCGCGTGTTTGACCAGCGCGCGTTCCAGTGCGTCCTGCACCAGATCGTCGGCGGCGCTGACGTCCCCGGTCAGCGCGCGCGCGTAGCGGCGCAGGCGGGGTATGTATTGCATGGCCTGGGCCGCAAACACATCGGATGCCGGTCGATTCACCTGTCCCTGCCTCCTGAACACGGCGCCTTGCGGAGTTATTCCTCCGGCGCTCCTGCGCTGTTACCTGGAAACACGTGTGCCGCCATGCCCCAGCGGGCAGCCAGAGTTTCCACCGCGTTGAGTATTTCCTCGGCACGCGTCGGATGATTGTAAGCGGCGGCGGCCAATCGCGACAGCGCCCGCGGCGCACCGAATTCCAGCCCCAGAAGGCTGATCAGTTCGGCGGCGCCGCGGCCGGCGATTTCCGCACCCAGCGCCCGGCCGCTGTCCATGTCGGCGATGATGCGCAGGAATCCGCCGCGCTCGCCCTCGGCCAGCGCCGCTGGATTGGCATCAAGGGAAACGAATCCTGTGGCCGGCTCCATGGCCATCGCTTCTGCACGCTCCTCGTTGCAGCCCACCCGCGCCAGTTCCAGCGCCGAATACAGGGCCTCCGGCACGCGGTCATCGTCACGGCGGCGGCTGCCCGGCGTGATGATGTTGGCGATGGCCACCGTCGCATCGGCCAGCGCGTGATTCGCGCTCATCCCGCGGTTGGCGACATCGCCGATGGCATAAACCCCGGACGCCGCCTGATTGCAGGCATCGACCGCGATGTATCCCTGCGCATCGAGGACGACACCGGCGCGCGCCAGTTCCAGTCCTTCGGTATTGGGTTTGCGGCCGGTGCCCGCCAGCACCCAGTCCACGCGCTCGCTGCGCCCTCCGGGCAGTTCCAGCGTCACGCCGCCGGCGTCGACCCGCGCCGCCGCCATGCGCTGGCCGGTCGCCGCTGCAACACCGCTGCGCGCCAGAGCTTCGTGCAGCGCTGCGCGCGCGGGCTCGCTGTAGGCGCTGTCCGACAGCGGTTCGCGGCCGGTAAGCCACACCACCTCCAGGCCCAGTTGCCTGAGGATGAAAGCCATCTCGGTACCGACTGCGCCCGAACCCAGCACCGCGACGCGCCGGCCTGCCGGCGGGGGGAAATCGAACAGATCATCGGTGGTGATGATGCGGTCCGGCACGGCCTGCAGTTGCGGCGGCAACCATGGCCGCGATCCGCTGGCAACGATGACCTCGCCGGCCGTGATCATCTGTCCGTCGACCTGCAGTTGCCCCGGCCCGCTGAAACACGCCTGGCCGTTGATCATCGTGACCCCCAGGCGCTGCAAATAATCGGCATAACTGCCGCGCACTGATTCAACAACCTGGCGTTGATGGCGCCAGGCCTGTGCCAGATCCGGCTCCAGCGTACCGCGGATGCCGCGCGCCGCATGGTCGCGGCTTTCGGCGATGGTGCGCGCGGTATGGAACCAGTCTTTTTTCGGCACGCAGCCGCGATTGAGGCAGGTGCCGCCCCAGGTATTTTTTTCGATAACGACGATCTTCAGCCCGCGCAGCGCCCCCAGCACCGCGGCGCGATAACCACCGGGGCCGGAGCCGATCACCGCGACATCGAATCCCTTTTGCCCGCTCAATTGCACAGGCTCCGCAGCCGGGTTGCCGCGTGCGCGGCAAGTTGCGACCACTGCACCAGTTCCGGCGCAGAGACGATCTCTACCGACGGATGCCACAGGCAGCGGTGGTTGCCGGCATGTGTCCAGTAATGGAACGGTGGGCGTTCAGCGGGATAGAGCAGCCAGACCGGTTTGCCCAGGGCGCCGGCAAAATGCGCGTTGGCGTTGCTGGTCGTGATCAGCAGATCACAGGCCGCGATGATTGCCAGCACTTCTTCGAGATCTTCGCGGTAATCCACTGCGTCGAAATGCACGAGGGTCGTAGCGTGCTCACTCGCCAGCGCCTCGCGCTCCGCCTTGGTGTCTCCATACTGCACGTCCACCCAGCGCACGCCGGGAACGGCGAACAGCGGCGCAAAATCCGCGAGCTCTGCGCTCTTGTTGCGCCCCACCCATCCGGCACGCATGCTGCGCCAGGACAACGCCACTTTCAGGCCCGGGCCGAGTGCGGCGGCGTAATGGGCAACCCGCGACGGCAGCGCCGCGAGCATCCCCCGCGGCTGGCGGGCAAAACCGGCTTCCTCCCGGCGAAAAAAACCGGGCAGCGATCCTGAAAACAGCGCCGCCTGTGCCCCGGTCAAGACGGGCGCCGGCGGATCCGCCAGTGCCACGAATGCGGCCTCCGGAAAAGCGCGCTGATACGCCGCAAGCAGCCGCGCATCCACTTCAAACACGATGCGCTGGCCGGTAGCCAGCAGTTCGGGCAGCAGCGTCGAAAACAGGATCTGGTCGCCGATGCCCTGTTCCGCCCAGATGGCCACGACGCCGTCCTGCTGTGCGCCGGGCCCCGCCCACCGCGGCATGCGTTCGAAAACATCCACCGACCGCGGATCCTTGCGCAAATGCTTGCGGTAAGCCGCAAAACCGAGGCGCGCTTCATAGCCCTCCCAGGCACGGGCGAAATCGCGCTCGAACAGGCAGAGCAGCGCATCGTTGTAGCGCGCCTCCAGAAAACCGGGTTCGAGTTCCAGCGCCCGTGCAAAATGCCGGTGCGCTGCGGCGGCCTGCCCCGAACGCTGATGGGCCATGCCCAGTCCGTTGTGGGTCGCCGCGTCTCCGGGATCCAGCGCCAGGGACGCTGCAAACGCCGCCACCGCGGCCTGCGGCTGATCCATTTCCAGCAGGGCATTGCCGCGGTTGGTCAGCGCTTCCGGATATTGCGGATCCATGGCCAGCGCCCGCGCAAAAGATTCCAGCGCATCCGCAACCCGCCCCATTTCCAGCAACGCGTTGCCCCGGTTGTTCCAGGCCTCAGCATGTTGCGGATCAAGGCGGATCACCGCGTCGAAACTGCCGACCGCATCATCAAACCGGCCCAGCGCCAGCAGGGTGTTGCCGCGGTTGTAGTGCAGCAGCGGCGCCGCAGGATTCGCCTGCAGCGCACGATCGAAGCTGGCGAGCGCTTCCGCGTGGCGCCCCATGTCATGCAGCAGGTTGCCCTGGTTGCACAACAGATCCGGCTGGTCCGGATAAATTTGCAGCGCGGCGGCATAACTTTCCAGCGCCTCCTGGTCGCGTCCCAGCCGACGCAATGTCACGCCGCGGCCGAACAGCAGTTCAGGATCACGGGGGGCCAGTGCCAGCGCCCGGTCATAACTTTCCAGCGCGCGCCCGGGAGCGCCGCCCTCCAGGTGCAGGCGGCCCAGCAGCCCGTGGGCCGGGGCGAACCCGGGATCTGCCGTCAGCGCCGCGGCGGCAAAATAATGCGCCTCGGCCAGCGCGCCGCACTCCGCCCGCAGCATGGCAAGCCGGTAATGCGCGTCGGCATCGGCGGGCCGCGCGACGATCGCCTTGCGCAGCAGGCGTTCTGCCTCGTCCCTCCGTCCCTGTTGCTGCAGGGCGGCGGCTCGCCGTACATCCGGGTCAGGTCTGGACATCGATACGGCTGATGCAATCGTGAGTGATAAATAACCGCGGGCGGCGGGTCTTGCGCATGCGAAACAGCACCGTGAAGCGTGCACGGCACATGTTAACAGCCGGCCGTCCGGGCGTGCCTGCTTCGCTTCGGGAACCGGTTCAGACAGGCTTTCACATGCAATCCAAGCAGATCTAGATCAGAAACACCGTCGCCAGCCCGAGAAAAATGAAAAAACCGCCGCTGTCGGTGATCGCGGTGATCATCACGCTGGATCCGATGGCGGGGTCACGGCCGAGCTTCTGCATGGTCAGCGGTATCACCACGCCCATCACCGCCGCCAGCAGCAGGTTGAGCGACATGGCGCCGGTCATCACCAGGCCGAGCTGCCAGCTGTGGTAGATCAGGAACGCAAACAGGCCGACCACGCTGCCCCAGATCAGTCCATTCAGTGCCGACACGCCGATTTCCTTGAACAACAGCTGTCGCGCACTGTCGCGGGTGATCTGTCCCAGCGCCAGCGCGCGCACGATCATCGTCGTCGTCTGGTTGCCGGAGTTGCCGCCGATGCCGGCCACGATGGGCATCAGCGCCGCCAGCGCCACCAGTCGCGCAATCGAGTCCTCGAACACGCCGATCACGCGGGAGGCGATGAAGGCGGTCACCAGGTTGATGGCCAGCCAGGCCCAGCGGTTGCGCACGCTTCTCCAGACCGAGGCAAACAGGTCTTCTTCTTCAGATCGGAAGAGC
>JBFWOE010000096.1:0-11935 GCA_050250695.1 Burkholderiales bacterium
GGCGGCGTCGACGCCAATGCGCTGCAGCGGCCATAGCGCTTCTTCGGCGCCGCGCGCAACGTCGAGGAAGGCGGCAGCCTGACCATCCTCGCCACCGCGCTGATCGACACCGGCTCGCGGATGGACGACGTGATCTACGAAGAATTCAAGGGCACCGGCAACATGGAAATCCATCTTGACCGGCGCATGTACGAAAAGCGCATTTTCCCGGCGATCAACGTCAACCGCTCCGGCACCCGGCGCGAGGAACTGCTGATCCCGAAAGACGTGCTGCAGAAAATCTGGGTACTGCGCAAGCTGCTTTACCCAATGGACGAACTCGAGGCAACCGAATTCCTGCTCGACAAGGTGCGCGCCACCAAGAGCAATGCGGATTTCTTCGACTCGATGCGGCGCGGCTAGCCCATTCGTCCGAACTGCCGGTCATCCACCGGCATCGATTCTTTCCCGAAATCCCGGCACGCCTCCGGGGTCGCATCCCCGGCTTCACCGGGGCCCCTGCTCCGCCCTGCGGCGTGCGACTCCTTCGACTCGATGCGGCGCGGCCAGCCCATTCGTCCGAACTGCCGGTCATCCACCGGCATCGATTCTTTCCCGAAATCCCGGCACGCCTCCGGGGTCGCATCCCCGCAAGCGGGGTCTCCGCCCCACTCCCGCCACGCGGAATTTCGGCACGCCCCCGCCTGTTTGCCTGTCAGATCCGGCAGCCTTTCCGGTTACTGCAACGACCCGATGGAGGCATCCATGATGCTCCGTTTTCCGCTGATACCCGCCCTGCTGCTCGCCGGATGCGTGGCACCGCTGCCGCCGATGCCCGAAGATGCGGCAGCCAAACGTTTCGAACCGGTGCCCGGCAAGGCCGTGATCTACCTTGCCCGGCATGCGCTTGAACCGAGTTTTATCGCCCCGGTCGCGCTAGACGAACAAATGATCGGTTCGACTTACCGCGGCACCTACATCCGCATCGAGGTGCCGGCAGGCAGACACCGGCTGAGCGGCATCGCCGGGGACACCGGCGCCATCAGGCTCGACACCGAGCCCGGGAAACTCTACTTCGTTGAGCACAGCACCTACGGTTACCGCACTTTCGTCAGCTCGAGCTTCCGCCTGATTGATGCCGGTTACGGACGCTCCCTGGTCATGGGCGGGGAAATAACAGCGCTGATCAGCCAGTAACAACCGCAGCCGTGCGGTTGCGGCTGACTGTCGCACTTGCCCGGAAACCCGGAATCACCGATAATTCCCGGTTTCCCGCTCGTGCGGGCATTTGTTCAGGATATCGCCATGAAGGCCGACATACACCCGGAATACGTTGAAATATCAGTCACTTGCAGCTGCGGCAACAAGTGGCAAACTCGCTCGACCATGGGCAAGGATCTGGGCGTCGAGGTCTGCTCGGAATGCCATCCGTTCTATACCGGCAAGCAAAAGACGCTGGACACGGCCGGTCGCATTGAAAAATTCAATCAGAAATACGGCAAAAAAACGCCGGCAAGTCCCAAGGCCGCCTGAGACTTGCGGGTCTGAGGCAGTTTTACAACGAGGGCAGCCGCGCGGCTGCCCTTTGTTTTGTGGAATAAAAACAGCACCCCGCACACTGAACATAAAAATCAGGAACTCTGCAGATGAAAAAATTCCGCATCGCCGTAATTCCCGGTGACGGCATCGGCAAGGAAGTGATGCCCGAAGGCCTGCGCGTCATGGAAGCCGTCGGCCGCAAATTCGGCATCGAGTGGAAATTCGACGAACTCGACTGGAGCTGCGACTACTACGCCAAACACGGCCGCATGATGCCCGAGGACGGCCTCAAACAACTCGAAAAACACGATGCCGTGTATTTCGGCGCCGTGGGCTGGCCAGCCATGCTGCCCGACCATGTCTCACTGTGGGGATTGCTGATCCCGTTCCGCCGCAGCTATGACCAGTACGTCAACCTGCGGCCGGTGCGCCTGATGCCCGGCATGAAATGTCCGCTCGCCGACCGCAAACCGGGTGACATCGATTTCTGGGTGGTGCGCGAAAACAGTGAAGGCGAATATTCCTCGGTGGGCGGCCGCATGTTCGGCGGCACCGAGCGCGAGTTCGTGACCCAGCAGGCGATCTTTTCGCGACAAGGCGTTGACCGCATTCTAAAATTCGCCTATGAACTGGCCAGCAAGCGCCCGAAAAAACACCTGACTTCCGCCACCAAGTCGAACGGCATTTCGATCTCGATGCCGTACTGGGACGAACGCGTCAAGGAAATGGCGGCGAAATACCCGGGCGTGAAAACCGACCAGTACCACATCGACATCCTGTCCGCACATTTTGTGATGCACCCGGACTGGTTCGACGTGGTAGTCGCCTCAAACCTGTTCGGCGACATCCTGTCCGACCTCGGCCCTGCTGCCACCGGCACCATCGGCATCGCACCTTCG
Organism: Burkholderiales bacterium; assembly: GCA_050250695.1. Taxonomy (GTDB): domain Bacteria; phylum Pseudomonadota; class Gammaproteobacteria; order Burkholderiales; family SG8-41. The sequence goes on from JBFWOE010000096.1 coordinate 2,418, forward strand.
GCCAACATGAATCCGGAGCGCCTGTTCCCTTCGCTGTTCGAACCGGTACACGGCTCAGCACCCGACATTTACGGCAAGAAGATCGCCAATCCGGTCGGCCAGATCTGGGCCGGCGCGATGATGCTCGACCACCTGGGCTGTCCGGAAGCCGGTGCAGCGGTGGTCAAGGCGATCGAAACCGCGCTGCGTGAAGGCCCGAAAACGCCGGACCTCGGCGGGAAGGCAATGACCGCCGATCTCGGCAAGGCTGTCGCGGACGCCCTTTGACCGCCGCATCTTCCTCCAGAAAAAACGCCGCCCGGATGGGCGGCGTTTTTTCTGTGCCGAAGTTCAGTAAGTCTTGTACTGGAGGTACTTGCCGCTCATCACGATCTGCACACGGTCGCCCTTGGGGTCGGCCTCCCGCTTGAGATCCATCTTGAAATCGATCGCACTCATGATGCCGTCGCCGAACTCTTCATGGATCAGTTCCTTGAATGTCGTGCCGTAGACGCTGACCAGTTCGTAGAAGCGGTAGATCAGCGGATCGGTGGGCACGGCCGTCGGCAGCGAACCCTTGTAGGGCACCTGCTGGAGCAACAGCACGGCATACGGCGGCAGTCCCAGCAGCTTGCCCGCGGCTTCGGCCTGCGCCTTGGTCATCTGCATCTGGCCGAGCAGAGCGGCGGTCGTCCATTCCTTGCTCTCGCCGACGGTCTTGGCGATCTTCGTCCACGACAGGCCTTTCTTTATTTTCGCCTCGACCACCAGCTCGGTCACGTCATAACGGGTCATCGGCTTGGCCATGCTGGCCGCAGCCAGCAGCGCTTCGGGTGCATCATTTTTTTTCACGGCAGTCTCCTTTTGTTAAGTAGTGGATGTTCATTTGACGACAGCAACCAGCGGCTTGCCGGCCGGCTGTGGTTTGCCTGCATCGACGACCGGGGCTTCGGCGGGATCGAGGCCCGGCGACACCAGCGGCGGAAAGCGCGGGTCGTAATCCAGTGAGTCGCTGGCGAAAGCCTTCGAGCGGTCGACCAGGAAATCGATCAGGTGATTGCGGATGCGGTAGTAATGCGGGTGCTTGTGCAGGTCGTGGCGGGTGCGGCTGCGCGGCATGGTATTGACCACTATTTCCGCGATCTTGGCGTACGGGCCGTTGGTCATCAGCACGATCTTGTCGGCGAGCAGGATCGCCTCGTCGACATCGTGGGTGATCATGAACACCGTTTGACGCGTCTCCGCGCAGATCCGCAGCACCTCTTCCTGCAACACGCCGCGGGTCAGTGCGTCGAGCGCCGAGAACGGCTCGTCCATCAGCAGCATCTTGGGCCGGATCGACAACGCGCGGGCGATGCCGACGCGCTGCTTCATGCCGCCGGACAGTTCCGCCGGACGCTTCTTTTCCGAGCCCGTCAGGTTGACCAGGTCGATGTACTGCTGGCAATGCTCACGGACCTTTTCAGTGCTCCATTCCGGCCAGCGCGAAGTCACGGCAAAGGCGATGTTGCCCATCACCGTCAGCCACGGCATCAGCGCGTGGCTCTGGAAAATCACCGCGCGGTCGAGGCTGGGGCCGTTGACCTCGCGGCCGCCGACGAAGACATAACCTGATGAGGTCTGGTCCAGGCCTGACAGCACGTTGAGGATGGTGGTCTTGCCGCAGCCGGAATGGCCGATCAGACAGACAAATTCACCCGGATCAACCGAAAAATGCAGATCCTCGAATACCGTGGTCACAGCACCGTCGCGACCGGTGAATTTCTTGCTGATGCCTTCGATGCGGATCAGGGATTCGCTCATGGTCTTCTCCCCTTACTCCGGAAACGTGACGAGCTTGGTCAGCTTCGCCATCATCAAATCAAGCAGCATGCCCACCAGCCCGATCGCGAGGATCGCCGTCAGGATGTTGGTGATCGACAGGTTGTTCCACTCGTTCCACACGAAATAGCCGATGCCGGTGCCGCCGACGAGCATTTCGGCAGCCACGATCACCAGCCATGCGATGCTGATCGAGATGCGCATGCCGGTCATGATGGTCGGCGCGGCTGCCGGCAGGATCACGCGGAACGCGGTACGAAACGACCCGACTTCCAGCGTGCGCGCGACGTTCAGCCATTCACGGCGCACGCTGGCCACGCCGAACGCGGTGTTGATCAGCATCGGCCACACGGAACAGATGAAAATCACGAAAATCGCCGAAACCGCGCTGTCCTTGAGCGTGAACAGCGCGAGCGGCATCCACGCCAGCGGCGAAATCGGCTTCAGCACCTGGATGAACGGATCGAGCGCGCGATACACCGTCGGGGACATGCCGATCAGGAAACCCAGCGGCACCGCGACCAGTGCCGCCAGCAGATACCCGACCATGACGCGGCCGATCGAGTAGCCAAGCTGGATTCCGATGCCCTTGTCGTTGGGCCCGCGGTCATAGAACGGCTCGTTCAGGTGCTGCCAGATCTTTTTGCCGAAATCGGCCGGGGTCGGAAACGCCGACTTCTGGCCAGTGGCCGCCGCGGCGCCGACCAGCGCCGCGTATTCCGCATTCACCGTCTGCGCCGCTGTTTTCGGCAGAGTCAGAGCGTGCCAGATGCCGATGCCGAGCATGAAAATGATCAGCGACAGCAGCGGTGCACGCCAGTTCATCAGTCGGTTCATCGCTCTCCTCCGTTCACCGGGATACCGCGATCAAGTGCGCTTGATCGCGAAGCTGGCTAGATAGGCTTCGGGCTTCGCCGGGTCGAACTCCTTGCCCATCACCGTGAATTTCTTGCTGGTGGTGGCCGGCGCCTTCATGCCGACTTCCTTCATCAGCTTGGCGGCGTCGGTGGCGAGGTAGACCTCGCGCGCGACCTTGGCGTAATCGACGTTGCCCTGGATCTGGCCCCAGCGCTTCATCTGGGTCAGTATCCACACCGCAAACGAATGCCAGGGGAACGGATCGAAGTCGATGCGGTTGGGCTCCTTGCGGATATTGCCCAACCCGTCGGCAAAGGTGCCTGTCAGCACCTGCTCGACCACGGTAACCGGCTGGTTCAGGTAATTGGCCGGCGCGATGGCTTCGGCGATCTGCTTGCGGTTCTCGGCCTTGGAGGCGAAAGCGGTCGCCTCCATGATTGCCTTCAGCAGCGCACGGTAGGTATTCGGCATCGTGGTCACGAACTCCTTGCTGGCGGCGAAGGCGCAGCAGGGATGCCCCAGCCAGATATCCTTGGTCAGGGTATGGATGTAGCCAACACCGTCATAGACCGCGCGCTGGTTTACCGGATCCGGCGCGAGGAAACCGTCGATGTTGTCGGCGCGCAGGTTGGCCACCATTTCGGGCGGCGGAACCGAGCGGATCTGGATGTCCTTGTCCGGGTCGAGGCCGTGTTCGGCGACGAAATAACGCAGCAGGTAGTTGTGCATCGAATAATCGAAAGGCACCGCGAACTTGAAGCCCTTCCACGACTTTGGATCCTTTTTGTCCTTGTGCTTGATCGCCAGAGTGATCGCCTGGCCGTTGATGTTTTCTACGGCGGGCATGGTGTAGGGCAGCGGCCGCGCGCCGGCACCCAGCGTGATCGCCAGCGGCATCGGCGACAGCATGTGCGCGGCGTCGTATTCCTTGTTGATGGTCTTGTCGCGCACCACCGCCCAGCCGGCCGTCTTCACCACTTCGACGTTGAGGCCCTGGCGCGCGTAGAAACCCATGGGCTGCGACATGATGATCGGCGTCGCGCAGGTGATCGGTATGAACCCGACCTTCAGCGAGGTTTTTTCCAGCTTGCCGGTCTGGGCGAAGGCTTCCTTGGCCATGCCCATGGGGAAAAATGTGGAAATCGCCGCCATCGCCGTGCTGGCGCCCACCGCGTTGAGGAAACGCCGACGCGTCTCGTCATGCGGAAACAGCGCGCGCATCACCGCGGCTTCGACCACGCGGTTGCCCAATGCTTCCGAATCCGTCGTGGTGCCGGCGAGATCAGCCTGGTGTTCGGCTTCGCTGTGGTGCTGGCCACAGGAACAGCCGCGGGTCAGCGACGTGCCGGCGTCGAACGGATCCTTGAATGAGGACATTGCAATCTCCTTGATCGAGTTGTTGTGTTCGCATTGCCTATTGCAGCAAGCGTGCCAACCCGTGGACAAGGCACAGGAAAACGCCTAATAAATTGTTTTAGAACAGGATTTTTTTCCAGGTTAGCGGATGGCTACTGCCACAAACCGCGACTGTGCGGTGCACGGCACAGGCCTGCGTGCCGCACAACGGTGCATGACCGCACCGATTGCGGGCGCATCGCGCCCGAATGGTGCGGGGTTGGTCATGGCAAATCCGTCGCAGGCTAAAATGCCGGCATGCCGCCCATGTTCATGAGGACCGGCGCGATCCCCGCGGCGCTGACACTCGCCAAACATGCGTTCAACCCGGTCACGGGCAATCCCGGCTTCGTGGCCATGCCCGGCGCGCGGAAAATCGGCGTCGGCCATCGCGAAGACCGCAAAGTCGGCGAACGAAGCCCCCGAAATCCCCGCGTAAATGACAGCCTGCAGCGGGTGCGATAATCCGCGGCAACAACTATAAATGCCTGAACGGATAATCCTTTGAGCGTTGGATTGCGCCCCCTGCTGATCGCCGTACTGTGCCTGGCCTGGCTGCTGCCAGGCCTGGTCGCGCACGATCCTTGGAAACCCGACGAGGCCTACACCTTCGGCGCAGTCTACGAAATCCTCCTGGGCGGCAGCTGGGTGGTGCCGCAGATCGCCGGCGAGCCGTTCATAGACAAGCCGCCGCTGTTCTATCTCAGTGCGGCCGCCAGCGCGGTGCTGTTTTCGCCCATGCTGCCGCTGCACGACGCCGCACGACTGGTCGCCGGGTTCTACATCGGGCTGGCACTGCTGTTTACCGCACTGGCCTCGCGCGAACTGCACGGAAAACGCCACGGCCTGACTGCCGTGCTGCTGCTGCTAGGCTGCCTCGGACTGGTGGTGCGCAGCCACCAGCTGATTGCCGACGTTGCCGCACTCGCCGGCTTCGCGATGGCTTATTACGGCGCGGCGCTCGCCGCGCGACGCGCCATCCCCGGCGGGTTCTGGCTGGGCACCGCCTGTGGACTGGTATTCATGACCATGGGCATACCGGAGGCGGTGATGATTGCGGTGATTACCGTCGGGCTGCCGCTGCTGAGCCGCCGCTGGCGCACCCCGCAGTTCGGCCTGACGCTGGCGGTCGCCGTCGCTGCCGCGCTGCCGTGGCTGGCGATCTGGCCGATGCTGCTGCTGCAACACGCACCGGTGCTGTTCGACACCTGGCTTACCGCGGAAAACCTCGCGCGTCTCTTCAATCTGCACAACCTGCCCCGCGGCATCGGCTATTACCTGCGCATCCTGCCCTGGTACGCATTCCCGGCATGGCCGCTGGCGCTGTGGGCGCTATGGCGCGCACGCCGCATGCAGCAGCTGTCCACGCCCGGCATGGTGCTGCCGGCGCTGGGGTTCCTCGCCACGCTGCTGATGCTCGGCGGCGCAGCGGAATCGCGCGAACTCTATGCTCTGCCGATGCTGATCCCGCTGGCGCTGCTCGCAGTACCGGGCATCGAGCCGCTGCGCCGCGGCGCCGCCAACGGCTGGTACTGGTTCAGCGTCATGGGTTTCACTTTTTTCATCGCTGTCGGCTGGTTTTACTGGAGCGCGCTGGAACTCGGCGTTCCGGCGCGCCTGCACGCTCACCTGCACACCATACGGCCAGGCTACGAATTCGGATTCCGCTGGCTGCCGTTCCTGCTGGGCCTCGCCTACACCGCGTGCTGGTTCACGCTGCTCGCGCGGCTGCCGCGCAACTCCGAGCGGCCGCTGATCGTATGGGCCGCCGGCCTCACAGCGATGTGGGCATTGCTCGCCACGCTGTTCATCGGCTGGGTCGACACCGCGAAAAGCTACCGCTCGATGATCGCCGGCATGAGCCGCGCCATGCCCGGACAGTACCAGTGCCTCGCCAGCCGCGACCTGGGCGAGGCGCAGCGTGCGATGCTGCATTATTTCGCCGGCATCCGCAGCCAGCGCGTCGAAGTGGTGTCGCGCTCCGGCGAATGCGACCTGCTGCTGACCCAGGGCCTGCCACTGGACGAATTGCTGGTACCCGGCGAATGGCGGCAGATCTGGGAAGGCCACCGGCCCGGGGACAAGGACGAGCGTTTCAGGCTTTACCGGCGCAAGTCAGGCAAATAACCAAGCGAAAGACTTGCGGCCGCCACATTTGCCTGCGGCACAGTCTCCGGCATCAATGGCAATATAATCAGCCGGTGAGCGACACCCTGCAACGTTTCATCTTCGAACACGCACCGATCCGCGGCGAACTGGTGCAGCTTGCCGCCACCTGGCAGGCGGTCACCGAACGCCACACCTACCCCGCACCGCTGCGCAGACTGCTCGGCGAACTGATGGCCGCGGGGGCGCTGCTCGCCGCCACGCTGAAATTCGATGGCACCCTGATCCTGCAGCTGCACGGCAACGGTGCGGTGAAACTGGTTGTCGTCGAATGCGCCGCGGGCCATGCGATGCGCGCCACCGCCAAGTGGGAGGGAAATTTGCCCGATCATCCGGGCATGGAAGGCAATCTGCGCACGCTGCTCGGCGGCGGCCGTTTCGTCATCAGCCTGGTGCCCGAATCGGGGACGCAGAGTTACCAGGGCGTGGTCGACCTCGACACCGACAGTGTTGCCGCGGCACTGGAACATTACATGGCAGCCTCGGAACAGATCGAAACCCGTCTGTGGCTGGCCTGCGACGACACGCACGCTGCGGGACTGCTGATCCAGAAACTCCCGGAGCGCGAATCCGCCGACGCTGATGCGTGGCCCCGCGCCGGACAACTTGCCGCCACCGTGCGGGCGGAGGAACTGCTGACGCTGCCGCCGCAGAAGCTGCTGCGCCGGCTGTTCCATGAAGAAGATCTGCGCGTGTTCGAACCGCGTCCGGTGTTTTTCCGCTGTTCGTGCTCGCGCGAACGCGTCACCGGCATGCTGCGCATGCTCGGTTCCGCCGAGGTGCGCAGCGTGATCGCCGAGCGCAGCGAAGTCGAAGTGCACTGCGAATTCTGCAACCGGCGCTATGCCTTCGACGCGGTCGACGCCGAGGAAATTTTTGCGTCGGCAATTGCGGCGCCCCCCGACCACACGCGCCACTGACGCCCATGTCACTCCGTGGCATGACCTCGACACTGTCATGGGGCCGGCGTAAACTTTGGCTTCCCCCAGATTGCCACTCGGATGTATGGCAATTATTCGTTTAAAATCAATTAGTTATGGAGAATTTTATGGCTAACGGACGCGAAGTGGTCGTGTTGAGCGGCGTGCGCACCGCGATCGGTGACTACGGCGGCGCGCTGAAGGATGTCGCACCGACCGAACTCGCCGGACAGGTGGTCAGGGAAGCCGTCAGCCGCGCCAAAATCGACCCGAAACAGGTCGGACAACTGGTATTCGGCAACGTCATCCACGGGGAAGCCAAGGACATGTACTTCTCGCGCGTCGCCTGCATCAAGGGCGGACTGCCTCAGGACACCACCGCGCTCACCGTCAACCGCCTGTGCGGCAGCGGCATGCAGGCCATAGTCTCCGCAGCGCAGGGCATCATGCTCGGCGACTGCGACGCGGCAGTCGGCGGCGGCGCCGAATCGATGAGTCGCGGCGGCTACCTGATGCCCAGCCTGCGCTGGGGCCAGCGCATGAGCGACGGCAACGTGATCGACATGATGGTCGGCGCGCTGACCGACCCCTTCGACACCGTGCACATGGGCATCACCGCGGAAAACATCGCGGCGCAATGGAAAATATCGCGCGAGCAGCAGGACGAATTCGCCGTCGAAAGCCACCGCCGCGCGCTTAACGCCATCGACAAGGGTTATTTCAAGGAGCAGATCCTGCCGGTCGAGCTGAAGACGCGCAAAGGCACGACGCTGTTCGACAAGGATGAACATCCCCGTGCCGACGTCACCCTCGAAGGCCTCGCCAAGCTGCGCGCGGTGTTCAAGAAGGAAGGCGGCTCGGTTACTGCAGGCAACGCCTCGGGCATCAACGACGGCGCCGCCGCCGTGGTGATGATGGAGAAGGAAGCCGCGAAAAAAGCCGGCCTCAAGCCGCTGGCCCGGCTGGTGTCTTACGGACTGGCTGGCGTGGATCCGAAAATCATGGGCATAGGCCCGGTGCCCGCGGTGCAGAACGCGCTGAAACGCGCCGGACTCAAGGTCGAGGACATGGACGTCATCGAATCCAACGAAGCCTTCGCGGTACAGGCGCTCGCCGTGTCCTGCGACCTCAAGTTCGACCCGGAGAAAACCAACCCCAACGGCGGCGCGGTAGGGCTCGGCCATCCGATCGGCGCCACCGGCGCGATCCTTACCGTGAAGGCGCTGTACGAACTGCAGCGCACCGGCGGCAAGTACGCGCTGGTCACCATGTGCATCGGCGGCGGCCAGGGCATCGCCGCGGTATTCGAACGCATGTAAAGGGGCGGATCGTCACAAAAACGCCGCGCAAAGCGGCGTTTTTTCATGGAGCTACTGATAGTGCACTGCCCGCACGATGACGCAGCTAATTCCAGTGTTGCAATGATGGACAAATCCGCGCATCGTCCGCATCATAAACTTTCTGCAACCGCAATCCGCACAACCTTTAACAACCGAACAATAAACCGAGGGAGGAGCATTATCATGACCTGTTTGAACCTGAAATTATTCGCGGCGATTATCGCACCCGCGCTGCTGGCGGTACCCGCCGCCCAGGCCGCACAATCCAACTATCCGGAAAAACCCATCCGGCTGATCATCGGCAGTGCACCTGGCTCCGGCCCAGACATTTTTTCCCGTGCACTGGGCGACCAATTGCACAAAACCTGGAGCCAGCGCATCGTCGTCGATTCGCGTCCTGGCGCAGCAGGCGCCATCAGCGCCGAACTCGCCTTGCGCGCCGCCCCTGACGGCTATACATGGATGATGCTCACCTCGCAACTGCTGGTTGCTTCCGAGGTGCTGAGCAATATCAAATTCAATCTGGCGCGCGACTTCAAGTCCGTCAGCCTGATCGGCACCGTGCCTTTCGTGCAGATGGTGCATCCGAGTGTGCCGGCCAAGTCCGTATCCGAACTGATAGCCCTGGCCAAAAAACAGCAATTGCGCTATGGCTCCGCCGGTACAGGCGCCACCGAACACCTGAGTGGAGTCCTGTTTACCCACCTGAGCGGCACCAAAATGCTGCACGTGCCTTACAAAGGCATCGCACAGGCCATCGCGGACACCCTGGCCCAGGAAGTCCAGCTGACTTATGCGGTAATGCCTGCCGCGAGACCGCAGCTCGAATCCAAGCGCCTGCGCCCGCTGGGCGTCACCACCAGCTATCGTTCCAAACTCTTCCCGGATATCCCCTCGATTTCCGAGACGCTGCCCGGATATGAAACCATGGGGTGGTACAGCATCGTGGCTCCGACCGGCACTCCCGAGCCCATACTCAACCAGGTCAGCGCCGAAATCCAGAAAGCCACCAAGGATCCGTCTTTCAACGCGACGCTGA
>JBFWOE010000097.1:0-11916 GCA_050250695.1 Burkholderiales bacterium
ACGATGACCGTGAAGGACGTAAGGCGTAATTCAGAGGCGTGCGATTTCTTCCTTCAGCGCATCGACGGTTTCGAGCAGCTGTTCCTCGGTGTGATCGCAGTTGATGAAAAACCGCAGCCGCGCCGTTTGTTCCGGGACGGCGGGGTAGAGGATGGGCTGCACGTGTATGCCGCGTTCGAAAAGAGCCGCTGACAGCCGGACCGCGCTGACCGAGCTGCCGGCGATCGCCGGCAGCACCGACAGCCCCATGCTGAAGCCGGTGTCGATGCCGGCGTAACGGGCGGCGGCCTTGAACAGGGCTCCGCGCTGCTGCAATGCCTTGACCCGCCAGGGTTCACCGCGCATGCAGCGCAGGGCGGCCAGTGCGCAGGCCGCGATCGGCGGGGGCATGCCGACGCTGTAGAGAAAACCCGGCGCCAGGAACTTGAGATGTTCGATCAGCGCGGTCTCGCCGGCGACATAGCCGCCGCAACCGGCCAGGGTCTTGCTCAGCGTGCCCATCCAGATATCCACGTCGGCGCCGTGCAAACCGAAATGTTCGCGGATGCCCAGCCCCGTCTCGCCCATCACGCCGAAAGAATGGGCTTCGTCAACCATCAGGAAGGCCTTGTGCCGGCGCTTGATGTCGATGAAGCGCGGCAGGTCCGGATAATCGCCATCCATGCTGTAGATGCCCTCGATGACGATCAGCACCCGTTCGAAATGCATCCGCTGGTCGGAGAGAATGGTATCCAGTGCGGCCCAGTCCTGGTGGGGGAAGGAAAGCCGCCGGGCGCCGGAGAGCTGGATGCCCTGCAGGATGCTGTTGTGGGCCAGTGCGTCGTGCAGCACCAGATCCTTGGGACCGAACAGGTGGCCGATGACGGTGACGTTGGTGGCATGGCCGCTGACGAATACCGCAGCGTCATCGGTACCGTAGGCATCGGCGAGTTCGCGTTCGAGTTCGCGGTGAATGCCGCGTTCACCGGAGACCAGGCGGCTGGCGGACACCGACGTGCCGTAGCGGTCGATGGCCTCCTTGGCGGCAAGATTGACGCGCGGGTCGCCGTTCAGGCCAAGATAGTTGTAGCTGGCGAAGTTGACATATTCCTTGCCGGCAATCTGCGTGGTGGCGCCGGCAATGCCGTCATGTATCTTGAAATAGGGGTGCCGGACACCGAGCCGGATCGCGCTGTCGTTGATCAGGCGAATCTGGCGGTAGCCCGGATGCAGGTGAAACCGGTAATGCTGTTCGGGGATGTCGGGAGACGCGTTGACGGGGGTGTCGGGCTGAGGGGCAGGGCTTCCGCGCAGTTTGCGCCGGCGCAGCACCTGCTGGATCAGATGTTCCTTGGTCGTGGCCGAAATGCCGTCATGCCCCTTGCGTGCCATGTCAGTGGATGATTTTCGAGGTTTCGGGGCTGGCGCCGGCCTGCATTTCTTCAGCGGCGCGGACGATCGCTTCGGAATGTTTGCTGTCACCGTGGAGCGCGGCAAGCTGTCGTCCCTCTTCGACGATATCCGTCGGGGCCGGCGCGGAGCGGCTGTCGGCCAGCAGCCGGTCAACGATGATGGCGGTGAGCTTGGCCGCGGTGGGCGAATCGCTCATTGCCATGACCGGAAGTCGCACGGTGAAACGGGTTTCGACCGCCGTGACCAGTTCGACCCCCATCAGGGAGTCGAATCCGATGTCGTGCAGCAGACGGTGGTCGTCGATCTTTTCAGGCAGGATGCGCAGGATGTTGCCGATTTCCCGCTTCAGCATTCCGCCGATCACGCCGGTCAGTTCAGCCGGAGGCAGTGTGGACAGCAGCTGCTGCAGGTTATCCTGTCCCTGCCCGTCCTCGGCCAGGCCGTTTTCCGTCAGACCGGTGTTGATCTCGCTGAATTTCGGGCTGTTGGCCGTGGTCAGGAAACGGCTCAGTGTGGGCCAGTCAAGATCCAGTACACCGGCGCCCGAGCGGTTGGCCAGTATCAGGTCATCGAGCACTTCCAGGGCCGTGGACGCGGTCATCGGTGTACCGCCCATGCGCCGGTTGAGAGACTCCAGCAATTCCGCATTGCGCGCGAGAAATCCCGCATCCGCAATGGCGCCCCAGCGCACGCACAGCGCACGATGGCCCGCCGCCCGCAGTGAGACGGCAAAGGATTCCAGGTAGGCGTTGGCCGCCACGTAAGCGGCCTGCCCCGGATTGCCGAACAGGGTTGTCGCGGAGGAGTACAGTACGAAAAAGTCGAGATCGCGTTCCCGGGTCAGTTCATGCAGGTGGTGCGCTCCGAGGATCTTGGGCGCCAGCACGCGACGGATCCGGTCTGCCGAGAGGTGGCGGATCATGCCGTCTTCGATCGTGGCGGCGGCATGGATCACGCCGCGCAGCGGGGGCATCTTTACGGTGATTTCGGCGAACAACTTCTTCAGCGCAGCCGGGTCCGTAACGTCGCAGGCCGCGGTGTGTATCTTGGCCCCGGCCTGCCCCATCGCTTTCAGCGCCGGTCCGGCATCAGGATCAGGTTGTCCGCGGCGGCTGATCAGTACGAGATTGCGCGCCCCTTTTTTGACCAGCCATTCCGCGGTTTTCAGTCCGAAGCCGCCCAGCCCCCCTGTTACCAGATAGGTGGCGTCGTGCGAAAGGTCCAGCCGGGGCCTGACGGCCGCTCTGCCGTACCGTGCCGCTATGGTATCGCCGTAGGTGACGACGATCTTGCCGATATGGCGGGATTGCTGCATGTGGCGGAAGGCATTGATGATTTCAGAAGAGTCGAAACTGCGATACGGCAGCGGGTGCAGTTCACCGGTTGAAAACAGCCGCATCAATTCGAGAAACAGCTGTTGCGAAAGTTCCGGCCGCTCTTTCATCAGCTGGTCCGCGTCGACCGCGAAGTAGCTGATGTTGTTGCGGAAGGGGCGCAGTCCGATCCGGGTGTTTTCCTCGAAATCGCGTTTTCCGAGTTCGATAAAGCGCCCGAAGGGCTTGAGTACGCGCAGGTTGCGGTTGATGGCTTCTCCGGCGAGCGAGTTCAGCACCACGTCGACGCCCTTGCCACGGGTCAAAGCCGCTATTTCCTCGGAGAATTTCAACGATCTTGAATCGAAAACATGGTCCACGCCCAACAGCCGCAGGAAATCGCGCTTGTCCGCGGATCCGGCGGTGGCGAAGATTTCCGCGCCGCAGAGCCGGGCCATCTGGATTGCTGCAATGCCCACGCCGCCCGCGGCACCGTGAATCAGGATTTTTTCACCGCTCTGGAGCCGGCACAGGTGATTCAGTGCGTAGTGCACGGTAAAGAACGCGCTCGGAACGGTGGCCGCGGCTTCGAAGGACATGGCCGCAGGAATCGGTGCGATGGCGTTGGCTTTTGCGCGGAGCCTGTTGCTGAAACTGCTGGAACCGAATCCGAGTACGCGGTCGCCCGGACTGTAGGCGCTGACCCGGGGACCGGCATTGACGACAACACCGGAAAATTCCAGCCCCAGCGCTGCGCCAGCGAAGCCGCCCTCAACGGCATCATCGGAGAGCAGTCCCAGCGTGTACATGACGTCACGGAAGTTAAGTCCTGTGGCCCTGACCTCGATTTCGATTTCATCATCGGCCAGCGGCGATATCGTCCGCAGTTCCCAGTAAAGATTGCGCAGCTGCCCCGGCGTGTCAAAAGTCAACCGCGTCTGCATCGTAGCCGCATTGCCCGGGGTAGGCACCGGGGCCGGCGGCCGCAGGATGCGTAGCCGGGGGGCCAGCCGTTCCCCGGAAGAGCTGATCACGATCTCCTGTTCCGCATCCGGGTGTTCGAGTTCTCGGGAAAGTGCGAAGGTGACGATGTCCAGCGGGGCCGCAGGATCGATGTCGACAAGCCGTATCGCCGGGCCGGTGGCCTCGTTCATTGCGGTGCGGCCGAATCCCCAGAGGGCGGCATCCATGCCGGTCGGCGAGCGGGTGTCGGTGTGCTGCGGGTCGGCCTGCTGGCGCCGGTTTTCGGTGGTGCCCAGGGTCAGCAGCCAGCAGGCGGGATGCAATCCGGTGGTTTCGCAGGCCCGGATCAGGGCGGCGGTCGAGGCACAGCGGTCGACCTGCTTTTCCAGCCTGAGCAGCGGCGTCATGCCGGCATGCGCCGCGGCCAGCCCCTGCAGATGCACGACGCCGTCGATAATGCCGGTTCGGGATGCGGCATGTGCAAGCAGGGATTCGAATTGCACGGGGTCGGTGAAATCGAGCTGATAACGCATAGCATCGGTCATCGCGAAACCGCTGGCGGGAGTGGCGAGTAATATGCGATGGTTGCGCGCACGCAGTACCCGCGCCAGTTGATCGGCAAGCTGGGCGGAATATCCGGTATCGTCCCTGTCGGCGAGCAGCAGCCAGGTTTGGGGTTTGCCGGGAACGGAAAGCGCGGCGTTTTCCACGGTTTGCGGTGCATGTGCCACGAGCAGGTAGGTCCCGGTGCCGATTTCTGGCACGAGATCAAGAGTGGTTGCCGTGAGCAAGCCCAGCCTGCGGGCATGCCGGCGCCAGAAACTCGGGGGTTTGTGCCTTGATTTCCAGTCGCCCGGGGAGATTTCCGACCACCAGGCCGGGCGAACGCCGAAAACCAGGTCCATCCAGCGGCAGGGATGCTGTTCGACGATGATCATTACGCCGCCCGGAGCCAGCATCCGTCTTGCCTGCGAAATCGCAAAAAGGGCATCACTCTCGGTTTCGAAGTCGGCACCGATGATTGCCAGCTGAAACAGTTCGTTGCAGGGTATGACTGACTCATCCAGGCTGCCGGGTGGTAACGCACGTGTTTCGACGGCGGGAAAGTTTTCCTTGAGCCTGAGGCAATCCTCGGACGGGGCCGCTGTAATCGCGGTCACGGCGTAGGCACAGCGGTCGAAATCAAGCTTGCCGCAGATTGCGCTGGCAAACAGGGGCTTGTTTGCGCAAATCTCGATTACCCTCAGTCTTGCTCCGGCCGGCAGTTCCTTCAGTGTCAGTGTTACTGCATCGGACAGCGCCTGCTGGATTCTCGGCAGTCCTGTGTCCGTCAGCATCTGGTGGGCAAGATCGCCAAGACCGGCATTCCGCGACAGGACCTGGTCGGGCGTCCGCTGGCCCCGCAGGAGATCCGCAAGATGAATGCCGATGCGGCCTACCCTGTGAATGACGTGTACGTAATCCGGATAATCGCGGATCAGGCCGTTCCAGATGTCTTCAGGCGGCGGCAGGTCATCGTCGACAGCAAATTTCCAGTCATTGCCGTCGGAGATGAGCGCCTGGTCTTCCTGCAGCATGACCAGCAGGTGCGAGAGCAGCGGGGCGATTGCCGGGGTGGCCGAAATAACCTCGTTCAGCAAGGCTTCGGTGAGGACGCCGCTTTCGGACGCCAGCGATTTCAGGGCGCGCGCCGCAAACCGGCTGCACATCACATCGAGCAGCGGTTCGACTTCGCGGGTGTAGCGGTCCGGCATGGTCGCGGAATGGCCATGGCTGACCGCCGTGGTCAGGGATTTCTGCAGGCGGTTGAAAAACTGGTTGGGCACATGGAGCGGAGCCAGGGGATGGGGGCGCGAGATGTAACGGTAGTCGACGAACTTCAGGCGATCGCGTGAGCTTTTGCTCGTGCGTATCGCGGTGAAACGTGCTTCCCTGATCGAGGCAACGGCATTTCCGTCCGCATCGAACAGCGTGAATCCGGCGGTCACCGTGTGCGGGCTGCGCTGCAGCAGCGTGGCCCGGGCCGCGTGCGGCTGCGCAGCACCCGGATGCCAGACCAGTTCCGAGACCCGGGTGGGGACATAAATCGTTCCCGTCTGCACCTGGGAATCGTCCTGCAGCAATTCGATGATCAGTTGAAACGCGCAATCCAGGAGCGCGGGATGGATGTGGGTCCGGTGCAGTTCCTCTCTTATGGACTCGGGATTGCGGAAGCGGGCGTATGCCGTCGTGCCATCGATCCATATTGCGCTGATGGCGCGGTAGGCCGGACCGTAGTCCAGTCCTGCCGCACGGGTCAGGATGTCGTGGTCTTGGCCGTTGAGGTCGACGTTTCTCGCCGCGAGGGAAGGGAATGTTTCCTTCAGCCGCAAATCCGATGATTCGCCGGAAATCCTGCCCGACGCATGCTGTGCCCATTCGTCGCGGGACAGTGCGTCACGGCTGCGGATCAAAAAACTGCCGTCGCTGTGATCGATGCTGAAGCGCAGCCGCTTGGAGATGTTCTGGCTGAACACCAGGGGCAGGCGGATGTCGAGACGTTCGATTTCAATATGGCTGCCCGGTCGCCAGAGATTTGCGGCCGCCAGCACCATCTCCACGTAACCGGTGCCCGGCATGACGACAGTTTCGCCGATGACGTGGTCGGCGAGCAACGGACTGGTCTGCGTATCCAACTCGTTTTCCCAGGTCCATTCGTTGTCGTCCAGGCGATAACCCAGCAGCGGATGGATCCGGTTGCGGCTGAGCCTGCCGGAGGACGCAACCGAGGTGCCGTGCCAGTGGTGTTCGCGCTGCCATGGATAGTTCGGCAGTTGCGCCAGCAGCCCGGCCTGCGGAAACCAGTTGCGCCAGTCCGTTTCTGCGCCGGCAATCGAGGCCTGGCACAGGCCGCGCCAGATCCGGTGCAGGCTGCCGTCGCCACGCATCAGCGTCGGGATGGCGACACCCCGGACACCGCCGTCCCGCAGGCACTGCGAAAGGTAGCCGCGCAACACGGGATGCGGGCCGATTTCAATGAATATCCGCACACCCTGCCCGCGCAGGCTGGCAACCACTTTTTCGAATTGCACCGTTTCGCGGATGTTGCGCCACCAGTAATCCGCATCCAGCCCGGTTCCGGCGATCCGGGCGCCGGTTACCGAGGAGTGGAAGGGAACCGCGGCAGATTGCGGTTCGAGGCCATGCAGGGTGTCCATGATGCGCTGGCGTACCGGATCCATCGCAGCACTGTGGAAGGCGTAGTCAAGCTCAAGCCGGCGATGGAATATCCTGCGCTCGCGCAACTCGGCTTCGGCGGCAACGAGCGCCGGGACTGCGCCGGCAATGGTCACCGCGCGGGAACTGTTGATGCCTGCGATGGTGACGTCCCCCGCGATGCCAAGCTGGTCCAGGAGACCGGAAATCTGCTCGACATTCATTCCGACGGCGGTCATCTGTCCCTGCCCCCGGGTGGATGCCTGCGCGTGGCTGCGCTGATAAATGACCCGAACCGCCTGTTCGAGGGACAAGGCACCCGAGGCCCATGCTGCCGCGACCTCACCCACGCTGTGACCCGCGACGGCGACCGCCTGCAGGCCCTGCCGTCGCAGCATTTGGGTGATGCCGACCTGCAGTGCGAACAATGCCGGCTGCGCGAATTCGGTAAGGGCATAGCGGCCGGCACCGTTGGCTCCCGTGAGATCGTCGATCAGGGAATAACCGGCAAGGGGACGGAACAGACTGTCCACGGCATGCACGGCTTCGCTGAACACCGGTGAACTTTCGAGCAGTTCGCGTCCCATGCCTTCCCATTGGGAACCGTTGCCCGAATAGACGAAGGCGACTTCCGCCGGATTTCCAATGGTCTCGCCGGCTTCGAACAATTGCGTGGCGGCGGTATCGTCCGAAAACGCTTCCAGTGCGGCAGCCAGTGCGCTCTTGTCGGCGGCGATGCAGATGGCGCGGTGGTCGTGCTGGTCCCGGTGAAAAGCCGCCGTGTAGGCTATGTCGTACAACGGGACCTTGTTCGCGGGGTCGCGCAGGAAAGCCGCCAACTGGCCGGCGGACTGTCTAAGTGCCGCCTTGCTTTTTCCGGAAAGCAGCAGCGGAACCGGCAGATCGGCCGGCGGCGTGGGGGCAGCGATCCGGGACGGCGGGCTTTCGAGGATGACGTGGGCATTGGCGCCGCCGAAACCAAAGGAGTTGACGCCGAGCACCAGCCGGCCCTCCTGCCGTAACGGGGTGGTGGCGGTGGGCACCTTCAGGTTCCACTCGTCGAAGCGGATGTTCGGGTTGGGATTGCGCAGGTGTATGGTCGCCGGTACGGCCCGGTGTTCGATGCAGTGCAGCGCCTTGACCAATCCTGCAGCTCCGGAAGCGGCTTCAAGGTGCCCGATGTTGCTTTTGACGGAGCCTATCAGCAGGGGCATTTCCCGCGGCCTGTGCTTCCCCAGTGCGATGCCCAGGGCATGGGTTTCCACGGGATCGCCGACAGCAGTACCGGTGCCGTGGGCCTCGATGTAGTCGATTTCGGTGGCTGATATGCCGGCTTCCGCATAGGCCTGCTCCAGCAGGCGCACCTGTGCATCGACACTGGGTACGGTCAGGCCCGATTTCCGGCCGTCACTGTTGGTGGCGGTTCCGGCGACGATGGCGACGATGTGATTGCCGTCCGCCACAGCCTGATCGAAATCCTTCAGCATGAAAATGCCGGCGCCTTCAGAGCGTACATATCCGTCACCTGCCGCATCGAACACATTGCAGCGTCCATTCTGCGACAGCATGGAGGCCTTCGAGAAGGTGACAAAACCATAGGGGTGCATGTGCAGGCTGACGCCGCCGGCAAGCGCCTGGGTGCTTTCTCCGGTGACGATGGACTGGCAGGCCAGGTGAAAGGCTATCAGCGACGACGAACATGCCGTATCGACGGTCAGGCTGGGTCCGTGCAGATCCAGGGAATAGGAGATGCGGTTTGCGGCGATGCTGTTGGCTGTGCCGGTGGCGGCAGCAGATTCGGCGGCGGCAAGGTCTTCGACAAACCGGAAAGAATAGTCGACACTCGATATGCCGATGAACACGCCGCAGTTGTTGCCGCGTATATCTGCAGCCCGCAGGCCGGCGTTTTCGAGGGCCTCCCAGCTCAGTTCCAGCAGCAGCCGCTGTTGCGGATCGATCTGTGCGGCTTCGCGGGGAGAAATCCCGAAAAATTCCGCGTCAAAACCGGATATATCACCGATGGTCCCCGCAGCGAAGGTGTAGCTGGTGCCCGGGTGATTTTTCTGGGGATGCCAGTAGTGCTCCTGTCCCCAGCGATCGGGGGGAACCCGGGTTACCAGATCCTTGCCGGCGACAAGGTCATTCCAGAACTGCCGGGATGTCGTCCCGGGCAGCCGGCAGGACGAGCCGATAATTGCGACGCGTTTTTTTTTCATGCAGCCCGGTCATGCCTCGAAGGAGTTATATGGCGGGATGTGCGCACTGGACCCCGGGTTTCCTGGCGTCCCCGCATTATCTTTCTTTTCCATTATTCCGGGACGATGCTACCCTGCCGCTCATTGCGCAGTTTGTTTAATAATAACATGGAGATGCAACACAAATGCGGCGAGTGTTGCTGGTAAAAACCTCTTCTCTGGGTGACGTGGTGCACAACCTGCCCGTGGTCGGCGACATCGCGGCGACATTCCCCGGGGCCGTCATCGACTGGGTGGTTGAAGAATCCTTTGCCGCGATACCGCAACTGCATCCGCGCGTTGCGCGCGTCTGGCCCGTCACCGTGCGCCGCTGGCGGCGCGCCTGGTGGAAGCCCGCGACATGGCGGGAGATCGGTGCGTTCCGCAGGGCGCTGCGGGCGCAGTCCTATGACGCGGTCATCGATACCCAGGGTTTGCTGAAAAGCGCATGGATTGCCGCCACGGCACGCGGCATGCGTCACGGCCTCGACCGGGAGAGCGCGCGCGAACCGCTGGCGTGGTTTTATGACCGCACCTGGCCGGTGCCCTGGGGGCAGCATGCGGTGGAGCGCAATCGCAGCCTGGCCGCGCAGGCCCTGGGCTACCGTCCGGCGGCGGCAGCGCAGTACGGCATCATCGCGGCACCGCAGCCGTTCAACTGCCTGCCGTCTTCCGCGTACGCCGTGCTGCTGCATGCCACCAGTGCGCAACGCAAACTGTGGCCCGAAGCGCACTGGGTTGCACTCGGCCGCGTGCTTGCCGCAGGTTCCGTGATCAGTGTCTTGCCCTGGGGTGATGCGGCCGAACGCGAACGCAGTGTGCGGCTGGCCGGGCAGATTCCGCAGGCGATCGTGCCCGACCGTTTCGAGTTGCATGCCATGGCGGCACTGCTCGCCGGCGCCCGCGTCGTTGCTGGCACCGATACCGGGCTCACCCATCTCGCCGGAGCGCTGGGTGTTCCCGTGGTGGGAATTTACTGCGCGACGGATCCCGCGGCGACCGGACTCCATGCTTGCGCGCGCGCCGTCAATCTCGGTGGCATCGGCCGTCCGCCGCCCGCGGATGCGGTAATCGCCGCGGCACGTGAAATGATGGCCTGAACATGCCGCGCACGCTATATACGCTGCTGCTGTATCTGGGCATGCCGCTGGTGCTGCTGCGGTTGTTGTGGCGTGCGCGGCGGCAGCGCGGTTATCTGCGGCATGTCGGCGAACGCTTCGGATTTTATGACGGTCCGCATGCCGTGAAGCCCTGCATCTGGGTGCATGCGGTGTCGGTGGGCGAAACACGCGCGGCCGAGCCCTTGATCCGTGCCCTGCGCGCACGCCATCCGCAGCACCGCATACTGCTGACGCACATGACGCCCACCGGCCGTGAGACCGGTGTGACACTGTTCGGAGACGAAGTCGAGCGTGCCTATCTGCCGTACGATCTGCCCGGTGCGATGACGCGGTTCATGGCGCGCTTCCGCCCCGCGGCCGGGGTGCTGATGGAAACCGAGATCTGGCCCAATCTCGTGCATGCCGCAGTTGCTGCAGGGGTTCCGGTATATCTGGTGAATGCGCGGCTGTCCGCACGGTCATTCGCAGGTTATCGGCGCACCGGTGCACTGGCACGAAATGCGCTGCGGGGCCTGGCCGCGATTGCCGCGCAAAGCGGCGCAGATGCGGAGCGTTTGCGGGCGCTGGGGGCGACTTCAGTCACGGTCGCGGGCAACCTGAAGTTCGATCAGGAAATTTCCGCAACACAGGTCGCGCAGGGACGGCAATGGCGTGCCGGGATGACTGCGCGGCCGGTGATACTCGCGGCCAGCACGCGCGAAGGCGAGGAAACGCTGCTGCTCGATGCCGTGCTGCGCGCAGGCGCGGCCGATGTGCTGTGGGTCATCGTGCCGCGCCACCCGCAGCGATTCGACGATGTCGCGGCATTGATCGGGGCGCGCGGGTTGCAACTGCAGCGGCGCAGCGCAGGCGGGCCGGTTGCGGCGGACAGCAAGGTTCTGCTCGGCGACAGCCTGGGCGAGATGGCGGCGTATTACGCATTCAGCGACGTTGTGCTGATGGGCGGCAGTTTCCTGGACTTCGGCGCGCATAACCTGATCGAACCTTGCGCGACCGGCAAGCCGGTGATCATCGGACCGTCGACCTACAATTTTGCGCAAGCGGCGCAGGCCGCGGTTGCCGCCGGGGCCGCGCTGCAGACCGGCGGCGCGGACCAGGCCGTGGCCATGGCCGTTGAACTCGCGCAGGATGGTGAGCGGTGCCGGCGCATGGGGGCCGCCGGAATTGCATTTGCGGCGGCGCATCGCGGCGCCACGCTTCGCGTGCTGGATTTGCTGCGGATTACTGCGGACTGACTGTTCTTGCCGGATTGCTGCGCAAGCGGTGGGGCGTTATTGCACCAGCCAGGCATTCACGCGCTGCAGGTCGGCTTCAGTGAGTTGTCCGGCGGCGGCGGTCAGTCGCAGCAGCGACAGGATGTAGTTGTAGCGGGCCTGGGCCAGATCGCGCCGCGCACTGAACAGTTGCTGTTGTGCGTTGAGCACATCAACCTGGGTGCGCACGCCAACTTCCTGCCCGAGGCGCGTGGAATCCAGGGAGCTCTGGTTGGAGACCAGCGCGGCTTCGAGCGCGCGGACCTGGGCGATGCCGCTGGTGACGCCGAGATAACCCGAACGGGCGGCGAGTTCGGCGCCGCGGCGGGCGTTTTCGAGGTCCTGCCGCGCTTTTTCCTCGTTGGCGAGCGCTTCACGCACCCGTGAATTGGTGCCGCCGCCCTGGTAGAGCGGGATCGACAGCTGTACGCCGATGACCTTGCTG
>JBFWOE010000098.1:0-11852 GCA_050250695.1 Burkholderiales bacterium
TGTTTGACTGCCATTAGCAGCGCGTCCGAAAAAATGACTGCGCCAGAGTGAAGTGTTAAGCAGCCACCCGTTACGGCCCACCCATTCCAGCCGCCAGCGCCGCAATCTCCCGAACTTCCTTCGCCTTTTCGAATTCCTGGATCGCCGCGTAGAGCCGCGCGACGTTGTCGGATGACAACGCGCGCGCGGCGCAGTTGTCGAATTTTTCCTTGAGCATTTCCGGCGGCAGCGGCTTGTCGACGCTGCGGCCCAGTGCCTGGTCGGTCTTGGCGCTGAACACGCGGCCGTCGGTCAGCGTGACTTTCACTTCGGCGCCGAAATGGTTGTCGGCGGGGAACTGCGCGGTGGTGTAGGTGGTGGAATGGATCTTCGGCAGGATCGCGCGTGTCGCCGGATCTTTCCAGGTGTCGCCCTCGAACTGCTCGATTTTTATGGTGCGGTCCTTCAGCTCGCGCGCCAGCGTGTACTGCACGCTGAACTTGGCGTCCAGCGCGGACTGCGGATCGGGACGGTTGGTATGTTCCAGCCGCCGCGGATGCGTCCACGACTCTATTTTCGCCACCTGGTCCGGTCTCAGGTCGTGTTTGTGCACGAGCTCCAGCATGCAATCGATCGCCGGGTGGGTGCTGCCGCAGCAGGGATAGGATTTGATGGCGATGCCGGGTCGTGTGATGTCGAGCGGGTTGGCCCACGCCGGGATGGCCTTCGCGGCGTCGTAATTGCCGGCGCCGTTGAAGACTTCGAAATAACCCTGCTTGTGTTCGAAGGCCTGCGCGCCGGCGGTAAACCCGTCGCGCGCGAGCAGCGCGGCGAACAGGCCGCTGCGCGCGCAGTGGCCGACATGCATCGGCTTGGTCATGGTGCCGAAGTTGGACTTGACGCCGGCGGCGAGCGATGCCGCGATCGACAGCGCGGTGGCGGTTTTTTCGACCGGCAGTTGCAGCAGGTGCGCACAGGCGGCGGCGGCGCCGAACACGCCTATGGTCGCGGTCGGATGCCAGCCCTTGGTGTACTGGTGGAAGTTCACCACCATCGACAGCTTGCACTCGGTTTCGAAACCCGCGACATAGGCGGCGATGAAGTCCTTGCCCGTCGCGCCAATCTCGTCGGCGAGTGCGAACAGCGCGGGGAGGATGGGGGCAGAAGGATGGCCGCCCAGCGTGTTGTTGCAGTCGTCGAAATCAAGCGCATGCGAGGCGGTGCCGTTGACCAGCGCGGCGTCGAGCGAGGCGATGCGCCGAGCGTGGCCGAACACCAGTGCCGGGCCGCTGCCCGAACCCGAGATGCCGAGCACGATGCGCGTGGCGTCTTCGCTGGCGCCGGCGAGTGTCACGCCGACGGTGTCGAGGATGCCGACCTTGGCCCAGTGCACGGCGTCGGCCGGCAGGGCGACATACTGTAACTCATTGATTTTATTGGATAATTCAGTGGCGAAGCTCATCGCGCTGCTCCTCTGCGGCGACGGCGCGGAACGCGCGTCGCGTGTATGTAGTGGCGGAAGAGAGTGGGAGTCGAACCCACACAGGACCGCTCGCGGCCCCTACCGGGTTTGAAGTCCGGCCGCCCCACCGGGAGCGATTCCCTTCCATTCCATATTGCAGCCGATATTGTAAGGCGGCGCGGCAGTGAGCGTAAGCGCGTTCCAGACTGTGATGGCAGGCCGATGCGCGCCGGCGCCGGCGTTATACTGTGGCCGTTTTCAAAATACTGGGGGGAGAACATCATGCAGGCATCACGCACATGGATCGCGCTGGCAGCATGCGCGCTGGCGCTGTCACCGGCTGTTGCAGCTGCCGCAGGATATCCCGAAAAACCGGTGGAGATGGTGGTTGCCGGCGGCGCCGGCGGCGGACTGGACCTGACCGGGCGCGCGCTGGAAACCGCGTTGCGCGAAACGAAACTGTTTCCGCAGACCTTCACGATCAAAAACGCAGGCGGCGCCGGCGGCAACGTGGCGCGCGCGCAGGTCAACCAGAAAAAGGGCGACGGTCATGTGTTGTACATCGAATCCAACCGCATCTACGTCAACCGAATCGTCGGCACGACCAAGCTGACCCACAGGGATGTGACGCCGGTCGGACGGCTGATCACCGAATACCTGGCCTGGGTGGTGCGCGCCGATTCCCCGATCAAGACGCCGAAGGACGTGTTCGACCAGCTGAAGAAGGACGCCAGTTCGGTGGTGTTCGGCGTCGGCACGGTGCCGAGCAACGACCAGATGAACATCCTGCGCCCGGTGATGGCTTCTGGCATCGATCCGAAAAAAATCAAGGTGGTGTCGTTCAAGGCCGGCGGCGACCTGATGGTCCAGCTGCTCGGCGGCCATGTTCCGGTGATCTCGACCGGCCTGTCGGAGGCTATCGAGCAGGTCAAGGCCGGCAAGGCGCGGGTGATCGCGGTGTCGGCGCCGAATCCGCTGCCGGGTGACCTCGCCAAGGTGCCGACCTGGCGCTCACTGGGCATAGACGTGGCGATCCTGCACTGGCGCGGCGTGTTTGCGCCGCCGGGGATTTCGAAGGACGTGATCGCTTACTGGGACAAGGCGCTGGGGCAGATGGCGAAAAGCGAGGCGTGGAAAAAACAGCTGGAAAAACACGGCTGGTTCGACGCCTATGCTGATTCCGCGACCTTCAGCAAGGATCTTGATGCCGAAGAAAAGATCTACGCGCAGATCCTGTCGGACCTCGGCATGGCCAAGGGTCTGAAAAAATAGTCCGGCAGCCGCGCCGCATCAAGCCGCCGGTTGCGACCGGCGGTTTTTTACGGCCTGCGTGCGGCGTTCAGCAGCACCGGCGTGATCTCCACGGTGCGCGCACCATCGGTGATCCATGCCGTGCCGTCCTGCACGGTGCACTGGATCTGCATCGTGCGCTGCGCGAGCTCCGCCAGCGCCTGCGTGGCCGCGGGCGGCAGAGCCATCACCGTCAGGTTGTCGGGGCGGGCCAGTGCGGAATGCGCATCCTGCCACCAGCGTTCAGCGTTGCGGCCGTAGGCATAGACGCGCACCTGGTCGGCGCGGCCGCAGGCGCGGCGCACGGACTTTTCGTCGGGCAGGCCGACCTCGATCCACAGACGGATGGCGCCGGTCAGGTCCTTTTCCCACAGCGCAGGCTCTTCCTCGTCACTGAGGCCCCTGCCGAAGGCCAGCGCCTCGCCGGCGTTCAGCGCGAACGCGAGCAGGCGCACCATCATGCGTTCGTCGGTTTCGGAAGGATGGCGCGCCAGGACCAGCGCATGGGTCGCGTAATGGCCACGGTCCATGTCGGTGACGGTCAGGTCGGCCTTGAAGATGGTTGCGTTGAGCGCCATGGACTGGTTAAGGTGTCGCGATGATGAAAATGACGGTATGAATCCGCTTGATGAAGAAGTGATTGCAGCCATGCGGCACTGGCTGGAGAAGGCCGTCATCGGCCTCAACCTGTGTCCGTTCGCGGGCGCAGTATACGCCGCCGACCGCATCCGCTACGTGGTCAGCGATGCGGCCACGCCGGAAGCGCTGTTGCAGGTTCTGGCGGATGAATTGCAGCAGTTGGCGGCAGCTGATGAAGCGCAGACCGAAACCACGCTGCTGATCCATCCGCGGGTGATGGGCGATTTCCTGGATTACAACGATTTTCTCGGACTCGCCGATGCGCTGGTCGCCGACCTCGGGCTGGAAGGCGTGCTGCAGGTCGCGAGTTTCCATCCGCAGTACCAGTTTGCCGATACCGAACCTGACGACATTACCAATTGCACAAATCGTTCGCCGTATCCGACGCTGCACCTGCTGCGGGAATCCAGCGTCGAGCGCGCCGTGGCCGCGCATCCCGGCACCGAACGCATTTACCGCGACAACATCGAAACGCTGCGCCGGCTCGGCCGCGAAGGCTGGGAGCGGCTGACGGCCGGCCCGGCGCGCAGGACCTGATTTATTTCAGGCGCGCCGCGATACCGTCGGCAGCGCGTTTTGCCTCGGCCATCGCATCGGCGAGGCTGCCGCCGCAGCCGCTGCGCACCGCACCGACCGCCCACAGTCCGGGCAGCGCGGTTTCCAGGGCGTCATTGGTGACCAGGCGGCCCGTGGCGTCGCGTTTGACGGCGTCCGGTACAAAAGCGGCGTTGGGATCCAGCCCGATGTAGGCGAACAGCCCTGCGCAGGCGATTTCCTCGGTGTCTGCCGTGCCGCGAACGCGCAGCTTTTCCACCATGTTGCCGCCGAGCACGGCTTCGACGGTGGTGCCGAAGCACACCTCGATTTTCGGATTGGCAGTGACGTGGCCGATGAAATGCTGTTGCGCTCGGAATGCCGTGCCGCGGTGGAGCAGCAGCACTTTGCCGCAGTACTGCGCCAGCACCAGCGCTTCCTGCAACGCCGAATCGCCACCGCCGACCACGGCGACGGTCTCGTTCTGGAACATCGGCCCGTCGCAGTCGGCGCATTTAGACACGCCGCGGCCCTCGAAATCAGCTTCGCCGGGCACGCCCAGCGTTTTCAGTTTAGCGCCGCTGGCGACGACAACCTGGCGCGCGCGGTAGCTGCCGCCGCCGGTGGTCACCGTGTAGCCGCCGCCGGCGGCGGCGACCGCGGTCACCGACTCCTGGATGCTGGTGACGCCGGCATCGGCGTTGGCCTGGGTCAGTTCGGAGGCGAAAGCGGCACCGCCGGCTTCGCCGCCGGCGGGCGCCGGATCGAGTTCATTCACATTGAGCACGAGACCGCCGAAGAGTTGTTCTTCAAAGGTGGCGGTGCTGATGCCCTGCGCGGCCAGCGCGCCGGCGGCAGTGAGTCCGGCGATGCCTTCGCCGATGACAATGACGTCGAATGCGGTTGTAGCCATGATTTCTCTTTCAATAACGTTTGTTGCGGAAAGGGGGACGTTGCTGCGGCTTGTGCGCGGCCGGTTTCTGCGGGAGTGCCTTGGCTGCGGCGCCCGGCGGTGGCGGCGGTGCCGGATCGGCGGCGCCGAGTATGGGTGCAAAGTCCTTGCGCATCTTGCGTGCGTCTCCGATGCGCTGGGTAACCGCCAGCGAGTCCAGCGTCTCGAGGATCTCGATCGCCAGCGTGCGGCCGATGCCGGTGGCGTCGCGGTACTGCGCCGCGGTGAACTGGCCGCCGGGCTGTCTTGCGCAGACCGCCTGCGCGGTTGCGGCCAGCACGGCCATGGTGTTCTTCAGGTAAAACCGCTCGGCGCCGACGCGATAAAGGTTGCCGGCCTTCATCTGGCGGTAGAGGAAATCCTTGAGCAGCGCATCCTTGATTTTCAGTAGCGGAGCCAGTTCCTTCAGCGGCGGCGGATTGAAGCCGGCCGCGAGCAGAACAGGCTGCACGGTTTCCCACATCCGCGTATCGGCACTGTTGGCGGTACTGTCATGGCCGGGGATGCGCGCGAGCGAACTGTGGATTTCGATCGTGCGTTTGTCGGCGAGCAGCCGCAGCGCATGGCCGAAGGCGTCGCCGTCGAGTTCCGGTGCCAGTGCAGCGCGCAGGGTTTCGATTTCCATGCCCGCAGCCTGCGGCTGCGCCTGGTGGAAGGCGCGCAGCTGTCTGACGGCGGCTTCGTGGACGGCGGCCAGGCGCGCGGCGGTGATGGCGACGCGGCGATCCTTGCCCAGCGGCACGAGGTCGGCGCGAGTGTATTCGGCGACGGCAATTTCCGGCAGCAGGTTGAAAATCACCTCGAAATGGGCGAGATCGACCGGTTTGCCGCCGGCAGTCAGTGCAGAGAGGGCGCCCGGCGCATCAGCGGATTCCAGCGCAGCGAGCACGGCGTCGCGCGCCCTGCTGCGCCGTGCCGCGGGCGGGGCGGGATCAATGATGGTGCCGCCGCCGACGGTGCGCGTCGAAGACTGGTCGCGCAGGATGAAACGGTCGCCGTGCAGCGCTGATACCGGTTCGTCGAGCACCAGTTGCGCGATCATGTCCTTGCCCGGGGCAAGCGCTTCACCGCGGCGCAGCGATACCCGCGCGGTGACGTCGGCAGTGGCGAGATGCAGATGCACCGGCGTCCAGTGTTTCAGCGGATGCGCTTCGGCCTGCAGTACGCTCAGCCGCACGTCGAGTTTCAGTGTCGGTCGGTGAATGGCCGGGCTCATGACCCAGTCGCCGCGACGCACCGATTCGACGTCGGCGCCGGTCAGGTTCAGCGCGCAGCGCTCGCCGGCGCGCGCCTGGTCCGCGGCCTTGCCGTGGATCTGGATGCCGCGCACGCGCACTTCGCGTCCCGCGGGCGAAATCACCAGTTTGTCGCCGGTACGCACGCTGCCGTTGAACACCGTGCCGGTGACCACGGTGCCGCTGCCGGCGATGCTGAACGCGCGGTCTATGGCGTAGCGCAGGTGCTGTCCTTCGGCGCTGCGCGTGTTCTGCGCTGCGGCTTCGCGCAGCAGCATGGCCTTCAGTTCGGCCATTCCGGCGCCGCTGACCGCGGACACCGGGTGGATCGCGATGGCGGCGAGCCGTGTCGGCGCCAGCAATGCGCGCACCTGGGCGCTGACCTGTTCGATGCGCATTGCGTCGACGCGGTCGGTCTTGGTGATCACCGCCGCGCCGCGGCGGATGTGCAGCAGGTCGAGGATCTGCAGGTGTTCGACGGTCTGCGGCATCACGCCGTCGTCCGCTGCGACCACCAGCAGAGCAAAATCGATGCCCGACACGCCGGCCAGCATGTTGCGGATGAAGCGCTCGTGTCCGGGCACATCGACGAAACCGATCAGCCCGCCGCCGTCCAGCGGCAGGTAGGCGAATCCGAGGTCGATCGAGATGCCGCGCGCCTTTTCCTCGGGCAGGCGGTCGGTGTCGGTGCCGGTCAGGGTTTTGACCAGTAGCGTTTTGCCGTGGTCGATGTGACCCGCGGTGGCGATGATCATTTCGGGATCTTCAGTTGTTGCAGTTGCGCCGCAAATTCATCCTCGCGGTCCAGGCAGCGCAGGTCGAACATCAGCGCACCGTCGCGGATGTGGCCGATCACCGGCAGCGGCAGGTCACGGAAGGCGGAGGCGAGTTTGTTGAGGTTGCCCTTTTTTCCGGAGGTGCTGACAGCGAGGGCTTTGCCCGGCAGCGAGTCGACCGGCAGCGCGCCGCTGCCGATCTGCGATTTGCAGTCGGCGATGGCGACCGTCCAGTGCTCCCCCAGCGCGGCGGCCAGCGCCGGCTGCAGCCGCGCCGCCTGTGCTGCCATGTCGGCGGGCTTGCGCGTCAGCCAGCGCAGCGCAGGCAGTTCTTCATGCAGGCGTTCCGGATGCATGTATAGCAGCAGCACGGCGTCGAGCGCAGCCAGAGTCAGCTTGTCGAGGCGAAGCGCGCGTTTCATCGGGTTTTTTGCAATGCGTGCCATCAGGTCGCGGCGACCGGTCAGCAGGCCGGCCTGCGGGCCGCCGAGCAACTTGTCGCCGCTGAAGGTGACAACGTCGGCGCCGTTGGCAAGCGCTTCGCGCGGGGTCGGTTCATGCGGCAGGCCGTACTGTTCGAGATCGATCAGCGTGCCGCTGCCGAGGTCGACGATGAACGGCAGATCGTGTTCATGCGCGAGTTTCGCCAGTTCGGGTTCGGGCACTGCCGCGGTGAAGCCCTGCACCACGTAATTGCTGGTGTGCACTTTCATGATCGCGGCCGTGCGCGGCGTGATCGCCTCGGCGTAATCCCTGAGGTGGGTGCGGTTGGTGGTGCCGACTTCGACCAGTTTCACTCCGGCGCGTGACATGATGTCGGGGATGCGGAAGGCGCCGCCGATCTCGATCAGTTCGCCGCGTGACACCAGCACTTCGCGTTTCAGCGCCAGCGTGTTCAGCGCGAGGTAGACCGCGGCGGCGTTGTTGTTGACGGCTACCGCCTTTTCGCCGCCAGTGAGCAGTGTCAGGCGGCGCTCGACATGGCTGTCGCGTTCGCCGCGGGAACCGGAAGCGAGATCGAATTCGAGGTTCACCGGATTGGTCATCGCCGCCATCACCGCGGCGGCGGCGCTTTGCGGCATCACAGCCCGGCCGAGGTTGGTGTGCAGCACGGTGCCGGTGAGGTTGAATACGGGTTTCAGCGACGGCGCCACGGAATCGCGCAGCATTGCGTCGCAGGTGTTCAGAAAAAGGGTTTCGTTCCAGGCGGTGGCACCCGCCTGCGCGAGCCTTGCGCGCTCGGCATCGAGCGCATCGCGCAGTACCGCGGTTACGCGGGTGCGGCCGTAGGTCGTGATGAGGCCGGCCACCGCGGCACTGCCGAGCAGGCGATCGACCGAAGGCAACGCGCGACGCGCGGCTTCAACGGGATTCACCATGGCGGCGGGGCCATGCGGCGGGGCGGTTGGTTCATCGGATGGGCGGTCTGCGGGCTGCGGTTGCGGAAAAAGCGAAGGCGCAGTTTAGCCCATGCGTCGTCCAAGGCAAAAACACCGCCCCGGATACGGGGCGGTTTTAATTTTAACTATTTGATTTTAAACAATTATTCCCAGAGACGCTCAGGCAGCGGCAAGCCTGCAAGGTCATCCGGGGTGAGTTTTCCGTCGGGTGTGATGCCATAGCGTTCGAGCACCGCGGCGAGTTGCCGTGCATGCTGCGCGCTGTGCCAGGTCGAGCGTTCGTAGAGCATGTGGATGGGCTGCATGCCGAAGAAGGTCTTGATCTTCTGCTGGCAGGATTTGTCGGAGAGGTTCTGCCACCATTTTTCCAGCCGCGCGATGACGGTGTCGCCGTAACGCGCAATTTCGTCGCCAGTGGTGAACGTGCCGTCCTTGGGCGGGATGTTGGCGAGCTGCACGGCGTACTCGACTCCGCCTTCGGCGGATTCAAGGAAAGCTTCGCCGATGCGGAATACATGGTGCCCCATCAGGCGGATTGAGCGGTCGCGGTTGTCGATGACGAGTTCGTTAAGCTTGTCGTCGGGCATCTGCCGCATGAAACGCTGTGCTGCGCGCAGCACCAGCACCCACCTGCGGATCAGTTCATCCGGCGGCAGCGGTTTGTGGCCGGTGCCCTGGAGGCCGACGAATTCCGCGACGTCTTCCAGGTTCTGGCCGAACACGAACTGTTCGCCCCTGGCGACGACCGGCACATTGCGCACGCCGTATTTGAGCAGGCGCTCGCGGCCCTGCGGATCATTCAGTACGTCGATGGCAACGAAATCAATCTTTTTGCGCGAAAGAAACTCTTTCGCCCGGAGACAGCTGCTTCACCCTGGCTGGGTGAACAGCACGAATTGTTCAGTGGCGCCCATGTGCGGCCTCTTTGCAGGCGGATGGAGGGAGGAACCTAGCGTACGTTCGGCGGCGCCTTGCGTCAAGGACGGCGGTGCTATAATCCGCGCGCTTTTTATCCTGCAAACAATCCATATGCTGAAGCTGATCGGGACGCCGACAAGTCCCTATACCCGCAAGGCGCGCATTGCCCTGATCGAAAAACGCCTCGAGTACGAATTCGTCATTGATGCGCCGAACACGCCGTCGAGCAAGGTCGCAGCCATGAATCCGCTGGGAAAAATCCCGGTGCTGGTGCTCGACGATGAAAACACGCTGTTCGATTCGCGCGTGATCGTTGAATACATCGACAACGCGAGCCCGGGCAACCGCCTGATCCCCGAAGAAAAACGTCCGCGCATCCAGGTGCGGCGCTGGGAGGCGCTGGCCGACGGCTGCACGGATGCGGGCGTGGCGATTTACGTGGAACGGCGCAGGAGTGAAGCGCAGCAGTCGCCGGAGTGGATCGCGCGCCAGCAGGGCAAGATCGATCGCGCCCTGCAGGCGATGGCCGACGATCTGGCGGCAAAATCGTGGTGCGCGGGGGATTTTTTCACACTGGCCGACATCGCCGTCGGCTGCTGCCTGGGATTCCTCGACCTGCGCCTGCCCGACCAGCCGTGGCGGCGCAGTCATCCGAATCTGGCACGGCTCGCCGAAAAACTCGCGCAGCGGCAGTCGTTCCGGGATACCACGCCGCCCTGATCAGCGCGCGTTGCCGCCGAGGGCATCAGGCGGACAGCCGGTTTCCAGCTGCGCAGCAGGTGGCGCCTGGCGCGCCGATTCGATGATGCCACCACCGATACAGACGCGGCTTTCGTAGATCACCACCGATTGTCCGGGCGTCACCGCCCACTGGCTCTCGGCAAACTCGACCACGCAGTTTTCCCCGCTGGCCGACGACAGCGAGCAGGCGGCATCCTGCTGGCGATAACGCGTTTTGGCGCCGTACACCCAGTGGGTGCGCGGCGTCTCGCCGCTGATCCAGTTCAGGTTGACCGCGGTCAACTGGTCGGACAGCAGCCGCGGATGGTCGTGTCCCTGCACCACGACCAGCTTGTTGCCGCGCATGTCCTTGTCCGCGACATACCAGGCATCACCGTCGCCGCCGCGCGTGCCGCCGATGCCCAGACCCTGGCGCTGTCCCAGCGTGTAGAACATCAGGCCCATGTGTTTGCCGACCTTGACCCCCTCTGGAGTGACGATATCGCCGGGGTTCGCCGGCAGGTAGCGGTTGAGAAATTCCCGGAACGGGCGTTCGCCGATGAAGCAGATCCCGGTCGAATCCTTCTTGTCGTGGTTGGGCATGCCTTCGCGGCGCGCGATGTCGCGCACGTCACGCTTGTAGAGCGTGCCCAGCGGAAAAAGGGTCTTTGCCAGTTGCTGCTGGTTGAGGCGGTAGAGGAAATAGCTCTGGTCCTTGCTGCCGTCCTCGGCCTTCAGCAGCTGGTGCAGGCCATCGCGCTCGCGCACCTGCGCGTAGTGCCCGGTGGCGATGCGGTCGGCGCCGAGGTTCAGTGCATGGTCGAGGAAAGCCCGGAACTTGATTTCGGCATTGCACAACACGTCCGGATTGGGCGTGCGGCCGGCGCGGTACTCGCTGAGAAATTCGCTGAACACGCGTTCCTTGTACTCGGCGCTGAAGTTGACCGCCTCGATTTCGATACCGATGCGGTCCGCCACTGCAACAGCGTCGATCAGATCCTGGCGCGAAGTGCAATTTTCGTCGGTATCGTCGTCTTCCCAGTTTTTCATGAACAGGCCGATGACTTCATGGCCCTGCTGCTTCAGCAGCAGCGCGGCGACCGAGGAGTCGACGCCGCCCGACATGCCGACCACGATTTTCTGTCGGGTAGCCATGATTCAGGCGTGGTGCCGGATCAGGTCCAGCGGGTAACGGCGCCCGGCGAGATGGTCATCTACGCATTGCATCAGCAGGGGGCTGCGGTGCAGATTTCTGCAGGCGCGGACTTCGGCAACCGGCATCCACAGCGCGCGCAGGATGCCATCGTCCAGCGGGCGTTGAGGCTGGTGATCGGCGAGGTTGCCGGTGAAGGCGAAGCGCAGGTAGGTCACGTCGTCACCGGGATGCCGGTACTGGTAGACGCCGATCAGGGCCGTCGGCGTGAACCCCCAGGCGGTTTCCTCGAGGGTTTCGCGGACTACGGCGTCAAGCAGCGACTCTTCAGGCTCCAGGTGGCCGGCGGGCTGGTTGTAACGCACACCAGCCGACGTTTCCTCTTCGACCAGCAGGAATTGTCCTTCGCGTTCGACGATTGCGGCTACCGTGACGTTGGGTTTCCAGATGCGATCGTTGCTGCCCATGGCTGTATTTTAACGGGCGCAGCGCAGCGGTTCACGTTTCATGAAAAAAGCAGGGCCGCAGCCCTGCTTTCCAGGAGTTTGATGCAACTTACTTCTTGTCTTTTTTCGCTTTTTTCTTGTCTTTCTTTTCTTCTTTTTTCATGTCTTTTTTGTCGGCTGAAAACGCGGGGGCGACTGCCACCGACGCGAATACACCAGCCATTACCAGTGCAAGCAGTTTCTTCATGATTCCTCCCTGGTTGGAAAAAACGGACCTTCCTCGATCCGCTGCCCGTCAAGGGCGCGCATACATTAGCCTACGCTCCCATAAATGACAAGATACACGCA
>JBFWOE010000099.1:0-11733 GCA_050250695.1 Burkholderiales bacterium
ATGGCCCTGGTCGATCAGTCAAAGCGCGCCGCCACCGCATCCGCCGCAGCCGACAGCAACCTGATGTCGATCAACCGCAACGATTTCCTGACGCTGATCAAGACCAATCCCGCGTTCGGCATGTCGATGCTGCGCGCGCTGGCGAACCGGCTGCGCAATACCGGCAGGAAGTAGCCGCCGCTTACGATTCTCCGGCGATGACCATCGCCTCGAGTTCCTGGCGGATGTATTCCAGCACCAGGTCGCCGACGTTTTCGGCCAGGCAGTCGAACTCCGTGACGTCGTCCATCGCGCGCAGCCAGGTCAGCTGGCGCTTGGCGAGCTGGCGGGTTGCGGCGATGCCCTGTTCGCGCAGTTCGTCGCGGCTGATTTTTCCCGTCATGTGGTCCCAGGCCTGGCGGTAGCCGACGCAACGCATCGATGGCATGTCGGGTTCCAGGGCGTAATCGTCGCGCAGCCTGCGCAGTTCCTCCACCAGTCCGCCAGCCAGCATGGCGTCGAAGCGCTGCGCAATGCGCTCGTGCAGCGCGGCGCGGTCTCCGGGTACCAGCGAGATGCGGATCGGCGTGTACGGAAAATAGACGTACTTGGGCTTTTTCAGCAGGTCGGTCATCGACCTTCCGGTGATGTAATAGATTTCCAGCGCGCGCTGCACGCGCTGCGAGTCGTTCGGTTCCAGCCGCGCCGCGGTTTCAGGGTCGACCTTGCGCAGTTTTTCATGCACCGCGGGCCAGCCTTCCTCGTCAGCCATCGTTTCGATGATCAGGCGGATTGTCGAGTCGGCTTCCGGCAGGTCGTTGAGGCCTTCGACCAGTGACTTGAAGTAGAGCATGGTGCCGCCGACCAGCAGCGGGATGTTGCCGCGTTCGGTGATCTCGCGCATCAGCGCCAGCGCGTCGTCGCGGAAACGCGCGGCCGAATAACTCTCGTGCGGCTCGATGAGGTTGATCAGGTGGTGCGGCGCGCGCGCCAGCGTATCCGCATCCGGCTTCGCAGTACCGATGTCCATGTCCCTGTAGACCTGCGCCGAGTCGACGCTGATGATTTCGCAGGGCAGCGTCGCGGCCAGTTGCAGCGCGACCGCGGTTTTGCCGCTGGCCGTGGGGCCCATCAGCAGGATGGCAGGCGGATGCGCAGGGTTTGGCATAAAATTATTAATTAAAACAAATACTTATTGGCGATCACCGGGGTCACTCCCCGCGGCGGAACAGGCGGTCGAGCTCTGCGACCGAAATCTGCTGCCAGGTCGGCCGGCCATGATTGCACTGCCCGGAACGCTCGGTGGTCTCCATGTCGCGCAGCAGAGCGTTCATTTCTGGAATCGTCAGCCTGCGATTTGCTCGCACTGCGGCATGGCAGGCCATGGTGCCCAGCAGTTCGTTGCCGCGTTCGGTGGCGATGCGGCTGGCCCCATATTCACGGACTTCATGCAAAACATCCAGCGCCAGTGCCTGGGCATCGGCATCGGCAAGCAGGGCGGG
Organism: Burkholderiales bacterium; assembly: GCA_050250695.1. Lineage (GTDB taxonomy): Bacteria > Pseudomonadota > Gammaproteobacteria > Burkholderiales > SG8-41. Next base: position 1,482 of record JBFWOE010000099.1, read on the forward strand.
CACGCCGCGCACAATCAAAGCGCCGGGTCCGGCGGGTGCGATGTCAAAACCGAGCGCCTCCAATCCTTCGCGTTCATCTTCCGTGGTCGCGACGTCCAGCGCCTCGGCGGCGAAATGCACCGGCACCAGCAGCGGCTGCATGGGAATGGCGCTGGCATCGAGCGCGGTTTTCAGTTTTTCGTACATGATGCGTTCATGCGCGGCATGCATGTCGACGATGATCAGGCCGTTGCGGTTTTCGGCGAGGATGTAGATGCCGGCGAGCTGCGCCAGCGCAAACCCCAGTGGATTCTCGTCGCCTGCCGGCGGCAACGCCGGTGCCGGCTGCGCTGCGGCGACATCGACGGCGGCAGGCCGCGGTGCGAACAGCGTTTCGTAAAACCCCGCGGGCTGGGCAACGCCCAGCGGCATCGTATCCTGGCGGCGCAGATAAGGCGTCGTTGCCGGAGCCGGCACAGTGCCGGCCGCCGCGGGCACCGCGCCGCCGGCTGATGCCGCCAGCACCTTGTGCAGTGCATGGAAAATGAACTGGTGCACCGCGCGCGAATCACGGAAGCGAACCTCGGCCTTGGCCGGGTGCACGTTGACGTCGACCAGTTGCGGGTCAATGTCGAGGAACAGCACGTAGGCCGGATGGCGATCGTGGTGCAGCACGTCGGCATAGGCCTGGCGCACGGCATGCGCCACCAGCTTGTCGCGCACGCAGCGGCCGTTGACGAAAAAATACTGCGCGTCGCGTGTGCCTTTGGCGGTGGCCGGTGCACCGATCGCGCCGCGGATCGCGACCGGACCGCCGGGTTCATCGACTGCGAGCGCGGCGGAACTGAAATCGTCGCCGAGCACCGCAGCGATGCGCGCGGCCAGCGGCTGCGGCTTCACCTGCAGCCGGGCGCGGCCGTTGTGCGTCAGCGCAAATGCGACGTCGGGGCGCGACAGCGCGATGCGGCGGAAGGCTTCCTCGCAGTGCGCGAACTCGGTCTGTTCCGATTTCAGGAACTTGCGCCGGGCCGGGGTGTTGAAGTAGAGCTCGCGCACCTCGATCCGGGTACCGCGCGCGAGCGTGGCCGGCTCGGCCGCGCCGAGCGCGGGCCCTTCGGCGGCAATACGCCAGGCATGGCGGTCGCCGGCGCGGCGGCTGGCGAGTTCCAGGCGCGATACCGAGGCGATGCTTGCCAATGCCTCGCCGCGGAAGCCGAGGCTGCCGACATGTTCAAGGTCATCCAGGGAAGCGATCTTGCTGGTGGCGTGGCGCGCCAGCGCCAGCGGAAGTTCCTCGCGGGCGATGCCGCTGCCGTCGTCGATCACGGTAATCTGCCTGACGCCGCCCGCAGCGAGGTCGACGCTGACCGCCTGTGCGCCGGCGTCGAGGCTGTTTTCCAGCAGTTCCTTCAGCGCGGAAGCCGGGCGTTCGATGACTTCGCCCGCGGCAATCTGGTTGATCAGGAGTTCGGGCAGAACGCGGATCGCTGACATGCGGGAATTATAAGCGGTGCGCGTACGGTTATAAGCGGTTTGCATCCGGCCATAAGCAGGCGGCGGAAATCGCATCCTGCCTGCCGGGTGTCACGGATTTTTTGTCTTATAATCGGGCGGCATCGCGCGCCATCGTGATGGCGCCGCTTCCGATCCGGTTCAGCAGACGGACCCTCGATATCCAGTGCAACAGAAGGGGAATACATGCCTCAGACCATAGGTGTGCCGAAAGAGACGGCAGCGGGCGAAAAACGCGTCGCCACCGTGCCGGAGGTCGTCGAAAAACTGATCAAGCTGGGTTTCAGGGTGATGGTGCAGTCCGGGGCCGGCGATGCGGCCAATTGCAGCGACGACAGCTATCGCGCCGTGGGCGCCGAAATTGCGGCCAATGCAGCCCAGCTGTGGTCCGGCGCCGACATCGTGTTCAAGGTCGGTGTCCCGACGGCGGAGGAGGTCGGCCTGCTGCGTGAAGGCGGCACCCTGATCGGTTTCATCTGGCCGGCGCAGAATCCGGAACTGATGCAGCAGCTCGCGGCAAAAAAGGCCACCGTTCTCGCCATCGATTCGCTGCCGCGCGTACTGTCCCGCGCGCAGAAGATGGATGCGCTGACTTCGCAGGCCGGCGTCGCAGGTTATCGGGCCGTGATCGAGGCTGCCAACGCCTTTGGCCGCTTTTTCAACGGCCAGATCACCGCCGCGGGCAAGGTGCCGCCGGCCAAGGTGTTCATCGCCGGTGCCGGCGTTGCCGGTCTCGCCGCGATCGGCACGGCCGCCGGCCTCGGTGCGATCGTGCGCGCCAACGACACCCGCGCCGAAGTCGCCGACCAGGTGGTGTCGCTGGGCGGAGAATTCGTCAAGGTCGATTACGAGGAAGAAGGCTCCGGCGGCGGCGGTTACGCCAGGGTCATGAGCGAGGGTTTCCAGCAGGCCCAGCGCGAGATGTACGCGAAGCAGGCGCGTGAAGTCGACATCATCATCACCACCGCGCTGATTCCCGGCAAACCCGCACCCCGGCTGATCACCGCCGACATGGTGAAGTCCATGAAACCGGGCAGCGTCATCGTCGACATGGCTGCCGAGCGCGGCGGCAACTGCGAACTGACCGAACCCGGCCAGGCGGTGGTGAAACACGGCGTGACCATCATCGGCTACACCGACCTCAATTCGCGCCTGGCCAAGCAGTCGTCGACGCTTTACGCCACCAACCTGTTCCGCCTTGCCGAGGAACTGTGCAAGACCAGGGACGGCGTGATCAACGTCAACATGGAAGACGACGCGATCCGCGGCCTGACGGTGATCAAGGACGGCGGCATCACCTGGCCGCCGCCGCCGATCAAGATGCCGGCAGCGCCGCCGAAGCCCGCCGCGGCCGCCAGGCCGGCCGAGAAAAAGGGCCATGGCCACGGCGGCAGCAGCGAGCCGATGCCTGCAAAGGCGCTGGCGATCCTGTTCGGCGCCGGTGCGCTGGCTTTCTGGTTTGTCGGCGCCCATGCGCCGCCCGCCTTTCTCGGCCACTTCACGGTGTTCGTGCTCGCCTGTTTTGTCGGTTACATGGTGGTGTGGAACGTGACGCCCGCGCTGCACACGCCGCTGATGAGCGTGACCAATGCGATCAGCAGCATCATCTGCATCGGCGCCCTGGTGCAGGTGGCGCCCCCGGTAACAGAAGCGCTGGGCAGGCCCGGAGCCTGGATCCTCGGCCTCGCGGCGGCAGGCATCGTGCTGACCACCATCAACATGTTCGGCGGCTTCGCGGTGACGCGGCGCATGCTTGACATGTTCCGCAAATAGGAGACCGCTGATGTCCTCAAGCCTCGTCACGGTCGCCTATATCGGCGCGATCATTCTCTTCATCCTCAGCCTCGGCGGACTCTCGCATCCCGAGACCTCGCGCCGCGGCAACCTCTACGGCATCATCGGCATGACCATAGCCGTGCTGGCCACGGTGTTCGGTCCGCAGGTTACCGCCAAGGGTTATGCCTGGATTGTCGGCGCGATGGTGGCCGGCGGCGCGATCGGGCTCTACGCCGCGCGCACCGTCAAGATGACCCAGATGCCGGAACTGGTGGCGCTGATGCACAGCCTGGTCGGTCTCGCCGCCGCGATGGTCGGTTTCGCCACCTACATTGACCCGGCAGCAACCGGCAACCTGCAGGGCGCGGAAAAGGTCATCCATGAAATCGAGATCTACCTCGGCATCCTGATCGGCCTGGTGACCTTTTCAGGTTCGGTGATCGCCTTCGGCAAACTCTCGGGCAAGATCGGCGGCAAACCGCTGCTGCTGCCGGCGCGACACTGGCTGAACCTGGCCGGGCTGCTGATCGTCATTTATTTCGGCGCAAAATTCATCCAGGCCGATTCGATCGGTGCGGGCATGACGCCGCTGATCGTGATGTCGGTGATCGCGCTGTTGTTCGGCATCCACATGGTCATGGCCATCGGCGGCGCCGACATGCCGGTGGTGGTGTCCATGCTCAACAGCTATTCGGGATGGGCTGCGGCGGCGACCGGCTTCATGCTGTCGAACGACCTGCTGATCGTCACCGGTGCGCTGGTCGGCTCCAGCGGCGCGATCCTGTCCTACATCATGTGCCGCGCGATGAACCGCAATTTCATCAGCGTCATTGCCGGCGGTTTCGGCACCGGCGGCGGTACACCGGCAGTGAAGGCCGGCGAGCAGCCGGCCGGCGAGGCGATTCCGATCTCGGCGGTCGAGACCGCGGAACTGCTGCGCGACGCGAAAAACGTGATCATCGTGCCCGGCTACGGCATGGCGGTGGCCCAGGCCCAGCATACGGTCTACGAAATCACGAAATTCCTGCGCGAAAAGGGCGTCAACGTGCGGTTCGGCATCCACCCGGTGGCGGGCCGCATGCCCGGGCACATGAACGTGCTGCTGGCCGAAGCCAAGGTGCCTTACGACATCGTGATGGAAATGGACGAACTCAACGAGGATTTCCCGGACACCGACGTTGCCATGGTCATCGGCGCCAATGACATCGTCAATCCGGCAGCGCAGGAGGATCCGGCGAGTCCGATCGCAGGCATGCCGGTGCTCGAAGTGTGGAAGGCCAAAACCTCCATCGTCATGAAACGCAGCATGGCTTCGGGTTATGCCGGCGTGGACAATCCGCTGTTCTACAAGGAAAACAACCGCATGCTGTTCGGCGACGCCAAAAAGATGCTGGACGAGGTGCTGGGCGCGCTGAAATCCTGATCATTCAGGGGGAATCCACGGCTGTGCCGAGAAATACCGCCGATCGCGGGCAGCGCGTGAAATACAAAGGGCCGCAACCGCGGCCCTTGTTTTTTCGTCTGGTCTTCAGTTCATTGCGTGGCCAGCCTGGCCGGCGGGGCGCCGAAGCTGATGTCGCCGTACCAGGCCTGCGCCTCGCTGCCGGTATTGTCGCTATCGGTCATCACGGCCACCGCGGTGATCCGTCCCGGTTCTTCGCCGTAGGCGCGGCGGAAATCCTCGACCACGTTGCGGCTGAACTGCTGCCAGACACCGAGTTTTTCTTTTCCGGATTCGACGACGATCATCCGGATGCGCGAGGTATGCTGGCTGGGTATCAGCGTTTCGCGCGGCGCGCGGTTTTCCCGGATGTACATCAGCGTGGCATAGGGCAGTTGCTGGCCCGTAAGTATGCGGATGCTGTGGAAAAATATGCGCTCCTTCGGCGGCAGACTGCCAATGTCGCCGTCGAAGCTGACCAGCAACCGTACCGGTGAATCTTCGAGATCCATGTTCGTGTTGTCGGCTTTTTCGATCAGCCGGTCGACTTTCCAGCGCCATTCGAGCAACGGTCGTTTGACAGGATCCAGTGACAGGGGGTGGACCAGGCCCGATGCCGATGCGCGGGCGTCCGCGCGAACGACTGTGGTTCCATCCAGGCTGACCAGCCGGTATTCGGTGGGTCGCTTGAAACCGGAAAATGTCCACGGCTCCCAGCCCGGCGGCAGTGTCTGGCCCGGCGCATGGCCGGAGAAGCGGCTGACCTCGGCGGGCGGCACGATGCCCTCCGGCGGCGCTGTCGCGCAGCCGGCAACGAGCAGCAGCATGGCTGCAGCGCAGCCCCCGATCCTGACCATGGTTATCCTCCAGCTTCGTGCGCGTCGACGTACACCGTGGTGCAGCCGATTCTATTGCAATTATGCAGGCCGGCGCGAGGACCGGGCGGTTCAGGGGTTGACTGCGACCCGCGCCGGGGCGAGCGGCGGATTCTTCGAGAAGTAGCGCTTGATGCCGTTGAATATTGCGTCGGCCATCTTCCCCTGGTAGTCGTTGCTGCGCAGCTTCAGTTCCTCATCGGGATTGCTGATGAAGGCCGTCTCGACCAGGATCGAAGGGATGTCCGGCGCCTTCAGCACGGCGAAACCCGCCTGCTCGACATAGTTCTTGTGCAGCCGGTTGATGTTGCCCATTTCGGCGAGTACCGCCTTGCCCAGTTTCAGGCTGTCGTTGATCGATGCCGTCTGCGACAGGTCGAGCAGCGTCTGTTTCAGGTAGGGGTCCTTGATGCCGAGATTGACGCCTCCGATCAGGTCGGCGTCGTTTTCCTGCTTGGCCAGCCAGCGCGCGGCGGCGGAGGTCGCACCGCGTTCCGAAAGCGCAAACACCGAGGAGCCGTTGGCCGAGGGCTTGATGAAGGCATCCGCATGCACCGAGACCAGCAGGTCGGCGCGGATGCGCCGCGCTTTTTCGACGCGGGTGTGCAAGGGCATGAAGTAATCGCCGTCGCGCAGCAGCACCGCTCGCATGTTGGGTTCGTTGTCGATGCGCTCTTTCAGCTTGCGCGAGATCGCGAGCGTGACGTTTTTTTCCAGCGTGCCGCGGCGGCCGCGTGCTCCCGGATCCTCGCCGCCGTGGCCGGGGTCGATGGCGATGGTGATCAGGCGCTGCGAGGGCGGGCGGACGGCGGGTGCGGCGGGTGCGGGCGCATCCGGCGCTGCGGTCGCCGGTTCCTGGGTGTGCCCGCCATGCGCCGCTTCATGCTGTTTCAGGAATGCCAGCAGCGGATCCGGCGGCTGCAGCGGATAGATGTCAAGCACCAGACGATGGCCGTATTCCCCGACCGGTGCCAGTGCGAAAGCCTCTGGTTTGACCTTGGTCTTGAGATCGAAGACCAGCCGTACCGTTCCGGGCTTGAAGATGCCGATGCGGGCACCTTTCAGGTAGGGATCTTCGGTGCTGATTTTTCCGGCGACCTCGTTGAGCGTCGCGCTCAGCGCGACGTCTTCGAGATCGAGTACCAGGCGATCGGGATTGTCGATGCTGAAGAACTTGTAGCGGATCGGCTGCTGCGATTCGATGGTGATGCGGGTGTAGTCTGGCGCCGGCCAGACGCGGGTCGAGGTGACCAGTGCGTCGGCGGCGAACACGGTAGTGGCGGCCAGCGCGGCTGCCGCTGCGGCCAGCCACTGAGTGAGTTTGCGGACAATACGGAACGGTGACGGCAGGAGTGCTGCCGGGCGGATGACGGGTCTCAGTATGTCAGCCGGTCGAGACAACGCCTGCCTACCTCCGTGTGCGCCTGCAGTTCAACCGCGCGCCCTTCGGCGGCGACGCGCAACTCGATGTCCAGGTCCGCGGTGGGCAGGTCCGGGGCTTTTTCCGGCCATTCCACGAGGCATACGGACTCCGGATTGAAGTACTCCCGGAAGCCGCTGTCCTCGAGTTCCCGTGGATCAAGGAACCGATAAAAATCAAAGTGATACAAGTATAACCTAGAAAACTTGTAAGGTTCAAGCAGGGTAAAGGTCGGGCTTTTGACGCGGCCCCCGTAGCCCAGTCCACGGAGGATTCCGCGGACCAGGGTGGTTTTGCCGGCGCCGAGGTCGCCGCGCAGGTGGACCACCATGCCCGGCACCAGCAGCGGCGCAAGGGTGCGCCCCAGCGCCAGCGTGTCTTCCTCCGAGGCGAGCTGCAGCGTGCGTTTATGATGCGGGGTATGCAAGAAGGCGCCGTTCAGAAGGTCGTCGATTGGCCGGAACTCCGGCGCGACATCTCGCGCTGGGGAGCCGAACTCGGTTTCCAGCAGATCGCGGTCACTGACTGCGATCTGTCGCGGGCCGAACCGCGGCTCGCGGAATGGCTGGCCCGCGGCTGGCACGGCGACATGGATTATATGGCACGCCACGGCGTGAAGCGCAGCCGACCCGCGGAGCTGGTCCCGGGCACGGCGCGGGTGATCGTCGCGCGCCTCGATTACACGCCGCAACAAGCGCGCGACAGCTGGGCGGTGATCAACGACGATGAACGCGCGTTCATTTCGCGATATGCCACCGGCCGCGATTATCACAAGGTGCTGCGCGGCAGGCTGCAGAAACTGGCGGACAGGATCGTCGCCGCGGCCGGCATGCACCGCCATCGCGTGTTCACCGACAGCGCGCCGGTGATGGAGGTCGCGCTGGCCGAGAAGGCCGGCCTTGGCTGGCGCGGCAAACATACGCTGCTGCTCAACCGCGACGCCGGCTCGGCGTTTTTCCTCGGCGAGATCTACACCGAGCTGCCGCTGCCGGTGGATGCGCCCGTCGAGGAACACTGCGGCACCTGCAGCAAGTGCATCGCCGTCTGCCCGACGCAGGCCATCGTCGCGCCGTACCAGCTCGATGCGCGGCGCTGCATTTCCTACCTCACCATCGAACTGAAGGGCAGCATCCCGGAGACGCTGCGCCCGCTGATAGGCAACCGCGTCTATGGCTGTGACGACTGCCAGCTGGTGTGTCCGTGGAACCGCTTTGCGCGGGTCACGGCAGAAGAGGACTTCGCGGTACGCAACGGACTTGACGACGCATCACTGGTGGAGCTGTTCGCCTGGGATGAGGCGGCTTTTGGGGCGCGCCTTGCCGGCAGCGCGATCCATCGCATCGGGCACGAACGCTGGCTGCGCAATCTCGCAGTGGGCCTGGGGAATGTGAAAACCGGGGCGCGCGGTTCGCCGCAAATCGTCGCGGCGCTGCGTGCGCGGGCGGATCATCCTTCAGCGCTGGTGCGGGAGCATGTGGCGTGGGCGCTGGCGCGCCACGGTGTTGATTGCTGAAAGGGTAAAACCCTTAACGCAAAGTCGCAAAGAGAACGGAGAGGCGCAAAGGAAACCAGGAAAAATCCTTTTTACGCCGGTCTGCTTTAGGAAATTCTCTGCGCCTCTCTTTTTCCTCTGCGTCTTTGCGTTAACGCTTTTCAGGCAAGCGCTAAGCGCCCAGGGCATCCGCCAGTTCGCCAAAATTGTTGGCGATGACGTCCCACTGTTCAGTAGCCCTGAGGTTGGTCGGCTGTGCGGGGCCGTATTCCGTCGGCCGCAAGACGAAGCCGGTGCGCATGCCGTGGCTGCGCGCGTGTTTCAGGTCGTCGTTGTGTGCAGCGACCATCATCACTTCATGCGGCTTGCAGCCGAGGAATTCGATCGCGCCGAGGTAGATTTCGGGATCCGGCTTGAAATGGCGGAACACCTGGCCGCAGAGGATCACGTCCCAGGGCAAGCCGCCCAGTTTGGCCATGTTGGCAAGCATGTCGACGTCGCCGTTCGACAGCGTGGAGATCAGGTATTTTTTCTTCAGGCGAGCAAGGCCCGCCGCTGAATCGGGCCATGGCAGCAGCCGGTGCCAGACGCGGTTGATGTGCTGCAGCGACGCTTCGTCGAGTTTGTCGAGGCCGTAACGCGGAGCCATTTCATCCAGCGCCCTGCGGTAGATGCCGTCGATGGTGGTCCACGGCCACTCGCCCTTGCGCACCTTGTCCATGCCCGGCTTGTAGGCGGTTTTCCATTCGTCGGTGAAGGCGGCCCAGTCGACCCGGAGGCCGCGCGTGCGGCCCCAGGCGGAGAGGTCGTTGATGATGCTGGTGCGCCAGTCGACGACGGTGCCGAAGGTGTCGAAGGTCAGCGCCTTGATGCCGGAGATCATGGGGCTTGTTTATCCTCAGGCCATCCTGTCCGGCGCCTGTTGCGCGACGCCGGTGCGCAGGCTGCGGCGCATGCGTATGGCGGCCTCGACGGTCTGGTAATACCCGGCGATGTACTGGGTGTGGGTAAAGCCCAGCGATTCATAGAAGCTGCGCGCTGCGAAATTGTTGGCGCGCATTTCCACGTCGATGTGTTCGATGCCCGCAGTCAGCGCCGACTCGATCAGCCAGTCGATCATCGCCAGGCCGATGCCGCGGCGCTGGAAAGCGGGCTTGACCGCCAGCAATGACAGGTGCGCCCTGGTGTCGCCGAACTCGGTAATCGCGAACCCGGCCAGCTTGCCGCGCGATTCGGCGACCAGCACGCAGGTTTCCCTGGCGCGCAGCACCCGCGCAACCCGCGTCGGGTGCCAGGTCCAGCCGCGCAGCCCGACCTCGATCAGGCAGCGCGACATCACGGCGATTTCCTGGATGTCGCCGCCGCGGGCAAGGCGCAATTCGCAAGTCGTCTTGGTCAAGGTATGCGGGCTCCTGCGCTGCAGTGTAGCGCAAACCCCGCCGCATGCCGCAAGGGTGTTCACTTCGTGGAGCGCCGTCCCGGTCGGTGACCGGACCCGGCGCGTGAACCTGATCAGCCCTGTTTCGGGATGAACTTCAGCGCCACGCCGTTGTTGCACCAGCGCTGGCGGGTCGGCGGCGGGCCGTCGTCGAAGACGTGTCCGTGGTGACCGCCGCAGCGGATGCAGTGATATTCGGTGCGCGGCAGGATCAGCAGGTAATCCTTCTTGGTGCCGAACACGCCGGGTATCGTGGTGAAGAAACTCGGCCAGCCGGTGCCGGATTCGTATTTCATGTCGGAGGTGAACAGCGGCAGGT
>JBFWOE010000100.1:0-11705 GCA_050250695.1 Burkholderiales bacterium
GATTGTCGGCGGTGGCGGGCTCGATGCTGTAGACGTCGACCGCGGCGCCGGCAATGCGGTTGTCTGTCAGCGCCTGCGCCAGCGCGGCCTCGTCGACCACGCCGCCGCGCGCGCCGTTGATCAGTATGGCGTCTTTTTTCATCAATGCCAGCTGCTTTGTACCGATCAGGTTGGCGGTTGCCGGGATCAGCGGCACGTGCAGCGTGACCACATCGGCGGTTTTCAGCAGGTCGTCGAGCGCCAGCGCTTTGGCGTTCATCGCCTCCGCTTTGGATTTGTCCTTGAGTACCGGATCGAAATAAACGATTTCGCAACCGATGCGGTGGAAAGCCTGCGCCACCGCCATGCCGATCACGCCCATGCCGACCACGCCGACGGTGGCGCCGTCGATGCCGGCGAGGTTGTCGGCCATCATGCGGTTGCGGAAAGGCACATAGTTGCCTTTCTTGATTTCGGCGTCCGACCACGCAAAGCGGCGCAGCAATACCGAGGCGCAGGCGGTGACGTATTCGGCCACGGCGGAATTGCTGCCGCCGGGCACGTTGGCCACCGGGATGCCGAGTTTTTTCAGCGCGGTTTCGTCGAGGCGATCGACGCCGGCGCCGGTGATCTGCACCACTTTCAGCGTCGTGCCTTCGAACAGCACCGCCGGCAGTTTCGGGCCGACCGCGGGCATCACCACCGCGCGCGCCTGCTGCAGCAGGGCCGGCAGGTCGGCGTCATCGGGTTTGCGGTAGGCGATGTTGAGACTGTTCGGCGGAGTGACGCCGACGCGGGTGAAGTCGGCTTCGGGGCGCAGGCAGACGACATCGATGCTCATGCAGGGTTTTCCTGGAAACGTGACAGAGGGGTGGAGCGGTTCAGGCTTTGTGTTCCCGGGTGCGCTGGGCGATGCTGTTGACCGGGAAAAAGCACAGCAGCACCAGCGGTTCGCTGCCGGTGTTGCGCGTGGCGTGTTTCTCGCCGGAAGGAATCAGGATGGTGTCGCCGGCCTTCAGCGGATGGCTGCCGCTGTCGGCTTCGGTGCAGCCTTCGCCGGACATCACGTAGATGCATTCCTCGAAACCCTGGTGGAAATGTTTGCCGCGTGGTGCGTCGCCGGGTTTCGCCGGCGGGATTTCGACCAGCCGCAACGTCACCGCCTGCGAGCCTTTTTCGCCGGATACGATTTCCAGCGACTTGCGGCCGGGCAGGCCCATGCTTTTGGCTTCGGCTTGGGTGAGGACTTTGGCCATGGTTACCTTTGCGCGTCAGCGTCTGTCTGGTCCCCCTCTCCCGCGGGGAGAGGGGGAAGGGGAGAGGGTCAACATTCTAGCTGGCAACCTTCAGGTGCTTGATCTCGGCGGTGCCGCCCTGCGCCTCGTCGAGCAGCGCGAAAATCTCGCCGCATTCCTTGGCAATGGCGTCCGCGATGTCGTTGAGCATTTTCAGGCCCTTGGCGGCGGTGGCATGCTCCGGTGCACCGTACCAGCCGGTGGCGGCGATGGTCTTGATGTCGCGCAGCACCGGCTGGTAGCTGCGGGTGCGGCGCAGGCGGTCCCATTTGCGGCCGTGACCGTGATCCGACGAGTAGTCGATGCGGTCGAGATGCACCAGCTCCGGCTGATAGGCGAGCACCGCCAGCGCCTCGATCTCGCCGCCGTGCGTCAGGCCGCCGCAGTCGTGGCCGTAGAGTTCGGCGGCGACGTAGCAGGCCTGGACCACGATCACGCTCATGCCGACTTCGCGGTGCAGCTTTTCGGAGGCAATCGCCAGCGACGGGATGTTGCCCTCGTGCCAGTTGAGGACCAGCAGCCGCTTCGCGCCGTGCTGCGCTGTCGAAGCGCAGGTTTCGGTGACCACGCGCTGGTAGGTGTCCGGCGTCAGCGTGATGGTGCCCTCGAAGGGCATGTGCATGGGCGTGACACCCAGCGGTCCGCCGGGCAGCACCAGGCCGTCCATGCGTTCGGCCACGGCGTGGCCGATGACATTGGCGGAATAGATGTCGGTGCCGGTGGGCAGGTGCGGGCCGTGCTGCTCGACGCTGCCCGCGGGCAGGATCACCAGCGGATTTTTCTTCAACTGCGCGGCGATCTCGGGCTGGGTGAGGTCTATGAAGTAGCGTGTCATGATTTGAGTGCCTGGTGATTGGTAATTGGTGACTGGTGATGAGTAATGGGTGATGGGTGGGGTGCCCAGTTACCAATCACCAATAACCGCCTTTCACGCTGCGCGTTTCGCTTCGTTCTTGGCGCGCGCCTCGTTCATCACTTCCTCGATGGTCACGCACTGCCCCTTGCGGTCGATCGACTTCAGTGCGGCATTGGTCAGTGCCACGGCAACATTGCCGTTGTAGGCGGTGAGTTCGTTGGGTTTGCCCGACAGGCAGCTGCCCGCGAAAGCTTCGAGTTCGGCGCGGAACATGTCGGATTCCGGCAGCTTGATGTCCTCGCGCTTGCCCCAGCCGTCCTTGCCGCGCTGGATGTAGAGCACAGAATTCTTGTGCAGCAGGTGCGGGGTGTCCCAGGTGCCGAAATCGATCTCGTAGTGCATCAGGCCCTTGGAGCCGAATACGCGCACCGCAAAAATCCCGGGCGAGGTCCAGCACGAGCCTACATAGCCCAGCTTGCCGTCCTTGAAACGCACCAGCGACATCGACTGGTCATCGACCTCGGCGCCGACCGGCGAGAGTTTGGAGGCCATCGACGACACTTCCTGCGGTTCACCGCCGAGCATGTGCAGCACGTCGAACTGGTGTATCGCCAACTGCGACAGCGGACCGCCGGGGGCGCGGTCCTTGTACCAGCGCCAGGTCTGCGGGGTCAGTTCCAGTGCGCGTTCGTTGGAGAAATTCGCTTCCATGAAGGCGACGCGCCCGAGTTCGCCGGCGTCAATCTTCTCCTTGATGATGCGGATGCCGGCCATCAGCCGCGCGCTGTGGCCAACGGTGACGGTGACGTTGTGCTGCTTCTGCAGCGCTTCGATTTTCAGGCCGTCCTCCAGCGTCTGCGAGATCGGTTTCTCGGTGTAGACATGTTTGCCGGCCTTGGCAACCATTTCCGCCATCGGCAGGTGCTGTTCGTTGGGCACTGTCAGCACCACGCCCTTGATCTCGGGGTTGGAGAGCATGGCCTGCATGTCGGGAACCGAAGGCACGCCCATTTCCTTGGCGAATGCGTCGCGCTTTTCCTGCGATCGGCTGTAACCGGCGACGATCTGGATCTTGTCGGATTGTTTGGCGGCGCGGGTCAGTACCTTGGCCCAGCGGCCGAGGCCGACGATGCCGACTTTGACGGGGGTGCTCATGCTTGGGTGCTCCTCACGGTGTTCTTCGGAATGGAAAGCCCGTAATGCGCGGTCGTCAAAAAACTTGCCGCAGGCATCAGGACGTAATATCGTATTACGGTATTACAGGGGGGTCAACGGAATGACCTGAATGACATCGCCATCAGCCATGCCGGATAAAAATATTAAACAAATACAAAGACTTGCAGCCCCCCTCCGGGTGCAGGTGCTGGACGGCCTGCGCAGCGCGATCATCGACGGCCGGCTGGCTCCGGGTGCGCGGCTGACCGAACGCGAACTGACCGAGATGATGGGCGTGTCACGCACCGTGATCCGCGAAGCGCTGCGCCAGCTCGAGACAGAGGGTCTGATCGCCAACGTGCCGAACAAGGGGCCGGTGGTGCGTGCGCTGTCGCTGGACGAAGCCAAGGATCTCTACACCATACGCGCGGTACTCGAGGGGCTGGCCGCGCGGCTGTTCGTGCACAACGCCGGCGATGCCGAACTGAAGCGTCTCGCCCAGGCGCTCGATGTGGTGGCCGGCGCCTATGAACGCGGCGACGCCCAGGAAGTGCTGGAAACCAAGAACCGTTTCTACGACGTGCTGTTCGAGGGCGCGGGCAGCGAAACGCTGTCCTCGATGCTCGGTACGCTGCATGCGCGCATCTGGCGCTGGCGCGCGCTGGGACTGTCGCATCCGCGGCGTTCCGACAGCCGTTCGAAGGAGAGCGTGAAGGCCCTGCGCGCGATGCTTGCCGCGATCCGCAAGCGCGATGCCGATGCCGCCGAGCGGCTGACGCGCGAGGAGGCGCAGGGCGCCGCCGCAGAAGTGATGCGGCTGATCGAACTCAACGGCGCGGCGCGCTGAGCGTGTTACCGTGATTGAACTACCGGCCTGGGCGTGGGGCTATTGCGCGGTGGTGCTGCTGGCGGGTTTTTCCCTGCGCGGCAGCACCGGCTTCGGCGGATTCGCTGCGATGCCGCTGATGGCACTGGTGATCCCGATGAAAGTGCTGGTGCCGGTGTGGACGCTGCTGACGATTTCCTCGTCGGCCACGCTGTTCGGCAAGGATCGGCGGCATGTTTCGATGCCGATGATCCTGCGCATACTGCCTTCGTGCACGCTGGGCATCGCAGCGGGCCTTTACCTGTTCACGGTGCTCGATGCCGTGCTGCTCGCGCGCGGTCTGGGCGCACTGGTGACGGGGTACGGCCTGTTCGTGCTGTGGCAGATGCGCGCCGGCGCCATCGGCCATGCTCCGCGCGGACTGGCGACTGCGGCGAGCTTCATGGCCGGTGCGGTGGGCACGATATTCGGCACCATGGCCAGTGTGTTTTTTGCGATATACATGGATGCGCTGCGCGTGACCAAGGAGCAGTTCCGCGGCACGCTGGCGGCGCTGATGATGACCATGGCGGTGATGCGCGGCGTCGGTTATTTCGCGGTCGGTGAATTCGGCCGCGATTCGCTGCTGCTGTTCGCCGCGGCGCTGCCGTTCATGCTGACCGGCATTTTTCTCGGCGACCGTGTGCATACCGGCATGAGCGATGCAACTTTCCGTCGTGTGGTATGCGTGGTCCTGATCTTCAGTGGCATCCCGCTGATGCTGAAATAACGCGCTGCATGACGTTCAGCCGGCGGCCGCCGGCTTGCGCGCGGACTTGTTGGTGTACATCCGTTCGTCAGCGATGCGCATGAGGACGTCGAGTGTGGCACCGTCGGCAGGTGCCGTTGCCGTACCGATCGATGCGCCGACCCGGACAGTCCGGTTGCCGATGCTGACCGGCACTTCGACCGTGCTGCGGATCTTTTCGATGATGGCACCGGCCATCGCCGGATCTACCTGTTCCATGAATACGAGGAATTCGTCACCGCCCCAGCGGCTGACGGTATCGGTGTTGCGCACCGCATCGCCAAGACGCAGCGCGACCTGCTGCAGCACGATATCCCCGGCCTTGTGACCCCATTCGTCGTTGACCTGCTTGAATCCGTCGAGATCGATGAAGAGCAGCAGGCAGACCCGCGTCGGATCGCGATGCAGGATCGACATGGCATGCTCGACGCGGTCGCTGATCAGTACGCGGTTGGGCAGGCTGGTCAGCGGGTCGTAGAGCGCCATGCGGGCAAGGTTTGCCCTTTGCACCAGCACGGTCAGTGCGAACCATCCCAGCATCAGTCCCAGAACCCAGACCAGTCCCTGGAGCATCAGCAAGGCCAGTTCCCGGTGCTCGCGGTTGTTGCGCAGCGCGATGACCCATTTCCCGCCGGGAACATCGACATCGATGAGCTGAACGTCAGGTTTGGCAAACAACGCGGCATCTCCCCAGAACACGTCGCCGCGCATGCCCTTGCTGTCTTTGCCGCGGATGGCCAGTTCCAAATCGTCGGACATGCCTTCGGCCAGCGAGCTGCGCAGCAACGAGTCGGCGTCTATCACAGAGGAGACCAGACCCCAGTATTTGCCTTCGACGAAAAAGGGGACGCGATAGATCAGGCCGCTGCCGCCCTGTACCAGGTTGAGCGGGCCAATCAGCACGGGTTGCCCGGAATCGACCGCGCGCTTGACGTCGGGCCACTGGTCCGGAATATCGGGATAGTAGAGGCCGACCGCCTTTTCATTGCCCTTGACCGGATAGACGTAAACAAGCCGGTAGCCGACGGCGACGGCAAAATTTCGCACATGCCGGGAACTTCGGTACAGGCCGGCCAGTATTGCCTCAACTTCCGTGCGCTGAAGGCTGTCGCGGCGTACCGCCAGGTAACTGCTAAGACCGCTGGTCAGGTACAGCACGCTGTTCAGTTCGCGATTCAACTTCGCCCTGAGCGTGGCCCCGAGTTGCAGCAGTTCAAGCTGACGGCGCGATTCGATGTCGCGTTTTTGCAGGTTGACGATCAGCATTCCGCTGATGATGACGATGGCGCAGACGCAGCCCGCCAGCAGCCAGTGCAACGGTGACGGGCGCGGTGCGCGCGAAACGGGCTTCATCGGGATTCCCGTGTTCTGCGGCATGATGGTCAGGTGTTGTCGTGGCCGGCCGGAGGGCCGGCCGGATTGATGGTGACATTATCCCCTTTGCAATAAGGGTTTGTCACTTCGGCCGGCGGACGCCGGGAAGCCGGCCGTCCTTCAGTGTGCCGACGGAGCTGCGCCGGGTTTCGGCGCTTTGGAGGCGTGCGCGGACTGGGTGATTTTCTCGGTATAGGCGATCGCCAGGGCCGAGACCACGAAGGTCAGGTGGATCATGGTCTGCCACAGCAGGGTCTTCTCGTCGTACTGCGCAGCGTTGATGAAGGATTTAAGCAGGTGGATCGACGAGATGCCGATGATTGCCGTCGCCAGTTTCACTTTCAGCACACCGGCATTGACATGCGACAGCCACTCCGGCTGGTCGGGATGGTTCTGCAGTTCCAGCCGCGAGACGAAGGTTTCCCAGCCGCCGACGATCACCATCACCAGCAGGTTGGAAATCATCACCACGTCGATCAGGCCGAGCACGATCAGCATGATTTCGACTTCGGTGACGGTCTTGATCGTGAGCATGCCGATCAGGTGGACCAGCTCGGTCCAGAACTGCCAGACGTAGACGCCCTGGGCGACGATCAGGCCGATATACAGCGGCGCCTGCAGCCAGCGGCTCATGAAAATCCAGCGCGGCAGGGGGCCGAGGGTGCCGGTGGCAGGGCGTGGGTTCTGCATGGCGGGGTGTCCTGAAAAAGCCGCTATTCTCTACGCTTCATGCGGCAATGCAAGTGGCACACGACGATGTTTAAATAATCAATAAAAACAAATACTTGATTCGTCATTCATGCGTGGCGATGACAATCTTGCCGATCACCTCGCGATCGCGCACCACGCGCAGCGCTTCGCGGTACTGCGCCAGCGGATAGGCCTTCATCACGTGCGGTTTGATTTTGCCGGCGGTGTGCCAGGCGAACAGCTCGCGCTGCACGCGCTGCACCTTTTCCGGCTGGCGGTCACGGTAGGCGCTGTACTGCAGGCCGAGCAGCGAAATGTTTTTCACCAGCAGGTAGCCGGCTTTCACCTCTGGGATGCGGCCTTCGGCGAAGCCGACCACCACCAGCCGTCCCGACCAGGCGATCACGCGCAGGCTGGCGTCGAACACGTCACCGCCTACCGGGTCGACGATGACGTCGATGCCGCGTTTGCCCACGGCCGCATGGACCTGGTCGCGGAAGGCGTCGCGCAGCTTCGGCACATCGGTGCGCACCACGTGGTCGGCGCCGTGTGCGCGGGCGACCGCGGCCTTGGTTTCGCTGCCGACGCTGGCGACCACGGTCGCGCCCAGCGCCTTCGCCACTTCAATGGTGGCGATGCCGACGCCACCCGCGGCGCCGTTGATGAGCACGGTTTCGCCGGGCTGCCAGCGTGCGCGCTCGATCAGCGCGAAGTGCGCGGTCGGGTAGGCGATGCCCATTGCCGCAGCATCGGCGTAGGACATCGCGTCGGGCATCGGGTAACAGTTCTGCTGCGGCACCACGCATTTCTGCGCATAGGCGCCGTATTCATGCTGCGCGGCGACGCGGTCACCGGGTTTGCAGGTGGTGACGCCGGCACCGACCGCGGCGACCACACCCGCCATGTCCTTGCCGGGGCTGAATGGACGCGGCGGCAGCACCTGGTAGGTGCCGCCGATAACCAGCAGGTCGGGGAAATTGACGCTGGCCGCGTGCACATCGACCAGCACTTCGCCCGCGCCGGGAACCGGGTCGGGCACTTCTTCCAGCAGCAGGTTTTCCAGCGGTCCGTGTTCGCGGACGATCAGGGCTTTCAACGGCGGTACTCCGGTTCGGCAAAGGCGCGATTGTAGCGTGTGGTCTTTTCCGGTAACCAAATGCCGGACATATCTCGTGCCGGGCGGGTTGCGGGATCCATGAAAAAGGGGCGGCCGCAGCCGCCCCCGGACATGTGTGCAGCGTGGTCAGTTTGATTTCAGGCCGACGGTTTTGATCAGCCTGGCATTCTTGACCATGGAGTCGGCGACGACCTTGCGGAACTCCGCCGGCCCCAGAACAACAATCTCCGTGGCTTCAAAGGCCATCGCTTTTTTGACCTCCGGAGCCATCATGGTTTTTGCTACTGCGGCCCCCAGCCGGTTGATGACGGCCTTGGGCGTACCCTTGGGTACCGAGAAACCCATCCAGCCGGTGTAATCAAATCCGGGCAGGGTTTCCGCAATCGGCGCGATGCCGGGCAGCAGGTCCGTCCGCTTGCTCAGGCTGTGGCCGATGGCGCGCACCCGTTTGGCGGAGACATGCCGCATCGCGGCGGGCGCGGGTATCAGCGACCACTGCGATTCGCCTGCAACCAGTGAAGCGGTCGAGGGGCCGCCGCCCTTGTACGGGACATGCAGGGAATCGATCCTGGTTTCCTGCACGAAATAGGCGCCTGCGAGATGGCTTTGCGAGCCGATGCCGGCCGAGGCCATGTTGAAAGGCTTCCTGCCGCTATTGGCATAGGCTATGAATTCGGGCACCGATTTGACCGGCAGCGTGTTGGAAACCACCAGCACATTGAGCGTTACTGCAAACTGGCCGACCATGTCGAAGTCGTCGAGTGGATGAAAGGGCGGGTTTTTCAGCAGCAGCGGGGATATGGTCGAGGCCGCGGAAGTCGTGGTAATCACTGTGTATCCATCCCGATTGGCCAGCTTGGCGATTTCCATACCGATGACGCCGCTTGCGCCGCCGCGGTTGTCCATCACGATCTGCTGCCCGATGACTTCGGTCAACCTGTTGCCGACGATGCGGGTCAGCGTATCTACCGAGCTTGCGGGACCATTGGGAATGATGACGCGTATCGGACGGCTCGGATACGCATCTGCCGCCGGCGCACTGATGGACAGGCCGCCCAGGCCGGATGCTGCAAGCAGTGTGGCAAAGACTCGCGTGATGTTCACGGTAGCTCCTCCTGATAAGTGAAATGTTTTGGGAAATCCGTATTCCCGTTTTGCGTTTTTTGTATTATTGTATTATCGTAAGACAATAAGCTGATAAGGTAAATAAAGCAAAAGTTCGCCATGCCCGTAGTGCCATTGCTGGAAATTGCCAAACACGCTGCCCCGCTGCGCCAGCAGGTCGAACACGCCCTGCGCGAGGCCATCGTCGATGGCCAACTGCGTCCCGGGCAACGCCTCACGGAGCGCGAGTTGACCGTCAGCCTGGGGGTATCGCGGACACTGGTCCGTGAGGCTTTGCGGCAGCTCGAGTCGGAAGGATTGATTTCCGTCATCCCCAACCGCGGGCCCATCGTGCGTGAGCTCAGCGCTGACGAAATCGAGGATCTCTACGCAATCCGGGCCGTGCTTGAAGGGCTGGCGGCCAGGCGTTTTGCGGAAAAAGCGGACGACGAAAGCATGCGCCTGCTGGGTGAGGCGGCGGCAGAAGCCGTTTCCGCATACCAGGCGGGTGAACCGGTCCGCGCACTGGAGGCCAAGAACCGTTTTTACGACATGCTGGTTGCCGGTGCCGACAGTCAATCGCTGTCCACCATGCTCGCGACATTGCACTCGCGCATCAAGCAGTGGCGTGCCATCGGCATGACGCACCCCCAGCGCTCACCCGCCCGCTCGCAAGAAGCCGCCGAGGGCCTGCATGCGATCTGGTCGGCAATCGGCAGGCGGGATGCTGCCGCGGCGGAAGCGGCGACGCGGGACGAGGCGCGGCGTGGCGCGGCAGAGTTGATGCGTCTGCTCGCGGACGCGCCGGCCAGGGTTGCGGCCCGGTCATAGGCAATTTTCCCGGTCCCATGGACCGGTTTTGGCAATGCACAGCCGGAGGTAGATGATGGCGCGCCTGAGTTATGTGGTTCCCGGGGCGGTTTCCGATCCGCAGATCCGCGGCTGGCTCGAAGACGCCATTGCCGCGGGCCGTCCCGGCCCGGAAAACCAGGCGATCCGCGCGCATCAGCCCGACGTGATGCGTTCATTCACGCTGACGCGCGAGATGCTGTTCGACAATGGCGCCGGCGTCGTCGAGCACGATCTCAAGGAGATGTTGCGTGCCTATGTCGCCTTCACCATCGAATGCGGCTACTGAAGCAACCAGGGAACCGCGCGGTCCGCGCGGGAGGCCGACAGCCGGATGGCGGAGCTGATGCAGTATGAAAAGTCCGAAAAATTCACTTTGCGCGAGAAAATCGCGCTGCGTTATGCCGACGCCATCATGTATGACCCGGAACAGGCCGACGATGCGATGTGGGCTTCATTGAAGGCGGAGTTCACCGAGCCGCAACTCGTCGAGCTGGGTTACTGGATCGGTTTCACTTTCGGCGGACAGCGCTGGTTGAAGACGCTGTCGGCAAAGCAGGGAGAGCTTGCCGCGGCCATGGCCGCAGCGAAGCCGGTTGCAGGACCCGGCATGTGATACCACGCAATGTGCGTTGCAATTTGCCGAAACGCCATGCAACAAGGGGGGGATATGAGCATAAGAAAATCGTTGGCATTTATCGCGGCACTCTTGATCGTGGCAGGTTCCGCCCATGCCCAGTCAAAACCGGCGCCCGTCGTTCCCGACTTCAAAGTCACGCTGCTCGGCACGGGAAGCCCGTTACCCAGCATCAAGCGTTTCGGTCCCGGAACCCTGGTGCAGGTTGGCGGCCAGACATTGATTTTCGACGCCGGGCGGGGTGTCACGCAGCGGCTCCTGCAGTCCGGACTCAGGCTGGGGCAGGTTACGGCGCTGTTCCTGACGCACCTGCATTCGGACCACGTGGTCGGCATCCCCGACCTCTGGCTTACCGGCTGGCTCCAGGCAGCTTATGCAGGACGCAAGACGCCGTTCAGGGTCTACGGGCCCGCGGGCACACGCGAACTGATGCAGGGTCTGGAAAAGGCGTACGACTGGGATATCAAGACACGGCTCGCCGACCAGAAGCTCCCGCCCGAGGGCGTTGCAGTACAGGTGTCCGAGGTTGAGGAAGGTGTCGTTTACGAAAAAGATGGCGTCAAGGTGACTGCTTTCCTGGTTGATCATGGAGACCTGATTCAACCTGCGTTCGGTTTCCGTATCGACTACGGCGGCAGGTCGACCGTGATCTCCGGCGACACGCGTTACAGCGAGAACCTGATCAAGCACGCCAAAGGTGTCGACCTGCTGATCCACCAGGTTGCAGCCGCGGCCCCCGATCTGCTCAAGTTGCCGGTGTTCAAGGTCATCATGGCGCACCACACCAGCCCGGAAGAGGCCGGTCAGGTGTTTTCGCGCACCAGTCCCAAGCTCGCGGTCTATTACCACTTCGTGCTTCTCGGCACGCCGAAAATTCCGGCGCTCACGGAGAGGGATGTGATCAACCAGACGCGCCGGACCTATTCCGGACCGCTGCGGAGCGGCGAGGATTTGACTGCCTTCATCCTTGGCGAGGACGGGGTCCGTGTCATCGAGCCGAAGAAATGAGTCGAGCGGACTGTCCGCTTCGTTACAG
>JBFWOE010000101.1:0-11583 GCA_050250695.1 Burkholderiales bacterium
GGACGCACCGGTGCTGCACGACAAAGTCGGAACCAATGTCGTTGCCGAGCGCAGCTTCCGTTATGGCGAACCGGAAGCGGCTTTCGCCGCGGCCGCGCACCGGATCGGCATCGAGATCAGTTATCCCCGCAATTCCTGCACGCCGATCGAATGCGGCGTGGTAGTGGCCGAATACGCCGCGCATGACGGGTCCTATGACGTGCTGTCGAATTTCATGGGGCCGTTTTCACTGCATTCGGTGATGGCGCTGGCGCTCGGGGTACCGGGCGCGCGGCTGCGTCATCGCAGCCCGCGGGATTCCGGCGGCAGTTTTGGCGTCAAGCAATCGCTGTTTCCTTACATCGTGGCGATCTGCCTTGCCGCGCGCAAAGTGCGCGTGCCGGTAAAATGGACGGAAGATCGCCTTGAGCATCTGGCTGCTGCGACTTCTGCAACCGCGCGGCGCACGAGGCTCGATGCGGCGGTGTCTGCCGACGGGCGTATCACCGCGCTTGATTATGACCAGATCGACGAATGCGGCGCTTATCTGCGCGCGCCGGAACCCGCCACGTTGTATCGGATGCATGGCGCATTGACCGGCGCATATGCCATCGCCAACCTTTCCGTGCGCAACCGCAGCGTGCTTACCAACAAGACGCCCACCGGCCTGGTGCGGGGTTTTGGCGGACCGCAGGTCTATTTCGCCCTGGAACGGCTGATCCAGCGCATTGCCGCCGATCTGGGCATGGATCTGCTCGAAGTGTACCGGCGCAACTTCGTGCGAGCATTTCCGTACCGTGCCGCGGCGGGCGCGCTGTACGACTCGGGCGATTATGCGGCGGCGATGTCGCTGGCCTGCGCGCAAGGCGGATGGGAGGAACTCCGGGCGCGCCAGCAAAAGGCGCGCGCCGAGGGCAGGCTCTATGGAATTGGATGCGCGGCGATAGTCGAGCCGTCGATATCGAACATGGGCTATGTCACCACCGCTTTGACTGCAGCGGAACGCGCGCGTGCGGGGCCCAAGAACGGAGCGATCGCAACCGCAACCGTCAACGTCGATCCGCTGGGCGCCGTTTCGGTGATTGCCGCTTCAACGCCCGCTGGCCAGGGCCATGCCACGGTGCTGGCGCAGGTCGTTGCCGAAACCCTGGGCCTGGCGCCAGACAACATCACAATCAACCTCGAGCTGGATACACAGAAGGATGCCTGGACCGTTGCATCCGGAAACTATTCAAGCCGCTTCGCCGGCGCAGTCGCCGGCGCGGCTTCTCTTGCGGCAGAACGCATACGGGCGCGCATCGCCGGCTGCGCCGCGCGCGAGCTGGATGTTCCACAGGCGGAACTGGTGTTCGCGAACGGGAAGATTTTTCCGCGAGAAGAGCCGCAGCGCAGCCTGTCTTTTCGCCGCGTCGCCGGGGTTTTCCACTGGTCGCCGGCGCAGCTGCTCCCGGGTGAAACGCCGGCGCTGCGCGAAACCGCTTTCTGGAGTGCTGAGTCGCTGGCGGCACCGGACGACGGGGACCACATCAACTCCTCGGCGGCGTACGGCTTCGTGTTCGATCTTTGCGCCGTCGAAATCGATCGCGACACCGGACGCGTGCGCGTCGACCGTTATGTCAGCGCTCACGACGCCGGACGCCTGCTCAACCCCATGCTGGCCGACGGGCAGATTCGCGGCGGTTTCGCGCAGGGACTGGGCGCCGCGTTATACGAGGAATTTGCCTACAGCGCTGACGGCGCCTTTCTTGCGGGAACGCTGGTCGATTACCTGTTGCCGACGGCCTGCGAAACACCCGACCCGGTCATTCTTCACATGGAATCGCCTTCACCCTTCACCCCGCTCGGCGCGAAAGGAATAGGCGAGGGCAACAACATGAGCACGCCGGCGGCCATTGCCAACGCAGTGGCCGATGCGCTGGGCGTGTCCGATGTGCAACTGCCGCTGACGCCGCGACGCGTGCTTGATCTGATCGATGAGGATGAGCCGCCGCCGTCTGCCGGAACACGAAAATCGCAGCCGGTATCCGGGACGAACGTGCTTGCAGCGGGCGGCAGCGTGATCATTACGGCGCTGCCGGAGGCTGTATTTGCCGCACTGACCGATGCGCAGTCGCTTGCCCGGATAATTCCGGGCTGCAGCGGACTGCAACGCATCGATGCCGATCGTTACCGTGCGGAAGTCGTGCTGGGGGTGGGGCCGGTCAAGGCGCGTTATGCCGCCGAGATCGCTCTCTTCGCGCTCCAGCCACCGCATTTGCTGTGCCTGGAGGGACGCGGCGAGAGCATGCTCGGGGCCGCTCACGGCAAGGGCACGGTGCGCCTGGAAGCGGTCGGCGCAGGCACACGGCTGAGTTACGAATACCGCACTGAAATTACCGGCAAGATCGCTGCAATCGGGTCGCGCATGCTTGAAGGCGCGGCGCGTAGCGTCATTGCCGGGATATTCGACCGCCTCGCGGCGCTGCTGCAGGCGCCTGCGCCGGAGCTCGCGCCCTGGTGGCGCAGGTGGAAGGGCCGGAAGGAGGGAGGAGCGTGAAGCCGCCGGCCTTCGATTACGTGCGCGTGGATACCGTCGACGAGGCGGTGGAACTGCTGGCAAGGCACGGCGAGGATGCGCGCGTGCTGGCCGGCGGGCAGTCACTGATGCCCATGCTCAACATGAGGCTGGCACAACCGCGGGTGCTGATCGACATCACGCGCTGCACCGGACTGGACCGTGTCGAGGATGACGGCGCGCTTGATGTCGGCGCGGCCGTTACGCAGGCGGAACTGGAACGCCGAAGTACGCTGCAGGCTGAGTCACCGCTGCTCGCGCGCGCGCTGCCGCATATCTCCCACTTCCAGGTACGCAGCCGCGGGACGGTTTGCGGTTCGATCGCCCACGCCGAACCCAGTGCCGAACTGCCGCTGGTGCTGGCCGCCTTGAACGGCAGTGTCAGGCTGCGTTCGCACAAGGGGTGCCGCGAGCTGGGGGGCGATGCCTTTTTTACCGGCATGCTGACCACCGCACGCCGCGCCGACGAGCTGGTCGAGGCGGTGCGCTTTCCCGTGGTCGGGCAAGGGGAGCGCCAGGGCTTCACGGAATTTTCCCTGCGGCATGGCGACTTTGCGGTGGTTGCACTTGCCGCCAGCGTGACACCCGCACGCATCCGGCTCGCAGTGGGCGGCGTTGATGATCGTCCACGCGTGGTGGAATGGCCGCGGCTTTCCGGTGCCGCGCTGGATGACGGACTCAATGAACTGGCCTGGTCGCTCGACGCGCGCAATGATCCGCATGCCAGCGCCCGCCAGCGCCGCCAGCTCGTGCGGCGGCTGGGCCGCGCACTGATAGGAGAACTGTGCGCATGAAACAGTATGTGGCCGGAGAGATGCATCCTGTCAGATTCACGCTCAACGGGAGCGCGCGGGAAGGCTGGTGCGAGCCGCGCATGCTGCTGGTGGATTTCATCCGGCAGCAAATCGGGGCAACCGGCACGCATATCGGTTGCGAACATGGTGTCTGCGGGGCCTGTACCGTGCTGATCAACGACGAGCCGGCGCGGGCGTGCCTGACGCTCGCCGTGCAGGCGGAAGGTGCACGGATCGACACGGTGGAAGGGTTGCATGACGGAAGCGGCGGTCTTACGGATTTGCAGCAGGCGTTTCGTCGCCATCATGCCCTGCAGTGCGGTTTCTGCACCCCAGGCATACTGATGTCCTGCGAGGCTTTTTTGCGGCTTACGCCCTGCCCCGACGAGAAGCAGGTGCGCGAAATGCTGTCCGGTCATCTGTGCCGCTGCACCGGCTATACCGGCATCGTCAAAGCCATACTCGAAGTTGCGGCTGGCCGCAGGGAGGCATCGCATGCTTGACCTGGGATCCACGTTCCTGCAAAGCGTGGAACGCAGCCCGCATGCCCTGGCGCTGGTCGACGGTCCGCTGCGCCTGACTTATGCGCAGTGGTTTGCGCAAATCTCGGCCGTTGCCGCGGGTTTGCAGCGCATCGGACTCGGGCACGGCGACCGCCTGCTGGCGATCCTGCAAAACCGCCATGAATTGGCCACCTTGCACTGGGCCTGCCAGTTTCTCGGCGTGGTGATCACGCCTTTCAACTGGCGCGCCAAGCCGGAAGAGGCGGATTATTGCGCTGCCGATGCGGCCGCCGCCGCCGTTGTGTTCGAGCCGGTCAGCGCCGGAGCGGTCGCCGGCTCTGCTTTTTGCCGGGACATTCCGCGCATCGCGGTTGGCGGCGCCACGGGCGGCACGATTGCCTTTGCCGGGCTTTCCTCCGTCCGGGCGCCGCCAATGCGGCCTGCGGCCCTGGCCGGGGATCTTTCCGTGCTGCTGTATACCTCGGGCACTACCGGCAGGCCCAAGGGCGTGCAGCGCAGCCATCGCGCCGAACGCGCTGCCGCGCTCGCGCATGTCGCACAGAATCTGTACCGTACCGGTGAGGCGGCCCTGGGTGTCATGCCCCTGTATCACACCATGGGGGTGCGTTCGCTGCTGGCGATGGCGCTGGTTGACGGCGCCTTCGTCTGCGTGCCGCGTTTTGATGCCGGGGAGTGCCTGAAGCTGATCGAGCGCGAGCGGATATCCCATCTCTATCTGGTGCCCACGCTGTACCACGATCTGCTGGGCCATGCGGATTTTGAACCGCGGCGCCTCGCCACGGTAACCAGGCTCGGATTCGCCGGTGCGCCGATGTCGGAGGCATTGCTTAAACGGCTGGACGCGGCTTTCAAGCCGCAGCTTTTTGTCAATCACTATGGCTCCTCGGAAATCTACACATTCACCATCATGCCGGATGCTGCGTCGAAGCCGGGCTGCGCGGGGCGCGCGGGCGTAAATGCGCGCATACGCGTGGTCAGTCTGGATGCCGGGGAACGGACAAGCTCGCCGGAGGACAGGGTTGTGGTGCGCGAAGAAGGGCAGATCATCGCCGACATGGCCAGTGATGAAGCCTTCGAGGGCTACTGGCGGCGTCCGGATGCCGACGCCAGAGCGCTGCGACAGGGCTGGTACTACACCGGCGACACCGGTTACTTTGACGAAGACGGCGATCTTTTCGTTACCGGCCGTGTGGATGACATGATCATCTCCGGCGGTGAAAACATATCACCGGTAGAGGTGGAGTCGGCGCTTTCCCTGCACCCGGCGGTGGAGGAGGTTGCGGTTGCCGGGCTGCCCGACGAGCGCTGGGGCCAGCGTGTGGTAGCCTTCATAAAACCCAGATCGCACGTTGATCCACCAGCCCTTGACGAGTTCGCCCGCGGGTCGGGATTGATGAGCTTCAAGCGTCCGCGCGAGTACGTTTTTGTGCGCGAAATTCCAAAGTCACCGGTCGGAAAAATCCTCAGGCGCAAACTTGTGGCCGGTGAATACGCCAAATTCTGAACAGGAGAGTCCCGCCATGCCCCCGATCATCCACCCCGCACAAACCCTGCTTGAGAATCTTGACGGGTTTCGTGTTGACATCGACGCCGGCAACGAGCGCGCAGACATCGTTCTCGACCGTCCGCCGCTCAATGTCATACGCATGCCGCAGCGCGACCAGCTGCGCCTGGTGTTCGAAGCGCTTGACGCGGATCCGCAGGTGCGCGTGATCGTGTTGCGTGCCGTCGGCGAACATTTTTCTTCTGGCGGCGACATCAGGGGATTTCTCGAAGCCAGTCCCGAACACGTATCGAAACTGGCCTGGAACATCGCGGCGCCGGCCCGTTGTTCGAAGCCGGTGATCGCAGCCAATCGCGGCTTCTGTTTCGGAGTTGGCTTCGAGATTTCACTGGCCTGCGATTTCCGGATTGCGTCGGAGACATGCCGGTACGCGCTGCCGGAGCAGAAGCTCGGACAGATTCCCGGATCGGGTGGCTCTGCGCGGCTGCAGAAAATGATCGGCATCGCGCGGACCAAGGACGTGGTGATGCGTTCGCGCCGCATCAGCGGCACCGAGGCGCGCGAATGGGGCATCGTTGTGGACTGCGTGCCGGATGGGGAGCTGGAAAAAGCAACCGACGCGCTGGTTGCCGAACTGCGCGGCTTCTCCCCGATCGCCCAGCGAACAGCCAAAAAGCTGCTCAACGACACCGAGGATGCCACGCTGTCGGTGGCGATCGAACTCGAAGGACATTGTTACTCGAGGCTGCGCACATCGAACGATTTCCGCGAAGGCGTGGAAGCGTTCCACGGCAAGCGGGCGCCGCAGTTCAAGGGCGACTGATTCGGCAGGGAGCGGTGATGACCAATACCGAAACAACGACAACGATGCCCCAGCGCACGCTGCGCGGCTGGCTGCGCCGCCTTCACGATACCGGCCGCCTTGCGAGCGCGCGTCCCGGCGTTGCACTGGAGCACGAACTGGCCGCAATCGCCAAGCGTCTGGACGGCACGAAGGCTGTAATTTTTCCGGGTCCCGGCGGACATGTGATGCCGGTCGTGTCCGGGCTGGTGTCGTCGCGCGTCTGGATTGCCGAGGCCATGGGTACTCCGCCGTCGCAGATGCTGGGGCGTTTCCTGCGCGCGGCGGAAAACCCCCTGCCTTGCCGTGAAATAAGCGGCGCCGTGGCGCAGCAGCAGCGTCATGATGACGTGGATATCCGCAGGCTGCTGCCCGTTCCGAAACACTCCGAACACGACAGCGCGCCGTACATCACCGCCGGCCTGGTGATCGCGCGCAATCCCGCAACCGGCAGGCAGAACGTCTCGATCAACCGCATACAGATCGACTCGCCAAAGCGGATGGCCATGCTGATATTGCCGCGGCACCTGCATGCATTCGTGCAGATGGCCGAGGAGCGCGGCGAGGCATTGCCGGTCGCGGTGGTGATCGGCGTTGATCCGTTGACCCTGCTGGCATCCCAGGCCGTAGTGCCGGTCGACCATGACGAACTGGAAATCGCCGGCGCATTGCACGGTGCGCCGCTGGATGTCGTCAAGTGCCTGAGCAGTGAAGTGCGAGTGCCCGCCAATGCCGAGATCGTGATCGAAGGGCGGATACTCAACGGAGTGCGTGAACCCGAGGGACCGTTTGGCGAGTTTCCCAAGTACTACAGCCCGCGCGACCGGCGCGAAGTCATCGAGATCGACTGCGTGACGCACCGGCACAATCCGCTGTATCACACGATAATTCCGGCAGAAATGGAGCACCTGCTGCTGGGCGCCATTCCGCGGGAGGCAACCATACTGGCCCATCTCAAGCGCAGCTTCACCGATGTGCTGGACCTGCACCTGTCAACCGGCGGGGTATGCCGTTATCATCTGTACGTGCAGATCCGCAAGCGCAACGAAGGCCAGCCGAAGAATGTGATCTGCGCGGCCTTTGGCGCACACTACGACATCAAGCATGTCGTGGTGGTTGACGAAGACGTCGATGTGCATGATCCGGTCCAGGTCGAATGGGCGGTTGCCACCCGTTTTCAGGCCGACCGTGATCTGGTCAGGATAGACGGCGCGCTGGGATCTATACTGGATCCCTCGTCGGACAACGGCGTAAGCGCCAAGCTCGGGTTTGACGCGACCCGTCCGCTAAGTTATGAAGAACATCGTTTTACCCGCGTGCGGATTCCCGGAGAAGAAGCGGTTGATCTGGAGCGTGTGCTGCAGCCGCTTGCAGCGTCGGCTGTCAAATCGATGCTGGATGGCTGAGAGGCCTGTTTTTTTGAACCAACCATGAGGAGAAAGCTGACATGAAACCCGATTTCCGCAAGCTTGCAAGATACTGCGCGGCAGTTGCTGCATTTACTGTTTCCACCGGTTTGCAGGCCCAGCAGCCGGTCAATCTCACCATCGCATCCTTTGGTCAGGGGTCAGGCTGGTATGTTTATGCGGTCAATCTCGGGGAAGTGCTGCGCCAGGCGCTGCCGCCCGGCTCGAAAGTTGATACACCGCCGATCGCCGGTTCTGTCGGCAATCCGCGACTGGTGAGCGTGGGCAAGGCCGATCTGGGTTTTGGCATGGCGTTGGTCAACAACTGGGCTCAAAAAGGATCAGTGGCCTACGACAAACCCCTGCCGGAACTGCGTGCACTGGTGGGTGGATGGGACCAGTATTATCTGGTGCCAGTGGCCAGTGGTGATGCCGGCTCCGACATGGACAAGTTCCTGCACAAGGATCGGCCGAAAGCGCGCGTGGCAACACTGCCGCGCGGCGGCGTCGGCCCGGTCGGGGCGGCACAGCTGCTGGGGATCATGAATTCCGGCGAAGATGCATTGAAGGCGCGCGGCGGCAACAATGAATACGCGTCATTTGCCGCGGTCAAAAGCCTGTTCGCGGGACGCAATGTTGACCTGTTCATTCATGTCCTGAACCCGGGGCATCCGACGGTGACCGAGATTGCGCAGAACACGCAGGTCAGTTTCCTGCAGCCGCCGCAGTCTGCGCTTGACGAGATGTCCAAGAAATACGGCTGGACCGTCGCAACCATGCCGAAGGGAACATTCCCGAAACAGACCCAGGATGTCCGCCTGCCGTCCACCCATACCACGCTGTTCGCCAGCACCCGGATGAGCGACGACATGGCTTATACCGTTGTAAAGACGATCTGCGAGAAAACCGACCAGTTGCGCGCCGCGCACAAGGCTCTCGCCAAGTTTGACTGCGCCAACGGTGCCTGGAAAGAGGAAGCCAATGGCCTCGCGCTGCATGCCGGCGCCGCGCGTTATTACAAAGAGCGTGGCTGGCTGAAATGACGTTTTGCGTGGCAGCACGCCTGATACGGGACTGACATGAGCACAGCTGCCGCAGACGGAGCACATGCTCCGGTCGAGGGGTGCTGGCGCGATCTGCTCGCGCCGGCACCCCTTACCGCTCTGGCGTGGAGCCTGTTTCAGATCGCGCTGTTCATCTGGCCCACCATTTCGACCATCATCCAGCGCGCCGGACATGTCTCGT
Organism: Burkholderiales bacterium; assembly: GCA_050250695.1. Lineage (GTDB taxonomy): Bacteria > Pseudomonadota > Gammaproteobacteria > Burkholderiales > SG8-41. The sequence goes on from JBFWOE010000101.1 coordinate 8,848, forward strand.
TCGGGGTCGCGCTGGCGCTGCTGCTCACGCATGACCGGTTCAGGACGCCCGCAACGAAGGCACTGAACTACCTGCTGGCGCTGCTGGCCATGGCGCCGGCGGTTTACGTCGCGCTTTCCGTCGAACGCATCATGAACGGGCGCATTTCGGGCCTCGATCCGGTGCTGCCCGCCGATTACCTGTTCGGCGTCTGCCTGTTGCTCCTGGTTGCGGAAGCCTCGCGCCGCACGCTGGGCCTGGGCATCACGCTGCTGGCGCTGCTGTTTGTCGCCTATCATTTTGCCGGACCCTACATCCCGGGCGCGATGGGCCACCGTTTCGGCGGTTTTGACCAGTTCGTTGACATCCAGTTTCTGACGCTGCAGGGTCTGTTCGGGGTGCCCACCGGCGTGTCAACGGAAGTCGTTTTCTATTTCATCCTGTTTGCCGCGGTGTACGATGTTTTCGGAGGCGGACGCATGATCATCGATCTTGCGATGAGCCTGACGGGACGTCGCGTCGGCGGGCCCGCAAAAGCGGCTGTCATCGCCTCCGGCATGATGGGCAGCGTCTCGGGCAGTGCTGTTGCCAACGTGATGAGCACCGGCATATTCACCATTCCGTTGATGAAGCGCGTCGGTTATGACCCGCGTTTTGCCGCCAGTGCCGAGGCCGTCGCTTCCACCGGCGGACAGCTGGTGCCGCCGGTCATGGGCGCGGCTGCTTTCGTGATGGCCGACCTGCTACAGACGCCGTACAGCAAGATTGTCATTGCTGCGATATTGCCCTCGATACTTTTTTACTCGGCATTGCTGATTGTTGTACATCTGCAGGCGCGCAAGGACGGCCTGGGTTCCATCGAAAAATCGGAATTGCCGCGTCTCGGCGCCACGCTGCGCGAACGCGGACACATGCTGATACCGCTCGTTTGGCTGTGTTACCGGGTGGTGGCCGGTTATCCGGTGGACCAGACCGCGGTGGAAGCGGCGATGGTATCCATCGTCTGCGGCATGGCGCGCAAAGCCACGCGCGCGACTTTCCTGCAGCTGGTGCAGTCATTGGTGGCGGCGGCGGAACGCACGATCAACGTCGCGCTGCCCTGTGCCGTGGCCGGAATACTGGTTGCCGTCATCGCCTACTCGGGGCTGGGCACCAAGTTCACGTCATTGATGGTTTTTCTCTCCGGCGGCTGGCTGCCGGCGATGCTGGTGCTTGCGGCGCTGGGCGCCCTGATCCTCGGCTGCGGCATGCCGACCACGTCGGCGTACATCATGGCGGCCGTGCTGATTGCACCCGCGCTGATATTGCTCGAACTTGATCCGCTGGTTGCGCATTTTTTCCTGTTCTATTTCGCCATCCTGTCCATGGTGACGCCGCCGGTCGCCTTGGCATCGTACGCGGCGGCGGCAATTGCCGAAGCACCCGCCGGGGCCACCGGCTGGAAGGCTTTCGGCATGGCGATGCCGGGATTCATCATTCCTTTCGCTATCGTTCTGCACCCCGGCTTGCTGCTGTCGAGTGCGGCAAGCATTGGTGATTCGGTCTGGGGGTTTTTCAATGTGTTCACCGGTTTTGTCGCGCTGGGAGCCGCTATTACCGGATTTCTTTTCCGCGATCTCAAAGCGGGCTGGAGAGCCTATTTTGTGCTGGTCGGTGTCGTAAACGTGTTGCCTGGCATATGGTTGTCGGTGATTTCGTTTACTGCCCTGATCATACCGGCGGTCATTTTCTGGCGCAGTGTACGGAACTCCATTCCCGCCACAGGTAAGGTGCCGGCGCATCCAATCGATTCATAGATTCATTCCGGCTGTAACTGCAGAGGACGGAACACCGGCCCGGACCATGTCCAACATGGACTGCCGGAGACGGCGGGCGAAGAAGGCTGGCGGCTGAGTTTGTCGGCGCCCGCCCGACCCCGATTCATTTCAAGCCGATGCCGGCTTCATTGACGACTTTTTTCCAGCGCGCGAGCTCGGTGCGGATCATGTTGCCCATTTCCTGCGGCGTGGTCGATGTCGGCACCATGCCGATGGCTTCCAGGTGTTTGACGAAGGCGGCGTCGGCCACCGCGCTTTTCATTTCGGCATTGACCCTTTTCACCACGTGCGCGGGTATGCCCGCCGGGCCGAGCAGGCCGTACCAGGTGGTGTTGTTGAATCCGGGATAGGTTTCGGCGATGGCCGGCACCTCGGGCAGCGTCGCCAGCCGCGTGGGGTGGCCGATGGCAATGGCGCGCGCCCTGCCCGAGGCCATGTGCGGCTGCCAGGGTGCGGCGCCGCCGAAGATCGCGTGCACGCGGCCGGCCAGCAGATCGACCGTCGCCGCGCCGCCGCCCTTGTACGGCACATGGGTGAATTTTGCGCCCGACAGCGAAGTCAGCAGTTCGATGCCGAGATGGTTCGGCGTGCCGGTGCCGGGGGAGGCGAAATTGATCCTGCCCGGCTGCGCCTTGGCGAGGCTGATCAGTTCCTGGACATTTTTGGCCGCGACCGACGGGTGCACCACGATCAGGAAGGGCACGAATACGCCGACGCCGATGGGCGTGAAATCCTTCACCGGGTCGTACGACAGTTTGGTGCCGAAGGCCGCGCTGACCACCAGCCCGCCGGAGGTGCCGAGCACCAGCGTGTAGCCGTCGGGCGTGGCCTTGGCGGCGAGGCCGTGGCCTATGGTCGAACCCGCGCCCGGGCGGTTGTCGATGACCACGGGCAATCCGAATTTGTCGGAGAGCCAGCCGCCGAAAGCGCGCGCCGTCGG
>JBFWOE010000102.1:0-11421 GCA_050250695.1 Burkholderiales bacterium
CATGATGGACGGCATGCGGGTGATGACCGACGAGGCGGCGCTGCGGCGCATCGCCGCCGGCTACTTCGGCCTGATCACCCATCTTGATGAACAGATCGGCGAGGTCATCAAAAGCGCGGAAGAACTCGGACTGCTGGCCAACACCCGCATCGCCTACACCAGCGACCACGGCGAACTGTTCGGCGCGCAGGGCATCTTCGGCAAGAAGAACCTCTATGAAGGCGCGATCAAGGTGCCGCTGCTGATCTCCGGCCCCGGCGTGCCGCGGGGCCGCGTGGTGCGGCAGTTCGCCTCGCATGTCGACCTGTTCCCGACGCTGGTCGCCGGAGCGGGCGCAAAACTGGGCGCAGCCGACGCCGACCTGCCGGGCGCCGACCTGTGGCCGGCGATCGGCGGCAATGAAACCCGCCGCACCGCCTTCGCCGAATATCACGCACAGGCCTCGAAGGCCGGCGCCTTCGTGCTGCGCGACGGCGCGAAGAAACTCATCTACCACGTCGGCATGCCGCCGCAACTGTTTGATCTGGAAAAGGATCCCGACGAGACCCGCGACCTGGCCGCGAGCGACGCCGGCACTGTCCAGGCGCTGGAAAAGAAGCTGCGCAATGTCTGCGACCCCGAAGCCGTCGATGCCCGCGCCAAGGCCGACCAGCGCAAGGCCGCGGATGCCTGGGGCGGCGCGGCAAAACTGCTCGGCGAAACCCAGATCCTGTTCACGCCGCCGCCCGGAGTCTCCAAGGAAGAGGCCTGGGCCATACCCGGCAAACACTGAACGGGCGCCCCACCGGCGCATGCACAAAAAAAGGGCGCCCTCAGGCGCCCGGAAGATCCTACATGCGTTCGTTTGCGTTCCGCACAGGCCGTTGATTTTTAGGGGATTTAAAAATCAACCGCGACGAGGCGGGCAGCTCACGGAAACTAGACCCGGGGTTTCCGGTAAAGTTCCGCCGCAATGACCCTCACCGAACTGCGTTACATCGTCGCCGTCGCCCGTGAACGCCATTTCGGCCGCGCCGCCGAGGCCTGTTTTGTCAGCCAGCCGACGCTGTCGGTGGCGGTGAAAAAACTCGAGGACGAACTGGGGGTGCAGCTGTTCGAGCGCGGTCCCGCCGAAGTCACGGTCACGCCGGCCGGCAACCGCGTCGTCGAGCAGGCGCAACGCACGCTCGAAGAAGCCGACAAGATCAAGGGGATCGCCAAGACCGCCGGCGATCCTTTGGAAGGGCCGCTGAAGCTGGGCGTGATTTTCACCATCGCGCCCTACCTGCTGCCGCAGCTGATCCCGGTGCTGCGCCGGCGCGCGCCGAAAATGCCGCTGGTCCTCGAGGAAAACTACACCGCCACGCTGTCCGAGCGGCTCAAGCGCGGCGACATCGATGCCGCGATCGTCGCGCAGCCGTTCAGCGAACCCGGCATCACGGTCACACCGCTCTACGATGAAAACTTCATCGTCGCCGTGGCCAAGACCCATGCCTGGGCCGCGCGCAAGTCGATCCCCGCCGACGAGCTGGCGCGTGAAAGCCTGCTGCTGCTCGGCACCGGCCACTGTTTCCGAGACCAGGTGCTCAACGCCTGTCCCGCGCTCAACCGTTCCAGTGCGACCCCGGGCTCACTGCAAAAGACCGTAGAAGGTTCATCACTGGAAACCATACGCCTGATGGTGGCCTCGGGCATGGGGATCACCGTGCTGCCCGCCTCCGCGGTTCCGGTGCGGCGGACGCAGACCGATCTGCTCGCCTACATCCCGTTCACGCGCCCGGTGCCCGACCGCCGCGTGGTGCTGGCCTCGCGCTCGAGTTTTCCGCGCAGCGTCGCGCTTGACGTCATCCGCGACGCAGTGGCCGCATGCGCCCTCAGCGGCGCAACCCCGGTAAAACAAAAAAATCGTTAATAAACAAATAGTTATTTATTATTTCCGGCTCGCCAATAGAATAGTTAATTACTATCGAATTATTTATAACAATCAATTGGATCAATAGTAACCGCCTACCTATCATGCACTCCAAGCGTTGCGAGACGCGCCACTTTTCAACAACAGGAGATGCAGATGAAACCCGAATCAGTCACCGTCAAGAACATCGAAGCCGCCTTCGCCGGCGAATCCATGGCGCACATCAAGTACATGTATTTCGCCAGGATCTGCCGCGAACAGGGCGACACCGAAACCGCCAGGGTATTCGAGGAAACCGCGGCGCAGGAAGTGCAGCACGCCTTCGGCCACCTCGACCTGCTCTACCCCAAAACCGAGCTGACCCCGGCCAAGGCGCTGGACATGGCGATCGCCGGCGAGACCTACGAGTACACCGAAATGTATCCGCAGTTCCGCCACCTCGCCGAACAGGAGGGCAACCACGCCGCGGTCAAGGAAATGGACGAGCAGATCGGGGAATCCAAGGAACACGCCGCGCGTTTCCGGCAAACCCTGGCCAAGGCCGCCAAACGCTTCGCCGCGCTGGCCAAGGTCGAGGAACGCCACGCCAACCAATACCGCTCGGTGCGCGCGAAAGTCGCGGCCTGAGCAGCAACCGTCAACAAGGAGACATGAACATGGCAACCGAAATGCGCAAATGGGAATGCATCGTCTGCGGTTACGTCTACGACGAAGCCGAGGGTGATCCGGAACACGGCATCAAGGCCGGCACCCGCTGGGAAGACATTCCTGAAGACTGGACCTGCCCGGAGTGCGGCATCGCCAAGGCCGACTTCGAAATGGTGCTGAAAGCGGCTTGAGCACATCGCCCTGACGGATGTCCGTCCCGGCAGCACGGGACGGACATTCCGTTACGCAGGGCGGCAATGCGGACGACGATTCCGTTTGTTACCATCCAACGCTGATTTCCCGACTGGAACTCCATGAACCCGATCGTCATCATCGGCAGCGGCCTTGCCGGCTACAACACGGCCAAGGAACTGCGCAAGCTCGACCCGGCGACACCGCTCGCCATCATTGCCGCCGACAGCGCACCGTTCTATTCCAAACCGATGCTGTCCAATGCAATCGCCTCGAAGAAAACCGCCGCCGCGATCGCACTCAACACCCCGGAACAGATGGCGTCCCAGCTCAACGCCACGGTGCGGCCGCATGCCCGGGTCGACGCCATCGATACCGCCGCGCACACGCTGCGCATCGGCAACGAAACGCTGCACTACTCGAAACTGGTGCTGGCGCTGGGCGCCGACCAGATCCGCCTGCCGATTGCGGGGGATGCCGCCGGCGACATCCTGACCGTCAACGACATCGATGATTACGCCCGTTTCCGCGCCGCCATCGAAGGCAAAAAACGCATCGCCATCATCGGCGCCGGACTGATCGGCTGCGAGTTCGCCAACGACCTCGCCGCCGGGGGCTACGCCGTCGACATCATCGACATCGCACCGCAGGCGCTGGGCCGGCTGCTGCCCGTCGAGGGCGGTGCGCTGCTGCAGGCGAAGCTCACCGCCCTCGGCGTGCAATGGCATCTCGGCACCAGCGTGCAAGGCGTGGCGCGCGCCGGGGAGTCCCGCACCCTGACTCTCGCTGACGGCAGCACGCTGCAGGCCGATGTCGTGCTCTCCGCGGTGGGACTCAAGCCGCGCACCGCGCTCGCCGCCGCGGCGGGACTGAAGGTCAACCGCGGCATCGTCGTCAACCGCCACCTCGAAGCAGGCGCACCCGACGTCTATGCACTGGGCGACTGTGCAGAGATCGAAGGCCTGGTGATGCCCTTCGTGATGCCGATCATGCATGCCGCGCGCGCGCTCGCGCAGACGCTCGCCGGCAAACGCGCCGCCGTCACCTTTCCGGCGATGCCGGTGATGGTCAAGACGCCGGCATGCCCGACCATCGTCGCGCCGCCCGCAGCAGGCACGCAGGGCGAATGGCGGATCGAAGCCAACGCTGACGGCGTCAAGTCGCTGTTCGTCGGTGCCGACGGCAAACTCCTCGGCTTCGCGTTGAACGGCTCCGCCACTGCAGAACGCGCAAAACTCGCGCCGCAACTGCCGCCGGTACTGACCTGAGGGTTTCCTCTCCAGGCCGTGCGCGGCCGATGTTGATATGATGCGGGGCGTATGCTGACGCCTGTCACCCGCCTGCTGCTCACCGCGAACGTCGCGATTTACCTGCTGCAGCAGTTTCTCGGCGACACGCTGATCATCTGGTTCGCGCTGTGGCCGTTCCATACCCCAGCCGATTTCGGTGCACAGTTCCTGCCCTGGCAGGTCATCACCTACGGTTTCCTGCACGGCAACCTGGTTCACGTCGGCTTTAACATGCTGGCGCTCTACATGTTCGGTGGACAGATCGAGCAGGTGTTCGGATCGCGGCGTTTCCTGATCTATTTCCTCGGCTGCGTGTTCGCCGCCGCGCTCGCGCAACTGGCGATCCAGGCGCTGACCGCCAGCCCGCCTTTCCCGACGGTGGGGGCCTCCGGCGGCGTGTTCGGCCTGCTGCTTGCCTACGGCCTGTTTTTCCCGCGGCGCATGGTGATGCTGATCTTTCCGCCGATCCCCATGCCGGCATGGCTGTTCGTCACGCTCTACGGCCTGCTGGAACTGTATCTCGGGGTCACCGGCACCCAGGCCGGCGTCGCGCACTTCGCCCACCTCGGCGGCATGGTCGGCGGCTACCTCCTGATCCGCCAGTGGCGGCGCAGGCCGCCCGGCAGCTACTAGCGCGCTGCGCTAGCGCACGCGGGCCCAGCAGCGTTTCAGCACGGCGACGATCCAGGCATATTCAGGATCGATGCTGGTCTGCAGCAGCGGCCGACCCTCGCCAGCCTCGTTGCGCAATGCATGCAGCCGCGCCGCGCGCACGTTGGCGTCGCGCACCGTGAATCCGTAGCGCGCAAAGCGGTCGATGTCGATGGCGTTGTCTTCGGCAGGCGCGTCGCGGAACCAGAACCAGTCGGCGACGAAGGCCTGCGCGAACTGCTCGAGCGCGGCGTACTGCGCGCGGTCGATGCGCTGCGGCGCGATCGATTCGGACGCCGGAGCCGCGTCTTCGCCCTCGAGTTTCCAGCGCAGCACCCAGTCGGGCGCGCCGTCGGTCACCAGCAGTTCCATGGTGTCGCCGTCGCGCGCCAGGTCGAACAGCGCATCGCGCTCATGGTTGAGTACGTATCCCGCCCAGCGCCCGGGCGCCGTCGCCATCAGTGCAACCGCGAAGCGTAAAGTCCCGTCGGCATCGGCCTGGACATGGCGATTACGCGCATCACCGGCCGCCAGTGCGATCGCCTCTTCGCGGTGCCCGGTGATCGTGCCGTTGGCGATCTGTGCCTCGCCCCTGCGGCCGGCGGCGACATTCACCCATTCCGCGGTGATCACCAGTTCCGGAAATTCCTGCGACGCGGCTGCGAAGGCCGGAAACGGAATGCCGCCGTGCACCTTGAAGTCATACGACAACGCGTCTGCACCGTGATGTTCGCCGAACTCCCCGGTGTAGGCCTCCTCGACCAGCAGCGCCTTGATCCGCGCATCGCAGGCGGCGAGCGAATCATTCGCGCCGGTGACAGTCAGCGTGGCATGGATCAGCAGTTCGGTACTCATGGCCCGGGTTTCGCGGGACGACGGTAGATGACGTGATAGACCAGCGCCACCAGCACGCTGCCGCCGACGATGTTGCCGGCGATCACCGGCACCAGGTTGCGGAACATCGCATACACCGTGACCGCCTCGCCGCCGGCGGCGCCGGCAGTCTTCAGCAGCAGCGCCAGCGGAAAAAAATACATGTTGGCGATCGAGTGTTCGAAACCGGCGGCGACGAACGCCGACACCGGCAGCACGATGGCGATGAACTTGTCGACAACACTGCGCCCGGCGAGTGCCATCCACACCGCCATGCACACCAGCACGTTGCACAGCACGCCGCGGAAAAAAAGCTCGGTGAGCGGCAAGGTGCTTTTTGCGGCGGCAATCGCCAGGTAGGCGCGGCCCACCGCGCCGCCGTTGAGTCCGGCATGCCCGGACAGAAACACCAGCACCGCCAGTCCGGCCGCGCCGATGAAATTGGCGATGCACACCACCGTCCAGTTGCGCAGCACTTCCAGCGTGCTCACCTTGCCGTCGGCCCAGGCCATCGCCAGCAGGTTGTTGCCCGTGAACAGCTCCGCCCCGGCCACCACCACCAGCAGCAGTCCCAGCGAAAAACACACCGCGCCGAGTACGCGTCCTGCCGCAAACGACAGGCCGGCATCGCTGACCACCAGGGTGTAATACAGCGCGCCCAGGCCGATGAAGGCGCCGGCCAGCATGCCCAGCATCACCATCGACAGCAGCGGCAGCCGCGCCTTGGCAACACCCACGTTTTGCACCCGCTCCGCGATCTGCTGCGGCGAAAACGCGTCAAATCCGTAGACGTCGGACATGTTTTTCCCCTGGTGTTCCGTGCATTGCCTCAGTGCATCCCGGCAGACAGTGTAATTGCGGCGCGCCGGATCGGGTAATCTTTAACCCCATGACCGCCCGCAAAATCCCGCCCGCGCTGAAACTCGCCGATTACTACATGGGCCGCGACAAGCCGTATCGCGCCGAACTCACGCACGAGCTGCGCGCCAACGCGCGCGACACCGTGCGCCGCGTCAACCGCCTGCTCAAACGCGCCGGCCTCGGCGCCTCAGTGTCCTCGGGCTGGCGTCCTGCGGCGATCAACGCCACCATCCCCGGCGCCGCAACGGGCAGCAAACACATCAGCTGCCTCGCCATAGATCTCGAGGACCGCAGCGGCGCGCTCGATGCCTGGTGCATGGCGAACCTCGACGCACTCGAGGAAATCGGCCTGTGGCTGGAACATCCCGACGCCACACCGGGCTGGTGCCACCTGCAGACACAGCCGCCGCGTTCCGGCAACCGTGTGTTCCATCCATAACCATTTGTTTTATTTACATTTCCATCGTTCACTCGAGGAACACCGCGTAGTCCTCGAGCGCGATGCGCGACGGCTGGAAGGTGTTCACCACGGCATCATTGTCGGCATAACCCAGCGCCATGCCGCAGACGATCACCCATTCGTCCGTCAATCCGAGTTCGCGGCGCACGATGTCGGGATAACCCGCGATCGAAGCTTCCGGACAGGTATGCAGCCCGCGCGCCCGCGCCGCGAGCATGATGGTCTGCAGGAACATGCCGTAGTCGAGCCAGCTGCCCTTCTCCAGCTTGCGGTCGATGCTGAACACCAGCCCCGCCGGCGCGCCGAAGAAATTGTAGTTGCCGGCGCGGAAGGCTTTCGATTTTTCATGATCGCCGCGGCCTATGCCCAGCGTGCCGTAAAGGCCCCAGCCGCATTCACGGCGCCGCGCGAGGTACGGCTCGAACACCGGGTCGGTGTAATACTCGTAATCGCGTTTGTGGCCCGGCTCGTCTTCAAGGAAAGCCCTGCGGATCGCTCCGCCGACGCGGGCCAGCGTCGCGCCGGTCAGCACGTGCACGCGCCAGGGCTGGATGTTGGACCCGCTGGGCGCATGGCGTGCGACCTCGACAATGGCACGCAGCGTCTCGCGCGGCACCGGGTCCGCTTTGTAGGCGCGGATCGAGCGCCGCGTGCGCGCGGCCTCGAACACGTCCACCGCAGGCTGGTTGATGTCTGGCATGAAAAACCTCCTGCGGCAATCTTAGCAGGCGGGTCCGATTGACCGGGCGCAAACGCTTCGTCACACTGCGCAGCCACCATTACTGACCGCATGTGCCGCATCCGATGACTCCCGTTTCACGTTCCGTCGGCATTTATTTCGCGCTGCTGCAGCTGTTTTTCACGCTGACCTGGACGGTGTACGTGATTTTCCTGCCGCGGCTCGCAGCCGAGGCCGGCATACCCAGATCCTGGATCCTGTGGATACTCGTCGCCGACCAGCTGGTATTCGTGATCGCCGACTGGCTGGTCGGCGCCCGCACCGACGCGGTATCGCGCCTGCTCGGACGCATCGGGCAGCGCGCCGCGCTGGTCACGCTGGTTTCGGCGCTGGCGTTCCTGCTGCTGCCGTTCGCGGCGCCGCACGCCGGCCCCTGGCCTTTCCTGCTGCTGACCTTCACCTGGACCCTGACCTCGTCGGCACTGCGCGCGCCACCGCTGATGCTGATCGGCAAATATGCCGCGGCAGGCGCCCGGCCCGCGATTGCCGGCTGGTGGCTGTTCGGCTTCGGCGTTGCCGGCGCGCTGGCACCCTATCTCACGGGCGTGCTGCGCGATGCCGATGCGCGGCTGCCGTTCGCGCTGGCTTCGATCTCGGTCGCGGTCACCGCCTGGGCGCTGGTCTGGGCGGAACGCAGGCTGGCAGCCGCAGCGCCGGCGCAGATCGAGCCACCCCCGCGACGTTTGCCGCTGGCCGGTTTTTTCGTCATCGTGGCGCTGGCCGGCCTCGGCTTCCAGCTGCACTTCACGGTCAATACCGCCGCGCAGTATCTGCGCCATGCGTCTGCGGCGGAACTGGGCATGCTGATGCCGGTGTTCTGGGTCGGCTTCAACCTGGCGATGCTGCCTCTGACGCTGCTGATCCGCCGCTACGGGGATTTCACGGTGATCGCCGCCGGCGCAGCAGCAGGTGCCGCGGCAGTGCTGTACGCGGCACAGGCCGGATCGCTGGGCACGCTGATTGCGGCGCAATTGATTGCCGGAGCCGCCTGGGCTGCGGTGATGTTCGGCGCCTTCGGTGCGGCGCTGGTGCTCGGCCACACCGGCCGCGAGGGTTATGCCAGCGGCGGCATGTTTTCGATGTTCGCGTTTGCCGCCATGCTGCGCATTGCGCTGATCGCCACGCAGCTCAACCAGGATGCCGGCGTGCAGCAGGCCCTGGCCTATGCGCCGGCAGCGCTGTGGGCGACAGCGGCACTGCTGCTCGTCGCGCTGCTACGCGCACGCTGAGGCCGCGATCAGCGCCAGTTTTTCCGTACGGCTCAGCTGCTTGATCTCGTATTCACGGCGGCTCGCCGCAGAACGGTCGGCGGCCGCTTCGCAGTAGACCAGCGTCACCGGGCGCCGCGAACGCGTATAACTCGCACCCGGTCCGCCGTTGCCGTTGTGCTCGGCGATGCGCCGCCCGACATCGCGCGCAATGCCGGTATAGAGGCTGTCGTCGGCGCAGCGCACGATATAAACCTGCCACCTTGCGGACTGCCGGGTCATTGAATGTCGGTTCTGCAAACCATGCCGCGTATGATGCCGCCTATGCTTCGATTCCGCCACGTGCTGCCCCTGCTGTTCACCGCGCTGCTCGCCGCCGCGGCGCAGGCCGCCGAATCGCCCAAGGCCATGCTCGGCGTCGAACTCGGCACGCGGTTCCTGTTTCCCGCCTGCGGCAGCGGCGAAGACACCATGACCCGCCGGCATTGCTACGCTGCAGCCCTGACCCGCAAGACACCGTGGGGCGCCGACGAATACCACGTGTTCTACCCGCGCAGCGGTTCGATCCCCTACCCGCGCGGCGAAATGATCGTCGATGTCGTCGACGGCTTCATCGAGGCCATCCACATCAACACCTGGGGCATCGAGGCGCAGGGGCCGGCAATGGACGCGCTGAAACTCAAGTACGGCCCGCCGCAAAAACAGCGCAGCGAAAAAATCCGCGCCCACCGCGCGCGCCTGCCGTCGCTGTTCGCCGAATGGGAAATGCAGGACTTTTCGGTGAAATACCAAGGCACCACCACCACAATCGACTGGGGACGCATCACGCTGATGAGCCACCGCTATCGCCAGATCGTGCGTGCCTACGACGCCGGGCGCTGAAGCCGCCGCTCAGGCCTTGGGCAGGCCGCGGTCATTGAGGTAGCGCCGGCCCTTCGCCGAAATTCTGAAATGCGGCTCGCCGTTGAGCGGCGGATGCACGAACTCGCCTTTCGCCAGGTAGACCAGGTACGACTCGACGATCTGGATGTTCACCTTGTTGACCGCCGCAATTTCCGGCGGCTGCGCGCGCTCCACCCGCGACAGGTGCTCGAGCGTGCGCACCGCGTCGCCGTCGAGCGTGTCCCACTGCGGGATGAACCACGCCAGCTCGTCCTTCAGCCGCGCGTTTTCAGCCTTGAGTTCGGCGTGTTCGCGCGCCAGCGTTTCGAGCTGCGCGCGGTACGGCGCCGCCGCCGGCGCATCCTTCAGCAATTGCGTGATCCAGTCCACCTGCATGTCCCCGTTGCCTGATTGCGGAACGCGGATTCTACCGAAAACCCCGGCCACAATCGTGGCCCCGCCAACTGGGGCATAATGCAGCCTCAACGCAGTCATCCATACGAACAGGGACACACCATGGCAGGCACCACCACTGCAAGCGGGCTCATCATCGAGGACATCATCAACGGCGACGGCGAAGCAGCCGCCGCGGGCATCGAAGTCACCGTGCATTACACCGGCTGGCTCACCGACGGCAAAAAATTCGACTCGAGCAAGGATCGCGACGACCCCTTCGTGTTCCCGCTGGGCGCCGGACACGTCATCCGCGGCTGGGACGAAGGCGTGCAGGGCATGAAAGTCGGCGGCAAACGCAAGCTCACCATCCCGCCCGACCTAGGCTACGGCGCGCGCGGCGCCGGCGGCGTGATTCCGCCCAACGCCACGCTGGTGTTCGAAGTCGAACTGCTCGCGATCAACTGACCGTCCCGAGGAACACCATGCCCGGCAAAGACATCAAGGTCCGTTCGCGCAACGGCGGTGAATTCGACTGCTATCTCGCCAAACCCGCGGCCAGCGCCAAGGTGCCGGCCATAGTGCTCGCCTCGTCGGTGCACGGCGTCGACGCCGACCTGCGGGGCATCGCCGATGCCTTCGCCGACGCCGGTTACATCGCCGCCGCACCAGACCTGTTCTGGCGCACCGTGCCCGGCCCGCTGCCGCGCGAAGACAAGCGATCAGCAGAACGCGCGCAGCCGCGCCTTGAAGTCATTGCCACCGGCGAAACCGACATGGCCGATGCGCTGCTCGCCGTGCGCCAGGTGCGCCAGCACAACGGCAAGGCGGTGGCGATGGGCCTGTGTTACGGCGGCCCGTACTCGGTGATCGGCGTCAAGCGCCTCGGCTACGACGCCGGCATCGGCTGCCACAGCACGCAGATGAAGGACTACCTCGATGAATTCGACGGGCTGACCAAGCCGGTATGCCTGATCTGGGGCGACCAGGACCACGCCGCGCCGCCGGACGTGCAGACCGCCTACCTGGCGAAAGCCAAGAAAGTGGCCAGCCTCGAAGTGCACATCTTCCCCGGCATCCAGCACGGCTACATGATGCGCAACAATGCCAAGGCCTGGGACCAGACGACGTATGAATTCTCGATGGGCAAGGCGCTCGACCTGCTGAAATCACTGCGCTGAAACCGCGCACACAAAAAAACGGGCCGCATCGCGGCCCGTTTTTCATCCGCCCGCCTGCTGTTTGCGGACCAGGCACTGCAGCATCCCGCGCTGCTCCGCCGTCAACGCACCTTCCCCCTCTTCGGCTGCGAAATGCCGCTTGAACGCCGCCAC
>JBFWOE010000103.1:0-11265 GCA_050250695.1 Burkholderiales bacterium
TACCGTACCAAGTCCGTCGTTAATGTACAAGCGTCATTTTGTTACGCGCTCTTAGTATTCCTGCACTGCCCGGTGACTCGCAAGGAGGTAAAAACCGCCTGGCCTCTGGCCACGCCGTCGCCTTTCCTCTTGTTTGACACTACACCCGGGGTGGATATAGAGTGCCCGGCAGGTAATAATCCAATTCAGTTTTTATTCCCGACAGCCGAACCAAAGGGGTTTCAATGATGACGGCAAGCTCTGTTCGCATGTTGTCGAAACAGTTGCCATTGATGCTTGTCGCGGCATTCGCGGCAATGACAGGCGGGCCTGCAATCGCCCAGCCCTACCCCGGCAAAGTGGTTCGCATCGTCGCACCAAGTTCAACTGGGGGCGGTATTGATGCCGTCGCGCGGATTGTTGCGGAAATCTCGCCATCGCTCGGTCAACGGGTCATCGTCGACAATCGACCCGGTGCCAACGGCATGATCGGCACCGACCTGGTCGCCAAGGCCGCGCCGGATGGTTATACCCTGGTTGTCGGGTTTACCGGCGCCATCGCAATCAATATCAGTCTGTACAACAAGCTTCCCTATGATCCCGTGCGCGACCTTGCGCCGGTCACCCAGGTAACGACATCACCCATGTTAATCGTCGCGCACCCTTCGGTGCCGGTGCGCAGCATTGCCGATGTAATCAAGCTTGATAAGTCGAAACCCGGGGTGCTTACCTATGGCACTGGCGGAACCGGCACCGGCAGCCACCTGACGATGGAACTGCTTAACATGGCTGCCGGCACCCGCCTGCTCCACGTGCCCTACAAGGGCATCGGCCCGGCCCTCACCGATGTGCTCGGCGGCCAGATCATGCTGATGGTCAGCAGCCCGCTCTCGTCGCAACCGCACGTCAAATCGGGACGACTGCGTGGCCTTGCTGTAACCAGCCGATCACGCACAACTGTCATGCCGGACATTCCGACCATGATCGAATCAGGATTCAAGGACTTCGAATCGGCATCCTGGTTCGGAATTCTCGCGCCGGCGGGTACGCCGACTGCGATCATCACGCGCCTGAACTCGGAGATCGGCACCCTGTTGCGCCGCCCTGACGTAAGGGAGCGCATTGCCCGCACCGGCTCCGACCCCGTGGGCAACTCTCCGGAGGAATTCGGCGATTACATCAAGTCTGAAATCGCGAAGTGGGCCAAGGTAATCAAGGCGGCAAACATTCGCGTTAAGTGATCTGATCAGTCCGCGCCCGGACGCATATCGGAGGACAAAGAATTTGGCACTGCAACGCACCCATATATCAGATGATCGCTCAAATTCACGGGCATATTCACGTGCAGTTGTCACGTCGGGCGGCAAGATCATCTGGCTGGGCGGTCAGACGGCATCGGCAACCACCACCGATTTTGAAGCTCAAACTCGCGAAGTTTTCGCAAAGCTTGATGCGACGATCAAATCCGCCGGAGGTAACGGACTCAGCGACATGGTCACGATGACCGTGTTCATCAATGATCCGCGCCATGGCGATCGTTTCGTAGAAATCCGGAAGGAAGTTTTCGGGAGCAATTTTCCGGGTAGTGCCCTGCTCACAATCAGCCAGTTCGCACGCCCCGGTATCCTGGTTGAGATACAGGGCATCGCCGTTGTCGACAGCCTCTAGCGCATAAGTCACAGCCGTCCGGCCGCGCGAGCGCAATAACGTAAATGGGGACAACCCGGTCTGTTCCCCCATGCCGTCCTCTGGCGGGCATTGCTTCGTGTATGCTCTGCCGCCATCACAACAAGATAAATGACCCGCCCGCGGGCGCGGTTTTTCCCGATGTCGACGCAGCGCACCCTGAACGACTGGCTGTTATTGCTGGCGCTCACCGCGATGTGGGGTTCTTCGTTCATGTTCAACCGCATCGCGGTGGCGGATCTGCCGCCGCTGACAGTCGTCGCCGGGCGCGTCGGCGTCGCTGCGCTGGTATTGACGCTGATTGTCTACGCCACCGGCCGTCGCCTGCCGCCGCCGGGCCGCATCTGGGCGCCGTTCGTGCTGATCGCGGTGATCGGCAATGCGCTGCCGTTCTACCTGATCACCTGGGGGCAGCAGGTGGTGGAGAGCGCGCTCGCCGGCATCCTGATGGCGGGCATGCCGCTGGCGACGCTGGTGCTGGCGCATTTCCTGGTCGCCGGTGAACACCTGACGCGGCAGCGCGCCGCGGGATTTGCAACCGGATTTGCCGGCATCGTGGTGCTGATGGGGCCGGCGGCGCTGGCCGGCGTCGGCGGTGACGTGCTGCGCATCGTGTCGCAGCTCGCGGTGTTCGGAGGCGCGCTGTGTTACGCGCTGCAGAGCGTGCTGACGCGGCTGATCATCAAGGGCGACGTGATGGTGGCTGCCGCGGCGACATTGATCGTCGCCAGCCTCATCGTGCTGCCGGTCGCGCTGTGGCAGGACCGGCCGTGGCAGCTTGCACCCGGCGCAGGATCGCTGGCGGCAGTGGCCTGGCTGGGCGTGATGCCGACGGCGCTCGCGACCATCCTTTATTTCCAGCTGATCCGTTCCGCAGGCCCGTCGTTCATGTCGCTGGTGAATTACCTCAGCCCCGGCGTAGCGGTATTCCTCGGCGTGGCGCTGATGGGCGAACATCCGCATGCCAACGCCTACCTGGGGCTCGTGCTGATCCTGTCCGGCATTGCGCTGACCCAGCGCCGCGCGGCACAGCGCCCTTGAAAAAGGCGCTTCCCCCCTCATATTCACTGCAGGTTATTGTTTTTATTGATATTTTTAGTCAATAACAATCAACAACTTACAGCGAAAGGAGCTCGCCATGCGCATCGTCTACAACAGTGACCAGTATTACGTCGCCGAGTATCCCGGCCAGGACGGCCTGGAACTGGTGGACAAGCGCACTTCGCGCGGCACCTACTTCCAGGGCGATGTCGCGCAGAAATTCGCGGATGCGATGGGCGCGGCGGTCAGCAAGGATTCATCGATCGAACACATTGATGAATTCCTCGACAGCTTCAGCGTATTGCTGAATTCGCCCGTGGTTTTCCACTGAGCGGCCGCCGCAGTACCGTGGCGCAGTCGCCGACCAGTTTGCCGAAACGCTGCACGGCAGCGGATGTCAGGTTGCTGCGGCGACACAGGAACGCGATGGGTGACAGCGACATGTCGACGGTGACCGGCAATACACGCAGTTGCCCGAGCTTCTGCCATTCGCCGGCGATTGCCGCGGGGGCGACCGTCAGGTAAGGCGCCTGCTGAACCAGGCTCATGCTCGATACCACCGACAGCGATTCGATGCGGGGTGCCGGCGGCGCGAATCCGGCGCGCAGAAAAGTGTTGGTGAATACCTGGCGCGCCTCGGTTTCAGGTGGCGGCAATACCCAATCGGCGTCAACCAGATCGCCGATATCCATTCTGCGCTTTCTCGCACAGGGATGATTCAGGCCGCAAACGAAAGACATGCCTTCGGCGTAGAGTTTCTGCTGATGGAATTCGTCGGAGCCGGATGAAGCGACGACTTCATGGGTCAGGCGGGCCACGATGCAATCGACCTCGCCGGTGCGCAGTGCTGGCAGCAGTTGCGAAGCAACACCCTCGACAAAGCGCAATCGCAGTTCAGGCCACTCCTCATGCGCCCGGCGCACCACCCTCGGCATCAGGTCCAGCATCACGCGCGGCAGCGCGCCCACGCACAGCATTTGCGTCGCATCGCCGGCGGCTTCTCCGGTTTGATCCGCCGCCAATCGAAGTTCGCCGACCATGGTGCGTGCGCGATCGAGGATTGCGCTCCCGTGCGCGGTGGCGACCATGCCCTTCGGGCTGCGCTCGAACAGCGGGACGCCAAATGCGGTTTCGAGATCCCGCACCATCAGGCTGGCAGCGGGCTGGGTCAGGTTCATCGCCTGCGCGGCCTTGCGCACGGTGCCCAGTCGCACCAGCAGGTCGATCAGCTGGAAATGGCGGAAGCGCAGGTTGCCGAGACGGGTCGGCAGCGGATCATGATGGACTGGGTCGGGCATGGTGATGTGAAATTACTATCACATTATCAGAATAATTCATTTTAACTTATCAGCAGTGCGTGCCTACCATGCGCCATGCCGCTGACCGTCACGCCGATCCTGCCCCTGCACGTGGCAGCCGTGCGCGTGCACGTGCTGAGTGCGCCGGTGGCACAGCCGGTGCGCAATTCGTTCCGTGTGCTGCGCGAGCGCAGCTCGCTGCTGGTCGAGGTGATCGATGCCGACGGCATATCGGGCTGGGGTGAAATCTGGTGCAACTATCCGCCAGGCGCAGCCCTGCACCGGGCACGGCTGCTGACCGAGGTCGTTGCTCCGCTGCTGGCGGGAAAAACCTTTGCCGATCCCGGCGCGGCATTTGCATTGCTCGAGCAGGCCCTGCGTGTTCCAGCCCTGCAGTGCGGCGAACCCGGGCCGTTCGCGCAGGTTGCTGCTGGAATCGACATCGCGTTGTGGGACCTTGCGGCACGCAAGGCGGCGCAGCCGCTGTGGAAGTGGCTGGGCGGATCGCCGCCGGTCAAGGTCTATGCCAGCGGCCTGGGACCGGAGCAGCCGGAGCGCATCGCCGCACAGAAACTGGAGCAGGGGTTTCGCGCGGTAAAGCTCAAGGTCGGCTTTGACGCCGGCACCGATGCCGCCAACATCCGCAATCTGCGGGCCGTGGTCGGTGAGCACGGCGGGATCATGCTCGATGCCAATCAGCGCTGGGATGTCGAGGACGCGGTTGCAGCAGCGCGCAACTTTGCTGAATTCAACCCGCTGTGGCTGGAGGAACCCGTACCGGCGGACGTGCCCGTTGTGGAGTGGTGCGATCTTGCGCGCCGCATCGTCGTGCCGTTGGCGGCCGGTGAAAATCTGCGGGGCGCGCAGGCTTTCAGGGAAATGACCGGATCCGGCGCGGTTCGGGTCATCCAGCCCGACCCGGGCAAATGGGGCGGCATCAGCGGCTGCATCGGAATCGCCCGCCATGCCCGGGAACAGGGTGTGCTTTTCTGTCCGCACTGGCTCGGCGGCGGCATCGGCCTGCTGGCCGCGCTTCATCTGCTTGGTGCAACCGGTGGCCACGGTTTCGGCGAGGTTGATGCCAATCCAAATCCCTTGCGTGACGAGTTTCTGTATCCGGGTTTCAGGGTCGATCAGGGCGGCGTGACCCTGGGTGACGGTCCGGGACTTGGTTTTGTTCCTGACGGTGATCTGCTTGATCGTTATCGGGTGTTGTGACCATTACAGGAGGAAACCATGAAAAACATGTTTCATGTCTTATCCGCAAAAATTCTTGCGGGTTGTACGCTGATGGTGATCAGCATGATTGCCGTTTCCGCCGACTACCCCGCGCGCCCGATCCGGGTGATCGTGCAGTTTTCGCCCGGCGGGAACGTCGATACTTCCGCGCGCGTGATCGCGCAGCAGCTGACCCGGCAGCTCGGCCAGCAACTGGTGGTGGACAATCGTCCGGGCGCCAGCGGGGCCATTGCATACCAGATCGTGGCCGGCGCCACGCCCGACGGTTATACGCTGGGCATCGGGCATATCGGGCATCTGGCGCTGAATCCGCACCTGCTGGGCAAGCGGCCATATGATGCACTGAAGGATTTCACCGCGATCTCGCGCACGGTGGAAGCACCGAACCTGCTGGTGGTGCACCCGGCGCTGAAGATTGCCGGTGTCAAGGACCTGGTCGCGTATGGCAAGGCCAACCCCGGCAAACTGGCTTACGGCACCGGCGGCGTCGGCACGGTGGGGCACCTGGCCGGCGAAGTGCTGGCGGCGCGCGCCGGAATCAAACTCCTGCACGTGCCCTACAAGGGCACATCACAGGTGGTTGCCGACCTGATCGGCGGACAGGTGCAGATGAGTTTTGGCGGGCCGCCGGCACTGCTGCCGCATGTCAAAAGCGGCAAGCTGCGCGCACTGGCCATCACCACGCTGAAGCGCTCGGCTGCATTTCCCGACCTGCCGACAGTGGCCGAAGCTGGTTATCCCGGATTCCAGGCGGTGGCGTGGATGGGCATGATCGCGCCGGCCGGACTGGACCCGGCCATCGTCAATGCGCTCAACAAGCAGATACGCACTGCGCTGCAGGCGCGTGAAGTGCAGGACTCCCTGTCACGCCTCGGCTTCGAGTTGGAAGCATCGACGCCTGCAGCTTTTGCTGCGTTCATCAGAGCCGAACACGCGTTCTGGGGAAAATTCATCAAGGAGCGTGGCATCAAGGCGAAATAGCCGCAGCCGGGGTCATGACAACTGCGACCACCCCGGCTCATCGCGGTCGAGCAGGCGTTTGAGCGCGACGAAATGCAGCCGCGCCTGGGTGTCGTCGGTCATCTGCGCCGCGGTTGCACGCGCGATTTCCCCGGGCACGATGCGCAGCGGTTTGCCGCTGCCCATGCCCAGCACCTGCAGCATGCACGCGCGTTCCAGGTAATAGAGATCGTCGAAGGCGAGATCCACCGAGGGTCCGGTGACGATCACGCCGTGGTTGGCAAGGAACAGCACGTCGGCGTTTTTCAGGCCGGCGACGATGCGTTCGCCTTCGGCGACATCCAGCGCCAGTCCGTTGTAGGCCTCATCGTAGGCAGTACGGCCGTAAAACTTCAGCGCCACCTGGCTTGCCGGTTCGACACGGCCGCCATGCACCACGGTCAGGCTGGTGGCGTAGGGCATGTGGGTGTGCAGCACGCACTTCGCGTCGGGCTTGCTGCGGTGCGCGGCGCCGTGGATGAAAAACGCCGTCGGTTCGACTTCGTGTTTTCCCGCGACCTTGCGGCCCTGCGCATCGACCAGCACCAGGTCGGCGGGCGTGACTTCCGACCAGTGCAGTCCCTGCGGATTGATCAGGAAAAACCCGGGCCGGCCGGGCACTTCGACGCTGAAGTGGTTGCAGATGCCCTCGCCAAGGCCCATGCGCGAAGCGCTGCGCAGGGCGGCGGCGAGGTCGATGCGTGCAGCGCGCTCAGTATCTGCTGCTGCCATGCGTTCAGTCCACCCGGACGTTGGCCGCCCTGGCGATCCGCGTCCACTTGTCGACTTCACCCTTGACGAATGCAGCGAATTGCGCGGGCGTGTTGCCCGAAGCGATGCCGCCGCGCTTGAGCAGCGTCTCCCTGCCCTTGGCCGAAGTGAGTTCCTTCGCCAGCGTCGCGTGGACCTTGTTCACGATGTCCGGCGGTGTGCCGCCGGGGAACACCACGCCCTGCCACGACGAGCCGTCGAAATCCGGCAGCCCGCTCTCGGCCACCGTCAGCAGGTCGGGCATCGGCGGGAAACGGCCCTTGGTCGAAATGGCGATCGGCTTCAGCCGGCCGGCCTGCACGTGGGGCATCACGCCGATCGCGGTGTTGAAGGCGAGCTGCACCTGCCCCGAAATCTGGTCGACCACTGCCGGCGCCTGGCCCTTGTACGGGATGTGCACCATGTTGACCTTCGCCAGGTACTTGAACAGTTCCATCATCATGTGCGGGCTCGAGCCGTTGCCGGTCGACGCGTAGGACAGTTCGCCGGGTTTGGATCTGGCGAGGGCGATGATGTCCCTGACGTTTTTCACCGGCAGCGACGGATGCGTGGTCAGCATGCTCGGCAGTATCGCCATCAGCGTGACATGCGAAAAATCCTTCACCGGGTCGAACGGCAGCTTGCGGTAGATGCCCGGCGATATCCCCTGCGCGGCGGTCATCATGCAGATGGTGTAACCGTCGGCGGGAGCCTTGGCGCAGAGGTCGGAGCCGATGTTGCCGCCGGCGCCGCCGCGGTTGTCGGCGATGAACTGCTGGCCGTAGGCGCGCGCCAGGATGTCCGCGGCGAGCCGGCCCATGATGTCGGTGGGGCCGCCCGGCGGGAAGGGGATGATGAAACGCACCGGTTTTGCCGGGTACTGCTGCGCGGCGGCGTTGAAGGCACCCAGCACGAGCAGCAGGGCGATGACTATCGAATGCACAAGCTTCATCATGATGTCCTCCTCCGGACTGTGATGATTATGACTGTAATGGAAAAGTTGGTCGATTTAGGCTGTAAAAAGCTTTTCTTGCGTAGGCCAAATGCCACTCAAGTCGATGGACTGACCAGCAATTATCTGTTCGTACATCTGCCGCATTTGATCGGTGGTGGTATTTTGCGGAAGAAACCGAAAAACGGAAGCGGCTACATAATCCTTGTCGGCTTCAAAACTCATCCACTTTCGCCCTTCAATTTCCGCAACATAGCCAGTCGTATTTGATCCGGCGAAAATATCGACAACAATATCTTCCGGATCAGTTAAAAACTTTATGAAAAACTCGGGCAACTTCGATGGGAAGCGTGCGGGATGACCTTTTTCGCCAATAGCTTTGCACCCACGTAAGTAGGCCCCGTTTGACTCGCTATTAGGGATTTGCAACAGGTTGGACGGGATTGCCCCACCGTTATCTTTTCCGAAACCTTTTCCTACGTCATGACCGGATGGTCTTTTTGCTGGCTGGTAGAAAGCGTCTGGATCCTCAAGCAATTTTTTCATTCGTTCGCTGTAAGGCACTAACACTTTTGAGGCGTCTGCTTTTGGCCATTCCGTCTTACTGAGCCACCACACGGTATTAATGGAGTCCTTGACGCGCAGTTTTCGCTTGTTTACCCATTCAATCGGGCTTGGAAGTTTTGACGGGTTATACCAATAAAAATCCTCTGCTAATGTAAAGCCCAAGTCGTCGCAGAATCGAATGAGAACGCGAAAATTGTAAAGACTTCTAGAGGGAGAGCCTCTTTCGTAGGCGCCTCCTAAATCGAGCACGAAGCTGCCGTCATCTTTAAGCTTTCGTTTCACAATCCGCGCGAATTCGCAAAGCCAGTCTTCATATTCATGCTGATCTTTGTTCCCGTATTCTTTTTTTCGAAGTAGGGCGAAAGGTGGGCTAGTGAGGATTAGGCTTACTGACTCGTCATCTAACTGCTCAAGCAGGTCTAGTGAGTCGCCGCAGTGGCATGAGCCGAGTTGTGTCTTATAGGCTGGCGAAATCATTGGAGTTGGCCTTTAAAAAGCTACTTATAGTCTGTAGATACATAGTCATCATTCTAGCAATCTTTTGTGCGCTATGTTAGCAGGATCAAAAAATCTACGATTAAGACAGACTTTTGCTGCTCGTGTTCGGGATGAGCGCAAACGTCAAGGGCTTTCTCAGGAAATGCTCGCTGAGAAATCCGGTTTGCATAGGACTTATATTGGCTCAGTTGAGCGCGGCGAAAGAAATGTGTCGATTGATAATGTGGAGCGAATCGCTAAGGCGCTCAACATTAAAGTTGCCGAACTTTTCGGCGGGGGTATGCGGTGAAGCCGCATCCCGATCAGAAAGAGCTGGAAATTTTGCTTCCATATGTGAGGCGATTACAACAGCTCGCTGACAAGCACGGAATCAGAGACATATTCCAAGACAATGGGGGGAAGTTGCTGCAAATCGCCCTTGCTACTGGATTGTCGGTGTTGCGAAAACGCGAGGGTAACGATGCTCGTGACAAAGATGGGCGTGAGTATGAGCTTAAGTCAGTAAACTTTGCACTCACTCAAAGTTTTTCAACGCATCACCACCTTAATCCCACAATTCTTGCAAAGTATCGGAAAGTAGGCTGGGTCTTTGCCATTTATGAAGCAATTGAACTCAAGGCCATCTACTACATGGCGGCCACTAAATTGGAGCCATATTTTTCAGCTTGGGAAAAAAAGTGGCATGACAGTGGTGGCAAAGATATCAACAATCCTAAGATTCCGGTGCTGTTTGTAGTAGAAAACGGGGAGCTTGTTTGGGGTAATAAATGGGACATTAAGGAGAATCGCGCGAAATATCGAGTCCGTAACAAGGGTATCGATCTATTCGATTTGTAACAGCATTGATAGGCTGTCTATAGTGCAGAGGTGATTTCACTTCCGGGCGATCTATTCGGACGCTATATAAATACCATTAAAAACAATGAGTTAAATTGATTTTTTCGTAGTTAATTTGCGTTAAGTTGCACGATGTCAGGTCGGTTTTTTCCGCTGAGCAGGTAGCGGCTGAGGATCTTGTAGGTGTCATGGTCGAACAGCGGCCGCGGCGCGGCCTCCTGCAGTTCGTGCAGTTCTTCCGCGCTCTTCACGGTGCCGAGGTGGCGCCACTGGTCGAGCACATGCAGTTCGCTGCGTTCGCCGTCGGCGGTGGTTTCGCGGATGGCGATGCGACCCGGGAACGGCCAGGCGCGCACCCGCAGCCCGGCCAGCGCCGCGGCGAGCCGCAGCGCATGTGCAGCCGGCGTTTCCCTGCCGACGCAGGCGCCGCGGCAGCGCTTGATCTGGTGCGCAAAACACGGGCCATCGCGCTGTTCGAGGCCGAGCAGCTGCAGGCACAGCTGGTGCTCCGTGGCGATTTCGCGCAGCGCCTCGATCGCGGTGCGGCGGTTGCGGAACAGGCCGTAGAGATGCTCGAAGCCGTCACCGGCGAGGTCGCGCGCCGACACCAGCTGCGGCGCGACGTCGTGTTGTTTGGTATCCCACTGCCACGCGCACAGTTCACTGGCGCGGCGCAATTGCCGGTTGTGCACGGGTGAGAGTTTTTTCACCAGCCGCGCTTCCTCGATCAGCGCGCCGAGTTCGCCCGCGGTTTCGATCCAGTCCACGCGTTTGACTTCGGCGGCGATGCGCATGTCCTTGTTGACGCGGTGGTCGCCGGAGAAATGCGACATCACCCGCGCGCGCAGGCTGATGCTTTTGCCGACGTAGAGCGGCACGTCGCGTTCGCCGTAAAAAAGATACACGCCCGGGCCTTCGGGGATGGTGTCGAACACCGTGTCCGGCAGCCCCGCGGGCACCGTCGCCGTCTTCAGCAGCTTGGCGGTGGCTGCGATCACCGCGGCTTCGCCCGGATCAACGCGCCACTGCTGCGCGAGCTGCCACAACACGCGCGCATCGCCCAGCGCGCGGTGGCGCGCGTCGCAAACGATGCCGTGGCGGCCGATCAGCGTGTCGAGGTTGTGGCGGGCGTGCTGCGGAAACAGTTTGCGCGAGAGCTTGACCGTGCACAGCAGCGGCGCGCTGAAGCTCTTGCCCAGGCGCTTGAATTCGTTTTTCAGGAAACCGTAGTCGAAACGCGCGTTGTGCGCGATCAGCACGCGGCCATCGACGGCTTCCCACACCTCGCGCGCGATCTCCTCGAAGCGCGGCGCGTCGCGCACCACGTCGTTGCTGATGCCGGTCAGCGACTGGATCATCGGCGGGATGCTCATGCCGGGATTGACCAGCGACGACCATTCACGGATGAATTTTCCGTTT
>JBFWOE010000104.1:0-11233 GCA_050250695.1 Burkholderiales bacterium
CCGCGAGGCGGCATCCCATTCGATGACCGGCTCGACGCCGAGCTGCTCCATCATTGCCTTGGCGACGAAATCCCCGGCGCGGCCCCAGATATCACCCACCTTGTTGTAGCGCTCGCCCTGGGTGACCAGGCCCGAGGTGTACTGCTTCTCGATCTCCTGCACCTCTTTTTCGGCCTCACCGATAATGTCGTTTTTCTGCATCGGCACCAGCATGTCGTCGACGGCGATCGACAGCCCGGCGCGGGTCGCCATCGAGAAGCCGTTGTACATCAGCTTGTCCGCGAAAATCACGGTTTCACGCAATCCACAACGCCGGAAGCTGGCGTTGATGATTTTGGAAATCTCCTTCTTTTTCAAGGCTTTGTTGATAAATTCAAACGGCAGGCCAGGCGGCAGGATTTCCGAGAGCAATGCTCGACCCACCGTCGTCTGGTAGCGCTTCAGCGTTTCGCGCCGGGTACCGTCCTCATCAACCTCGACCTCCCTGATGCGCACATGGATACGCGCACTGATCTCGACCTGCCCGGTTTCGTAGGCACGCGATACCTCGCTCACATTGATGAATCGCGAATCCTCGCCACGCGCCCCCTGCTTTTCGCGCGTCGTGTAATACAGACCCAGCACGATGTCCTGCGACGGCACGATGATCGGGTCACCGTTGGCTGGCGACAGCACGTTGTTTGACGACAGCATCAGCGTGCGCGCTTCCATCTGCGCTTCCAGCGACAGCGGCACGTGGACAGCCATCTGGTCGCCGTCGAAGTCTGCGTTGAACGCCGCGCAGACCAGCGGGTGCAGCTGGATCGCCTTGCCTTCGATCAGAACCGGTTCGAAAGCCTGGATGCCGAGACGATGCAGCGTCGGCGCGCGGTTCAGCATGACCGGGTGCTCGCGGATCACTTCTTCCAGGATGTCCCAGACGATCGGTTCTTCGCTTTCCACCATGCGCTTGGCCGCCTTGATGGTCGTTGCCAGCCCCATGACTTCGAGCTTGTTGAAGATGTAGGGCTTGAACAATTCGAGCGCCATTTTCTTCGGCAACCCGCACTGGTGCAGCTTCAGCTGCGGTCCGACCACGATCACCGAACGGCCCGAGTAGTCGACGCGTTTGCCCAGCAGGTTCTGGCGGAAGCGGCCGCCTTTGCCCTTGATCATGTCGGCCAGCGATTTCAGCGGACGCTTGTTGGCGCCGGTCATCGCCTTGCCGCGGCGGCCATTGTCGAGCAGCGAATCGACGGCTTCCTGCAGCATGCGCTTTTCGTTGCGAACGATGATTTCCGGTGCCTTCAGTTCGAGCAGGCGCTTCAGCCGGTTGTTGCGGTTGATCACACGGCGATACAGGTCGTTCAGGTCCGAGGTCGCGAAACGGCCGCCGTCCAGCGGCACCAGCGGACGCAGTTCCGGCGGCAGCACCGGCAGCACTTCCATGACCATCCAGTCCGGCTTGATTCCGGATTTCTGGAACGCTTCCAGCACTTTCAGGCGCTTGGCGATTTTCTTTATCTTGGTCTCGGAACTGGTTGCCTCGAGGTCAGCGCGCAAGGTCTCGATTTCGCGGCCGAGATCCAGGCTGCGCAGCAGCGAGCGTACGCCTTCGGCGCCCATTGCCGCGCTGAAGTCATCACCGAACTCCTCGACCTTCGCCAGGTAATCCTCTTCGGTCATCAGCTGGCAGCGCTTCAGGGGCGTCATGCCGGGGTCGGTGACAACGTAGGCCTCGAAATACAGCACGCGCTCGATGTCGCGCAGCGTCATGTCGAGCACCATGCCCAAGCGCGACGGCAGCGATTTCAGGAACCAGATGTGCGCAACCGGGCTCGCCAGCTCGATGTGGCCCATGCGCTCGCGGCGCACCTTGGACAGCGTCACCTCGACACCGCATTTCTCGCAAATCACGCCGCGATGCTTTAGACGCTTGTACTTGCCGCACAGGCATTCGTAGTCCTTGGTCGGACCGAAAATCTTGGCGCAGAAAAGGCCGTCGCGTTCGGGCTTGAACGTGCGGTAATTGATGGTCTCAGGCTTCTTGACCTCGCCATACGACCACGAACGGATCTTCTCGGGAGAAGCAAGCCCGATCTTGATCGCGTCGAATTCCTCTTCCTGCGTAACCTGTTTGAACAAATCAAGCAGTGCTTTCATCGCAAACTCCTACGTAAACGGTGAGGTGCTTCCGGCAGATGAATACAGTTAAATTCCTGCCGGTCTCTCTGTTACTGATCAATAGCGGTTGTGGTCGAGGTCGATGTCGATCGCCAGCGAGCGGATTTCCTTGACCAGCACGTTGAACGATTCCGGCATGCCGGCCTCGATGCGGTGGTCGCCCTTGACGATGGATTCATAGACCTTGCGCCGGCCTTCGGTATCGTCCGACTTGACTGTCAGCATTTCCTGCAGCACGTAAGCCGCGCCATAGGCCTCCAGCGCCCAGACCTCCATCTCGCCAAACCGCTGACCGCCGAACTGCGCCTTGCCGCCCAGCGGCTGCTGGGTAACCAGGCTGTACGGGCCGGTGGAACGCGCGTGCATCTTGTCGTCGACCAGGTGGTGCAGCTTCAGCATGTGCATGTAGCCGACGGTGACCGGGCGTTCGAAGGGATCGCCGGTGCGTCCGTCGTACAGCGTGACCTGGGTCTTGCTCGGCGTGAAACCCAGCTTCTTGGTCCGGGCCTCATCCGCGGGATAGGCGAGGTCGAGCATCTGCTTGATCTCGACTTCCGTCGCGCCGTCGAACACGGGCGTTGCGAACGGCACGCCGTTGCGCAGGTTGGTCGCAAGTTCGATGACTTCCTCGTCCTTCAACGTATCGAGGTCAACCGGCTTGCCGTTGGTGTTATAGACCTTGTCGAGCACCTTGCGCACTTCCGAAACCTTGGCCTGCGCCTTGAGCATCTCGCCGATGCGGATACCCAGGCCCTTGGCTGCCCAGCCCAGATGCGTTTCCAGGATCTGGCCGACGTTCATCCGTGACGGCACGCCCAGCGGATTGAGCACGATGTCGACGGGGGTGCCGTCAGCCATGTGCGGCATGTCTTCCACCGGGGTGATTTTGGAAATCACGCCCTTGTTGCCGTGGCGGCCCGCCATCTTGTCGCCCGGCTGCAGTTGGCGTTTCACCGCCAGGTAAACCTTGACCATCTTCTGCACGCCCGGCGGCAGTTCATCCCCGCTGGTGAGTTTTTTCTTCTTCTCGTCGTAAGCCTTGTCGAACTGCAGCTTGGTCTGCGCCAGGCTCTCCTTGATCTGCTCCATCTGCGCGGCGGACTCTTCGTTCGCCAGGCGGATGTCGAACCAGCTGTGACGCTCGACTTCAGCCAGGTAGGACTTGGTGATTTTTGAACCCTTGGCCAGCTTTTTCGGCCCGCCGTTGGCGGTCTTCCCGGTCAGCAGGCGCTCCAGGCGCTCGAATGCATCGTTCTCGACGATGCGCAGCTGGTCGCCCAGATCCTTCTTGTAGCGTTTCAGTTCGTCATCAATGATCTGCTGGGCGCGCTTGTCGCGTTCGATGCCTTCGCGGGTGAATACCTGCACATCGATCACCGTGCCCGACATGCCCGAGGGCACGCGCAGGCTCGTGTCTTTCACGTCAGAGGCCTTCTCACCGAAGATCGCGCGCAGCAGCTTTTCTTCCGGCGTCAGCTGGGTTTCGCCCTTGGGCGTCACCTTGCCGACCAGCACGTCACCGGCCTCGACTTCGGCGCCGATGTGGATGATGCCGGACTCATCAAGATGGCCCAGTTGGGACTCCGACAGGTTGGAAATGTCGCGGGTGATCTCCTCCGGTCCGAGTTTGGTGTCGCGCGCGACGACGGACAGCTCTTCGATGTGAATCGAAGTGAACCGGTCATCAGCCACCACACGCTCCGAAATCAGGATCGAATCCTCGAAGTTGTAGCCGTTCCAAGGCATGAACGCGACCAGCATGTTCTGGCCCAGTGCCAGTTCACCCATGTCGGTGGATGCGCCGTCGGCAACGACGTCATTGCGGGCGATGTGGTCGCCCACCTTGACCAGCGGCCGCTGATTGATATTGGTGTTCTGGTTGGACCTCTGGTATTTGACCAGATTGTAGATGTCCACGCCTACGTCACCGGCGGAAGTCTCGTCGTCATTCACCCGCACCACGATGCGGCCGGCGTCGACATAATCGACGATGCCGCCGCGGCGCGCCTGCACCGCAGTACCCGAGTCCACCGCAACGGTACGTTCCAGCCCGGTGCCTACCAGCGGCTTCTCGGCACGCAGGCAGGGCACGGCCTGGCGCTGCATGTTCGACCCCATCAGTGCGCGGTTGGCATCGTCGTGCTCAAGAAACGGAATCAGCGAAGCAGCCACCGACACCGCCTGCGCCGGCGCCACGTCCATGTACTCGATGCGATCCGGTGCGGACAGCGCAAATTCATTGTGGTGGCGGCAGGACACCAGTTCGTCGGTGAACTTGCCGTTCTTGTCGAGCGCGGCATTGGCCTGGGCGATGACAAACTTGCCCTCCTCGATCGCAGACAGGTAGTCGATCTGGTCGGTAACCTTGTTGTCCCTGACCTTGCGGTACGGCGTCTCGAGAAAGCCGTACTGGTTGGTGCGGGCGTAGATCGCCAGTGAATTGATCAGGCCGATGTTCGGGCCTTCCGGCGTTTCGATCGGGCACACCCGGCCGTAGTGGGTCGGATGCACGTCGCGCACCTCGAAGCCGGCGCGCTCGCGGGTCAGGCCGCCCGGTCCCAGTGCCGAGACGCGGCGCTTGTGGGTGATCTCCGACAGCGGGTTGGTCTGGTCCATGAACTGCGACAGCTGCGAGGAGCCGAAGAATTCGCGGATCGCCGCCGATACCGGCTTCGCGTTGATCAGGTCGTGCGGCATCAGGTTTTCGGATTCAGCCTGGGACAGGCGTTCGCGCACAGCGCGTTCCACCCGCACCAGCCCTGCCCGGAACTGGTTTTCCGCCAATTCACCCACCGACCGCACGCGACGGTTGCCGAGGTGGTCGATGTCGTCGATTTCACCCTTGCCGTTGCGCAATTCAACCAGGATGCGGATCACGGCCACGATGTCGTCGGGCGACAGCGTGTTGGCCCCCTCGAGTTCGGTGCGGCCGACACGGCGGTTGAATTTCATGCGGCCGACGGCCGACAGGTCATAACGGTCCGGCGAGAAAAACAGCCCGTTGAACAGGGTCTTGACCGCATCTTCCGTGGGCGGCTCGCCGGGGCGCATCATGCGATAGATCGCCACCTGCGCTGCCAGCTGGTCTGCGGTTTCGTCGATGCGCAGGGTCTGCGAGATGTACGGGCCCTGGTCGAGGTCGTTGGTGTAAATCGTCTCGACGCTGTCGATCCCCGCTTCGCGCAGCTTGGCGAGCACTTCCTCGGTGATCTCGTCGTTGGCACTGGCCACCAGTTCCCCGGTGGATTTGTCGATCACGTTGTGCGCCAGCGCGCGCCCGATCACAAAATCCTCGGGCACGTCGAGGCGCTTGAGTCCGGCTGCCTCCATGTCGCGCACATGCTTGACGGTGATCCGCTTGTCCTTGGCGACGATCAGCTTGCCGCCCTTGGCAGTGATGTCGAAACGCGCTGTTTCACCGCGCATGCGTTCCGGCTTCAGTTCGAACTCGATGCCGTTCTTGGCAATGTGGAAGGTATCGAAGACGAAGAATTCCTTGAGGATCTGCTCGGCGGAAAATCCCAGCGCCTTCAGCAGGATCGTCACCGGCATCTTGCGGCGGCGGTCGACACGGAAATACAGGTAGTCCTTGGCGTCGTACTCGAAATCCAGCCACGAGCCGCGGTAGGGGATGATCCGCGCCGAAAACAGCAGCTTGCCCGAGGAATGGGTCTTGCCGCGATCATGCTCGAAAAATACGCCCGGGGAACGGTGCAGCTGCGACACGATCACGCGCTCGGTGCCGTTGATGACGAACGAACCGGTGGTCGTCATCAGCGGAATTTCACCCATGTAGACTTCCTGTTCCTTGACCTCTTTCACCGTCGGTTTGGACGCTTCCTTGTCCATGATCGTCAGGCGCACCTTGGCGCGCAGCGGCGCCGCAAAGGTCAGGCCGCGCTGCTGGCATTCCTTGACGTCGAACGGGGGCACGCCCAGCGCGTAGCTGACGAATTCCAGCCGCGCGTTCTTGGAGTGGCTTTCGATCGGAAATATGCTGGTAAAGGCCGCCTGCAGACCCTCGTTCCTGCGCGAACCGGCGGGCGTGAACTCCTGCAGGAACGCCGCAAAGGATTCGATCTGGGTCGTCAGCAGGTACGGCACCTGCAATACGCTCTCGCGTTTGGCAAAACTTTTGCGAATGCGCTTCTTTTCGGTGAATGAATAGGCCATGTCCACTCCGGAGCAGAGTCAGAAAGTCAAACGTTGCAGATCACAATCGCGCGATGCGCGGTATGACCTGCTACTTTCAACCTTCAGCAAAACAGTCAAAAGACGCCGGCCGGCGGAATACCGCCGCCCGGCGCAGGTTCCCTGCAATTACTTGATTTCCGCCGTGCCGCCCGCCTCGGTAATCTGCTTGGCGATGGCATCGGCATCAGCCTTCGACACGCCTTCCTTGACGGGTTTCGGCGCGCCATCGACCAGGTCCTTGGCTTCCTTCAGGCCGAGGCCGGTCACCGCACGCACCACCTTGATGACGTTGACCTTGTTGGCACCGGCGTTGGTCAGGTTGACGGTGAACTCGGTCTTCTCTTCAGCGGCGGCAGCTGCACCGCCGGCGGCGGGAGCAGCAACGGCTACCGCGGCAGCGGCAGCCGATACGCCGAACTTCTCTTCCATGTCCTTGATCAGTTGGGACAGCTCAAGAACCGTCATGTTCGCAACGGCTTCGAGTACTTCTGCTTTGGCAACAGCCATGTCGTTCTCCTGAATCTAAAAAATTAATAAAAACAATAGGTTAGGATTTATCGGTGATTGCCGCACGAAGCGGCAACATCACGCGGCCTGCTTTTCCTTCTGATCCCGCACGGCGGCAAGCCCGCGCACAAATTTGGTCGGCACCTCGTTGAGGGTGCGGACAAATTTGGCAATCGGGGCCTGCATGGTTCCCAGCAGGGTTGCGAGCAGTTCCTGACGGCTGGGCATCTTGGCGAGCGCCGCAATTTCCTTGGCACTCATCACGACATTCGGCATGGCGCCGCCCTTGATCACGAGACGCTCGTTCTCCTTCGAAAACTCGTGCAGCACCTTGGCAGCAGCAACCGGATCGCTCGAAATGCCGTAGGCCAGCGGCCCGATCATCTGATCGGCCAGGCCCTTGAACGGCGTATCGGCGACGGCACGGCGCGCCAGGGTGTTTTTCAGAACGCGGAAATACACGCCCGAGTCGCGCGCTTTTTTGCGCAACGCGGTCATGTCCCCCACGGGCAGGCTGCGGTACTCTGCGAGTACGATGGCCTGGGCCTGCGCAACCTGCGCGCTGACTTCGGCCACCACCGCTTGCTTCTGCTCCAGATTGAGACTCAAGGTCGTTCTCCGTTAAACGTTAAACGAGGACCGGCGAAAGCGGAACGCGAAATGCGGACAAATCACCGTGATGCGGTTTTCCATCCCTGTTTTCTCGCCCTGCATCCACCGCTCTTTACTGCACGGCGACCATTGATCCAGGAGTCAGACATGAACATGTTTGACCTGTTTCGGGCACACCGTCTGCGTAGGACTTCAGCGTCCGGCCGCGGGCAAGCCTGCGGCTTTCTTCCAAAAATTAAACCTCTCGGTACCTACGGTCTTTGACAACCCGCCGGCGATGCACTGCCGGCGGCCCAAAGTTACTGCCCCGCGCGCAACGCGCGGGGACTTCAATCACTGTTGCTGCTGCGCGAAGCTCGACTGGTCAACGCGAACGCCGGGACCCATCGTGCTCGACACTGCAACCTTCTTCAGATAGATGCCCTTGGTTCCGGTCGGGCGCGCCTTGTTCACGGCATCGATCAGCGCCCTGAGGTTTTCCTCCAGGGCATCGACCGTGAAAGACGCGCGGCCGATCGTGCATTGCACGATACCGGCCTTGTCCGCGCGGTACTGCACCTGCCCGGCCTTGGCATTTTTCACCGCCAGGGTCACGTCCTGGGTCACCGTCCCCACCTTCGGGTTCGGCATCAGGCCGCGCGGGCCGAGCACCTGGCCCAGCTGTCCAACCACGCGCATCGCGTCCGGCGTGGCAATGACCACGTCGAAATCCATCTTGCCGCCCTTGATATCGGCAGCCAGATCGTCAAAACCGACCAGATCCGCGCCGGCATCCTTCGCCTGCTGGGCCTTCTCGCCCTGGGCGAACACTGCCACGCGCACGGTCTTGCCGGTGCCCTGCGGCAGCACGACCGAACCGCGCACTGTCTGATCCGATTTCTTGGCATCGATGCCGAGGTTGATCGCGACATCGACTGCCTCGTTGAACTTGGCCGTGGCGCCTTCCTTGACCAGTTGCAGAGCGTCTTTCAGCGCATACAGCTTGTTGCGGTCGACCTTGGCGCGAACCGCCTTGTAGCGTTTGGAGATGTTGGCCATTTACACGCCCTCCACTTCGACGCCCATACTGCGGGCACTGCCGGCGATGGTACGCACGGCGGCTTCAAGGTCGGCAGCGGTCAGATCGGGCATTTTCGTTTTGGCGATTTCCTCGACCTGGGCGCGCGTGATGCGGCCCACCTTGTCGGTATGCGGACGCTTGCTGCCGCTTTCGATCTTGGCGGCCTTCTTGATCAGGATCGACGCCGGGGGCGTCTTCATGATGAAGGTGAAACTCTTGTCCTGGTAGGCCGTGATCACCACGGGAACCGGCAGCCCGGGCTCCATTTTCTGTGTGGCGGCATTAAACGCCTTGCAGAATTCCATGATGTTCAGGCCGCGCTGGCCGAGCGCGGGACCGATGGGCGGCGAGGGATTCGCCTTGCCCGCCGGCACCTGCAGCTTGATGAAGCCGACGACTTTCTTTGCCATTTACACTCTCCTTGCGGGTGCAGGCGGATGCCGCAAAACGGCACCCTCCCCGCGGTTAAAAATCAGGCCTTTTCGACCTGACCGAAATCCAGCTCGACCGGGGTCGAGCGGCCGAAGATCGTCACCGACACGCGCAGCTTGCTCTTGTCGTAGTTGACGTCTTCCACATTGCCGTGAAAATCGGCAAACGGACCATCCTTGACGCGCACTGCCTCGCCCACCTCGAACAGCACCTTGGGCCGCGGCTTTTCGACACCTTCCTGAATCTGGTTCAGGATGTTCTGCACTTCCTTGTCCGAGATCGGCGTCGGTTTCGTCGCCGTGCCGCCGACAAACCCGGTGACCTTCGCGGTGTTCTTGATCAGGTGCCAGGTGTCGTCGGTCATCTCCATCTCGACCAGCACGTAGCCCGGGAAAAACTTGCGTTCGCTGATGCTTTTCTGGCCGCCTTTCATCTCGACCACTTCCTCAACCGGCACCAGGATCTGCCCGAACTGATCCTCCATGCCGGCGCGGCGGATGCGATCGATGAGCGCACGCTGGACGCTTTTCTCAAAGCCCGAATACGCGTGCACGACATACCATTTCTTGCTCATCACTCACCACCGATCAGCTTTTGCACGACCCACAGCAGGATCGTGTCCACCATCCACAGGAAAAGCGCCATCACCAGCACAAAAACAAACACGATTGCGGTCGCCTGCAGCGTTTCGTTGCGGGTCGGCCACACCACCTTGCGCGTCTCGGCGACCGATTCCTGCGCAAACGCAAAAAAGCTTTGCCCCGGCGCCGAAGTCCACAGCACCGCCACCCCGGCGGCCAGACCGGCCAGCATGGCGGCGAGCCGGATCACGGTCGCGCTCTCCTGCAGGTAGTAAAACCCCGCGAT
This sequence comes from Burkholderiales bacterium, assembly GCA_050250695.1. Taxonomy (GTDB): domain Bacteria; phylum Pseudomonadota; class Gammaproteobacteria; order Burkholderiales; family SG8-41. The sequence continues at coordinate 9,836 of JBFWOE010000104.1, forward strand.
GCCGGCAACCACCAGCAACACCGCCACCGCCACCTTGATCTTGTCCACTTTCGCAACCGCCTCGCGCTTTCCTGGGTCTGCCGGACTTTCGCCGCAGCCGACCGGTGTTCAATGACGCCTGTTTTTGGCAGGCCAGGAGGGAATCGAACCCCCAACCTTCGGTTTTGGAGACCGACGCTCTGCCAATTGAGCTACTGGCCTGCAGCCTTACTCAATAACCTTGGCGACGACGCCGGCGCCGACGGTTTTGCCACCCTCGCGGATGGCGAAGCGCAGCCCCTCTTCCATCGCGATGGGCTGGATCAGCGCCACCGTGATCGAAATGTTGTCCCCCGGCATCACCATCTCCGTGCCCTTGGGCAACTCGATGCTGCCGGTCACGTCTGTAGTCCGGAAATAGAACTGCGGACGGTAACCGTTGAAGAACGGCGTGTGACGACCGCCCTCGTCCTTCGACAGCACGTAAATCTCCGCCGTGAACTTGGTGTGCGGGGTAATGCTGCCCGGCTTCGCCAGCACCTGCCCGCGCTCCACCTCTTCACGCTTCGTGCCCCGCAGCAGGATGCCCACGTTGTCGCCCGCCTGACCCTGGTCCAGCAGCTTCCTGAACATCTCCACACCCGTGCACACCGTCTTCAGCGTCGGCTTCAGACCCACGATCTCGATCTCTTCGCCCACCTTGATGACCCCGCGCTCCACCCGCCCCGTCACCACCGTGCCGCGACCCGAGATCGAGAACACGTCTTCCACCGGCATCAGGAACGTCCCGTCCAGCGCCCGCTTCGGCTCCGGTATGTAGCTGTCCAGCGCCTCGGCCAGCTTGACGATCGCCCCTTCGCCCATCTCCCCCTTGTCACCTTCCATCGCCTTCAGCGCCGAACCGATGATGATCGGGGTGGTATCGCCCGGAAACTCATACTTCGACAGCAGCTCGCGCACTTCCATCTCCACCAGCTCGAGCAGCTCCTTGTCGTCCACCATGTCCGCCTTGTTCATGAACACGATGATGTAAGGCACGCCCACCTGGCGCGCCAGCAGGATGTGCTCGCGCGTCTGCGGCATCGGGCCGTCCGCCGCCGACACCACCAGGATCGCGCCGTCCATCTGCGCAGCACCCGTGATCATGTTCTTCACATAGTCCGCATGGCCCGGGCAGTCCACGTGCGCGTAGTGGCGATTCGCCGTCTCGTATTCCACGTGCGCCGTGTTGATCGTGATCCCGCGCGCCTTCTCTTCCGGCGCCGCGTCAATCTGGTCATACGCCTTCGCCTCGCCGCCATACTTCTTCGACAGCACCGTCGTCATCGCCGCCGTCAGCGTCGTCTTCCCGTGGTCCACGTGACCGATCGTACCCACGTTCACGTGCGGCTTCGTCCGCTCAAATTTGCCCTTGGCCAT
>JBFWOE010000105.1:0-11212 GCA_050250695.1 Burkholderiales bacterium
GAACCAGCACCTCAGCCAGTTGTCCTTCGCGTACTGCACGATGTTGAGGAAGGGCGGCGAGGTCACCGTCAGCTGCACGCTGTTGTCGGGTATGTCGGGCGTCCATGCAGCGGGTCCGCAATGAAATTTGGCGGTGGCGGCGGCCTGCTGCAGGCGCCAGCGTGCGGCGGCGTTGATGTCGCTCTGCAATTGCATCGATTTCCTGAGGATCAGTGCGCGCACGTCGCGGTACTCCGGCGCCTTGCCGGTTTTTTCGTTGATTTTGATCTGGCTTTCCGGTGACACCGCCTGGTTGGGGGGCAGCGTGTAGGCGGAGAAGAATCCCGGCGAGTGCCCGGTCAGGCGGTTGGTGGCGACCATGCGGATCCAGCGGTCGGCGTCGTCCTCCATGCAGGTCGCCTGGCGTTCGGCGAGCCAGGCGCGCAGGTTCAGCAGCTCGCGCTCGGTATCCGGGTGGTAGAACATCGACAGGTCGATGTCATTCTTGCGTTTTTCCGTCATCCTGATCGCGCGCAGCCGCACGTCGATGGCGGCGATCAGCGGCACCTGCAGCCGCGGCCGCGTCAGGATCGCCGACAGCGGGTTGACGTCGTTGGCGATCACGCCGCGTCCCATCAGCGCCGCCTCGATCGCCGTGGTGCCGCGCCCGCTGAACGGATCGTAAATGACGTCGCCGGGCTTGCTCAGGCGGTCGATGAAGTAGGCGGGCAGCTGCGGCTTGAAGCAGCCGCGGTACGACACTTCATGCAGCGGATTGGCCTGGCGCTGCTTGCTGGTCCAGAACTCCTGCTCGTAGACCGGGACGCCGTTGATGCGGCGCGGAGGCTTTGCCGCACGTTTTTGCGGCGAGCTGACCGCCAGGTCGTAGGCAGTGACGGATGCAACAGCAGCCATGGCGTACTCCTTTGCATGTGAACTGCGCTGGAGGGTACGCCGCCGTCACAAAAAGTACAAGTGCCGGATTGAGCGACTGCCTTGCGTACCCCGTACGGCAGCGAAGGGTACGCCGGTGTCACAAAAAGTACAAGAAGTTTGTGAGTCGTCTACCGGCTGAGCAGATCATCCACCGCTTCGATCCAGTGCCTGACCGGCACCTTCGCGGCCGACTGCAGGTGCGTCTGGCAGCCGATGTTGGCGGTGAGGATCTGTTTCGGCGCATGCGCGGTGAGCGCGGCGATCTTGTTGGCTTTCAGCTGCGCGGAGATTTCCGGCTGCAGGATGGAATAGGTGCCGGCCGAGCCGCAGCACAGGTGCGCGTTTTCCACCGGCGCGAGGTCGAAACCGAGTTCAGTGAGCAGTGCTTCGACGCGGCCTTTCAGTTTCAGTCCGTGCTGCAGCGTGCAGGGCGGATGGAAAACAAATTTTCCGCTGGGATGATTATCTTTAAGTAATTGTTTTAATTGATATTTTTGTTCGGTGATGACCGTGCTCAGGTCGCAGGCCAGGGCCGAGATGCGTTTCGCGCGTTCGGCGTAGGCGGGATCGTGCGCGAGCAGGTGGCCGTAGTCGGTGATCATCGCGCCGCAGCCGCTGGCGGTGAACACCAGCGCTTCCGCGCCCTGCTCGATGTGCGGCCACCACATGTCGATGTTGTGGCGCATCGCCGCCAGCGCGCGCTCCTGCTGGTCGAGATGAAAAGTCACCGCGCCGCAGCAGCCCGCGTTCGGCGCGCGCGCGAGCGTGATGCCGAGGCGGTCGAGCACGCGTGCGGCGGCGGCATTGGTCGCCGGCGACAGCGCCGGCTGCACGCAGCCTTCGAGCACCAGCATGCGCCGCGTGTGGCCGCCGAGCGGCCACGGCCGTGCACGCGCCGGTTGTTCGGGCACGATGTCGTCGAGTACTTTCGGCAGCAGGTTGCGCGCGATGCGGCCCGCGGCGAGCAACGGGTTGAACAGCGCCGGATTCGGCAGCACCCGGGCCAGCACTTCGCGCCGCGCTTTTTCGAAACCGCTGCGCCCGATCTGGCGCCCGACGATGCCGCGGCCGATATCGAGCAGGCGGCCGTAGTGCACGCCGGAAGGACAGGTGGTCTCGCAGGCGCGGCAGGTCAGGCAGCGGTCGAGGTGCAACTGGGTTTTCGCGGTGGCCGGCGCGCCCTCGAGCACCTGCTTCATCAGGTAGATACGGCCGCGCGGCCCGTCGAGTTCGTCGCCGAGCAGCTGGTAGGTCGGGCAGGTCGCGGTGCAGAAACCGCAGTGCACGCACTTGCGCAGGATGGCCTCGGCTTCGCGGCCCTGCGGCGTGTCCCTGATGAAATCGGCGAGGCTGGTCTGCATTTTTTAAGGAGTAAGTGGAAATTGGTGAGTGGTAATTGGTGAAAATTTTTGCAGTTTCCCTTGCGCAGTCAATGGTTGTCCGTCCAGCGGCCAATTACCAGTCACCAGTCACCATCCCGGATACATCCGCCCCGGATTGAGTATGCCCGCCGGATCCATGGCCTTTTTGACGCGCTTGTGGATGCGCAGCAGTGCTTCAGGCAGGGGGTGGAAGGCGGGGATGCCTGCATTGTTGCGGCGGAACAGCGTGGCATGGCCGTCGCCGGCGCGCGCCGCCTTGCGGATGGTCATCGCATCGGCGTCCGACTTCAGCCAGCGCAGCGCGCCGCCCCATTCCAGCATCTGCACGCCGGGCAGGTCGAGATGCGGGGTTGCAGGATTCAGCGACAGCCGCCACAGCGGTGCCACGCCGGCAAAAAACAGGTCGCGCTGGTCGCGAATGTCGCGCCAGAATTCCGCGGCATTGGTGATTTCCTCGCCGCCGAGCTTGCCGGCCGCGGCCTTGACCGCGGGTGCGGCGCCGGCGAGCCGCACGTAGAGCCGTTTTTCGACATGGCAGCTGCCGGTGATCGGCAGCGGTTTGCCCGCCCATTCGTTGAGCAGCGCAATCGCTTCTTCCTTGGTCTGCTCGCGGCACACGGTCACTTCGGCCTGTGGCCGCGGCAGCGCCTTCAGCGATACTTCGAGGATCACGCCCAGCGTGCCCATGGATCCGGTGACCAGCCGTGACACGTCGTAACCGGCGACGTTTTTCATCACCTGGCCGCCAAAGGAAAGGTCGGTGCCGCGGCCGTCGAGCAGGCGCAGGCCGAGCACGAAGTCGCGCACCGATCCGGCGTAGGGGCGGCGTGGTCCCGACAGCCCGGTTGCGACGCAGCCGCCGATGGTGGCATTGCCGCCGAAATGCGGCGGTTCGAAGCCGAGCATCTGGCCCTTGTCGCGCATCGCCGCCTCGATTTCGGCGAGCGGCGTGCCGGCGCGCGCGGTGATCACCAGTTCGGTGGGTTCATATTCGATGATGCCGCGATGGGCCGAGACATCCAGCGTTTCACCGGAAGGTTCGTTGCCGTAAAAATCCTTGCTGCCGCCGCCGCGGATGCACAGCGGCGTTCCGGCGTCGGCGGCGGAGCGTATTGCTTCCGCGATGTGCTGGATCTGATCGGACATGCCTAGAACCGCGGCAATTCCGGAAATTTTTCCTGCCCGGCATGCACGTGCATGCGACCGAATTCCGCGCAGCGGTGCAGGGTCGGCACCGCCTTGCCGGGATTGAGCAGGCCGTGTTCGTCGAAGGCGTGTTTCAGCGCATGGAAGGTTTCGAGTTGCGCCGCGCCGAACTGCACGCACATCGAGTCTATTTTTTCGATGCCGACGCCATGCTCGCCGGTGATGGTGCCGCCGACGTCTATGCACAGCTTCAGGATTTCGGCGCCGAAGGCCTCGGTGCGAGCGAGCTGGCCGGCGTCGTTGGCGTCGTAGAGGATCAGCGGATGCAGGTTGCCGTCCCCTGCATGGAACACGTTGGCGCAGCGCAGGTTGTATTTTTTCTCCATTCCGGCGATCGCGCGCAGCACCTCGGCGATGCGCTTGCGCGGAATGGTGCCGTCCATGCAGTAGTAGTCGGGTGACAGCCGGCCCACCGCGGGGAAGGCGGCCTTGCGTCCGGCCCACAGCTTCAGCCGTTCGGCTTCATCGCGCGAGGTGCGCACGATGTGCGCGCCGCTCGCGGTCATGATGTCCTCGATGCGGCGGATTTCGTCCCGCACTTCTTCATGCGTGCCGTCGGACTCGCAGAGCAGGATGCCGGCGGCATCGGTCGGGTAACCGGCGTTGACGAAGGGCTCCACCGCCAGTGTCGCCGGCTGGTCCATCAGTTCCATGCCGGCGGGGATGATGCCGGCGGCGATGACATTGGCGACGGCCTGTCCGGCAGCGGCCATTTCGTCGAAGGCGGCGAGCACCACCTGCGCCGATTCGGGTTTCGGCAGCAGTTTCACGGTGATTTCGGTGACCACGCCGAGCAGGCCTTCGGAGCCGGTCATCAGTGCCAGAAAATCGTAACCCGCGGAATCGAGTCCGCCTCCGCCGATTTCGACGATTTCGCCCTCGATGGTGGCGACCCGCAGCTTCAGTATGTTATGCACCGTGAGGCCGTACTTCAGGCAGTGCACCCCGCCGGAATTCTCGGCGACGTTGCCGCCGATCGAGCAGGCGATCTGGCTCGACGGATCGGGTGCGTAATACAGACCCAGCGGTGCCGCGGCTTCGGAAATGGCGAGGTTGCGCACGCCGGGCTGCACCCGCGCGGTGCGCGAGACCGGATCGAGATGGATGATTTTCATCAGCTTCGCCAGCGACAGCAGTACGCCGTTGCCCAGCGGCAGCGCGCCGCCCGAGAGCCCGGTGCCGGCGCCGCGTGCCACCACCGGCACGCGCATCGAATGACAGGTTTCGAGGATTTCGCAGATCTGTGCCTCGTTTTCCGGCAGCGCCACCACCATCGGCACCTGGCGGTAGGCCGACAGTCCGTCGCACTCGTACGGCGTGACGTCTTCGCGTTCGAACAGCACGCTGTTTTCCGGCATGAATACGCGCAGCGCGGCGCATACCGCGCGCTGGCGTTCGTAGTCGACGGGGATATCCTGCACGGGGGCGTTCATCGCCCCATTCTAGCCCAATGCAGCGGGCAGGGCCGCTGCATCAGTCCCTGGTGATGATCACCGTACCCTGCGCCGGGAACACCTTGAGACGGTCTCCCGTACGCACCAGGGCGGTGATGTCGCCCTCGAAGCGGTCCATCAGCGGGATGCCGCCGAAAGCCGCGCCCTGGGCCATGATCGGATTGGCGAAGTTGAGCAGCAGCGCCAGCGGCGCCTTGCCGCGCGCCGCCATCTCGCGCAGCATCCATGCGGTTGCGACGCCGCCCTTGGCGGCATTGAGCACGAGGATTTTGCCGACGTAATTCTGCCCGGCCAGCGCATGCTGCGGGCGCGAGAACACGCCGGCAATGCGGTCGAGGTCGTAACGCGCCGAGAAATTGTCGGCGGCGGCGAGTGCAATGCCTTCAACTTCGGCGCCGATGCCGCGATGGGCCTTCAACGTGATCGTGCTCATTTGACGATCCTCCCGGCCACTGCGCTGGCCACGCAGGACGCCATGCTGCCGAGCACGGTTTCGTAACCGTAGCCGCCGAGGATGTTGACCAGTTTTGCCGAATTCGACATCAGCCGTTTCCAGCCATTGGCTTCGCCGATCTCGCGCGCATGCATCTGGTAGAAACACACGCCTTCGAGCAGCAGGCCACCGGCATTTTCGATCATCGCGGTGATGCCGAGGCGGTCGGCGCCGTTTTTGAGCTCCGGACTGGTGGCGGCAATCAGCGTGACGCCGGGATGCACGCGTTTGCCGTCGAGCAGGCGCCCGAGCTGGTCGAGTTCGATCAGCGACAGCTGCGGCGCGGCGAACACCACGACGTCGAGTTTGCCGTCGCCGGCGCCGAAGGTGCCGAAGAATTTTTCATAGTCAGTCTTGGCGATTGCCGTGGCCTGCGGCGGCGTGCCGTCGAACACCGATTTGAGGTCCGGTGCCTCCGGCGTCACGCCAACCATGTGGAACAGCGCGGTCGAGCCGAAGCTCGCCAGCGCGGCGCCGAAATGCTTGATCTCGTCCGAAGTCGGTGAACGCTCTATGCCTTCGATCACCGGCACCTCGAAATAGGATTGCATGCACCGGCCGATGAGGCCGCCCAGCGCGCCCCAGTCCGACAGGTCCCTGGGCTGGTGTTCGACGGTGAAGCGGGTGTGGCCGCGGCGGTGGCGGTCGAGGTGGAAGCCGTAGCGCGGAACACGCCCGGTGAGCGCCGCGGCCAGCGCCGAGGGGCCGCCCTCGAAATTGGTGCGCGCGCCCAGCACCGAGTTGGCATAGATGCTGGAGCCTGTGTCTCCGAAGGCGAGGTGTTCGCCCTTCACCGGCGGCGTGATGGTCTGGTAGTTGATGCAGGTGTCGGTCATCAGCACGCCGAGCGCGCGGAAGGCGTTGATCGCGCGGCGTTCGAGTTCGACGAACGACTTGTCCTGTTTGATGCGTTCGTAGGCCGAGAAATCGGCGCCGCGCGGATCGGTGATGGTTGGCACCCGCACCGTGCGTTCGGCCTTCGGGCTCTGCGCGAGTTCCTCGAGGAATCCGACGCCGGCCTCACCCAGCGCCTCGGTGTCGGCCATCAGGTGCACCTGCGACACTTCCACCATGTCCGGTGCGTCGAAGAATTCGCCGACCGCCACCAGCTGCTGCATCGCGCGCTGGCGAGGCGCACCTTCGGCGCCGGCGAGCAGGGCGCGTTCGTAATCATTCAGTTTGAGTGTGCTCATGGTGCTGTGGATTCTAACGCGCGAAGCAGGCCGCATGCGCTGCGGCGACCCGGCGATTCCGCGGGCTGCGGCTTTGTGCGAAAATCGCCTTCAGTCGAAGTGCAGGGCGCCGCGTGGCCGCCCCCGCCATTCCGGTTCAAATTCCTGTTTGAAGAGAGATATCCATGAGTGCTGAAGCCAAACGCCGCGGTCCGCTGGCCCGTTTCCGTGTGATCGACCTGACGCGTGTGCGTTCGGGCCCGACGGCAGTGCGCCAGCTCGCCGACTGGGGCGCCGACGTGATCAAGATCGAAACGCCGCCGGGACTCAACCTGTCGGACGGCTGGGGCGGCAAGCGCACCGGCGCAGATTTCCAGAACCTGCACCGCAACAAGCGCGGCTTCACGCTGAACCTGAAGGATCCCGACGGCCTGAAGATTTTCATGAAGCTCGCCGAAAAATCCGACGTCGTCGCCGAGAACTACCGGCCCGACGTCAAGTTCCGCCTCGGCATCGATTACGAGTCGCTGAAGAAGGTCAACAAGCGCATCATCCTCGCCAGCATTTCCGGTTTCGGCCAGACCGGCCCGTACGCCAAGCGCCCCGGTTTCGACCAGGTCACCCAGGGCATGGGCGGGCTGATGGCAATTACCGGGGAGCCGGGCCGCGGCCCGATGCGCGCCGGTTGCGCGGTATCGGATTCGGCCTCGGGCCTCTATTGCGCGCTGGGCATCATGACCGCGCTGCTCGAACGCGAAGCCTCGGGCGAAGGCCAGTGGGTCGAGGTCTCGCTGCTCAACGCGATGATCGCGCTGCTCGACTTCCAGGCCGCGCGCTGGACCGTGGAACATGAGGTGCCGGAGCAGGCCGGCAACGACCATCCGACCTCGATTCCGACCGGCGTGTTCCAGACCAGCGACGGCTACATGAACATCGCTGCCGGTGACAACGAGATGTTCTCGCGCCTGTGCAAGGCGCTGGGCGCCGAGGGCCTCGACCAGAAGCCCGAATACAAGGACCGCCAGACGCGCTCGAAAAACCGCGTCGCGCTGAACAAGGAACTGCAGGACCTGATGATCAAGCACGACAAGGCGCATTGGACCGCGCGCTTCGAAGAGTGCGGTGTGGCCGGCGGCCCGATCTACAAGATGGACGAAGTGTTCGCCGACCCGCAGGTGCAGTACAACCAGATGGCGGCGCCGATCCACATCCCGGGCGTCGGCGATGTTGCTGTGGTCAACCAGCCGGTGCGGCTGTCGCGCACCCCGCACGAGATCCGCAGCGCGACGCCGGACTGCGGCCAGCACACCGACGAGATCCTGCGCGAGCTGGGTTACCGCGACGGCGAGATTGCGGACCTGCACAAGCGCAACGTCGTCTGACATCGCATGATCCGCGTCGTCCACGATGACGCGCCGCCCGGCGCGCCGGTATTCACCACGGTGATCCCGGTGCGCTGGGGCGACATGGACGCCGAGGGCCATGTCAACAACACCGGCTGCTTCCGCTTCATGGAAGAAACCCGCATGCGCTGGATTTCCGGCATGGGCATCCCCACGGTGCCGCCGCACCCGGTGATCGTGCTGCTCGACGCCGCCTGCCATTACCTGCGTTCGCTGGACTATCCGGCCACCGTCGAAGTGGCGCTGTCCGCCGGGCGGGTGGGGCGCAGCAGCCTGCAGACCCATTACACGCTGACCCATGTCGAGTCCGGCAAGATCTGCGCCGAGGGTTACGCGACGCTGGTGTGGTACGACATGGTGCAGCAGAAGTCCGTGCCGCTGCCGGAAGCGATCAGGATGGCTTGCGCGGCTACCTGATGAGCCCCTTTCGCGCACTCCTCTGGTTTGCGCTGGCCTTGCCGGTCGCGACACCAGTTGCAGCCGAGTCCGAGGGCATGAAGCTCACCGGATTCCACGACCTTCAGGGCCGCGGCGCCTACCAGCCGGTGATCCATCGGCAGGGGGAGCGCTGGATTGCCTATGTCGGCCACCACGCCGGCCGTGCGCGCAATCCGCTGTCCGGAAAACTTGAAGACAACGGCACCTCGCTGATCGATGTCAGCGATCCGGCGAAACCGCGGTTGCTGCATCACATTCCCGGCGGACCGGGTGGCGAGGCGCAGATGGTGCGGGTCTGCGATGGCAAAACCCTGCCGCGCGCTCCGCGTGATCGCGTTTATATGCTGCGCACCCGGGGCCACGATGCGCACGAGGTGTGGGACGTCACGCTGCCGGAGCCGCCGCAGCGCGTCGCGGTGGTCGCCGACAATCTCCACGGCACCCACAAGAACTGGTGGGAGTGTGACACCGGCATCGCCTACCTCGTCTCCGGCGTGCCGGGCTGGCGCACCTCGCGGATGACGCAGATTTTCGATCTGGGCGATCCGCGCCAGCCGCGCTTCATCCGCAACTACGGGCTGGAAGGCCAGCAGCCGGGTGCGTCAGGCGCCGTGCCCACCGGACTGCACGGCGCGATTTCCACCGGGCCCGCGGGCAACCGTGTCTATTTCGGCCACGGCACCTCGAGCGGCGGCATCCTGCAGATCGTCGATCGCGAAAAGCTGCTGAAGGGTAAGGCATCGGATCTGCGCAGTCCGCAGGTCGGTCGCTACGACCTCGATCCCTCGTACGGCGCGCATACCGCGTTTCCATTGACCGGCATGGAATTCAACGGCCCTGATGGCAGGAAAACGAAACGCGATTTCGTCGCTGTGATCAACGAGGCGCTGGCCGACGGCTGTGGCGGGCCGCGGCAGAAGGTATGGTTCATCGACGTCGGCGACGAGGCGCGTCCGCATGTGGCCTCGACCTGGGAGCTCGACGACCTGATCGGCGACTACTGCAAGCGCCCGGGGCGCATCGGTGCGCATTCCTCGAACGAGAGTTTCACTGCAATCTATTACCGCCGCATCCTGTTCATCGCCCATTTCAATGCCGGCGTGCGCGCGCTCGACATCCGCAATCCCTACATGCCGCGCGAAATCGCGTTCTTCGTGCCGGAAGGCGGCGGGCGCACGGTGACCACCAACAATGTCGAGGTCGATGATCGCGGCTACATCTATATTGTCGACCGCCACGGCCTCGGCATGCACGTGCTGGAACTGACGGGGAAGGCGCGGAGGGTGGCGAATTTCCCTTAGCCCGAGGCGCTGCGGTCAACGGGTGCCGAAGCGAGTGTCATGCATGTTTTGCAGGCGCCGTTGCTCCAGTTCCCGGCGGATTTTTTCGGCAAGATGCGGATCGGTCACTTCGTCGGTGATGAACTTGTCGTCATTCCAGACGTGCTTGCTCATGGTTTCCTTGTCGGCGACCCGCTCGCGTTCCCGCTGCTCACGGCGCAGCGCCAGTTGCAGCATCATGTAATCGGTCACTTTCCAACCGGCCCAGAGCAGGAACACCGTCCCGATGGCGGCGCAGGCGTAGAACACATATTCCCAGAACGACATGCAGGCCGGCATCGACATCGGCGAAGTCATGCAGCGGCTGGCGGTGTCTATCCATTGGTCGAGCAGTTGCAGCATTGCGGCATTGTTCGGCATGGCATCTCCCTCGGTGCATGGGATAGTGGCAGGCTAGTGCAGACGGGGGATTTAAAACAGGAGGAAAGTCACACAGAGGGCGGGAGATTGTGACTATTTGCCTGTAACAGTGCTTCGAAGTCGCCGGGGACCCGGCACATGGACCGGCTGCCTCAGGATGCAACGTGCGTGATCGGTTGCGCGGATTCGTGCAGCCAGGACAGCGCTTCTTCTCTATGCTCGAACGCCCGTACCTTCAGGCCGCGGTTGATGCAGGCGGTTTCCCAGAACCGGATTGTTCCGCGGATTTCGGGCCGCAGGGAGAGCAGCACGGCCTCACGGATCTGGCGGGCTTGTTCCTTGGCTGCGAGGCGCTCTGAAAGGAAATACAGATCGGTAATGGTGTAGCCGCCCTCGAGGCCGGTACAGTCGGTGAGCACACACAAAACGCCGTGCTTCAGAACCAGTGACACGGCAGAATCGCAGGCTGCAGCAAGTTCGTCGCGGGTGACGACCCCGCTGATTTTCATTTCGACATGTCGAAGTTGCGGATTGAATGACGATTGCCAGGGCATGCGGGCGTTCCATCCACGGTTGGTCGGGCAGACGCTGGTTACGAATATGCTACTCCTGTTCATGGCGCGATACACGGGAGGCTGTGATCCCATAAAAACGGACGTAACACCGTGTTTTTCGATATTTTTTGAGGCGGTGCAAAAAGAATTTTCCTGGAGCTGCGCCAGCATGGGCGGAAGGATTTGTTGCGGGGAGCAAGGCCGGTGTTGCTGCGGACGCGGAACTGCCTGATCCTGCGATTCCTGCGGCGCGACTTGGCGGCTCAAGTGTGTGATCGTACTGTTCCTGATACGTGGCAAGGGGAAATCGCAAATTCCCGTACTTTCAATCGTCCTCGCACACACAGGCATGCGGCATCGCAGGCGCGGCTTATGGCCGCCACCCGCGATGTAACGATCGATCCGGCTACAGTCCGCCGCAAAGCAGTAGAAGAGACCGCCGCCGCCGGTCTTGGCGAGCTGGCCAAGGTCGCAGCCGATGGACGGGTGCGCGGA
>JBFWOE010000106.1:0-11094 GCA_050250695.1 Burkholderiales bacterium
CCACTATCGGTTGTAGGCTACTCAAAAAAACTGCCCAATTCTAGGGGTTACCGGCATCTGCCGCAACCCAAGTCATCGGTTTGTCACGCATTTTGAAAATCAAATCGGGGCGCAGTTTACCGGCATCGATAGTGCAACGCAACAAAAATTGCAACTTATTGTTTTTAAACAATTAAGTTTGAATTTCGGCTGCGAATGTATGCCGTTACAGGCGTTGGTGCGGGGATTTGAGGCGAGCGACCGCCAAGAGTTCAATCGATCTGGTGCGGGATGTTGGCAAGTGCCGGGCACCCCATAATATAACCATTTAAAATCAAATAGTTAAAATCCATCCTGGGGGTTGTCCCCGGAAGCCGCATTGCGCCTTTCCCAGGCTCGCAGCGCTGCTTCATAGTTAGTGAGCGCTTCCCAATAACGATCGTAGACACAAGGTTCACAGCCGCTCTGGCAACACTCCCAGGGTTCCGGAGCGGTCGGCGGTACGGGCTTGGGATCCATGCCGCCGCCTCAGCGCAGTTCGTCAGGCATGGTGACATCCGGAAAGCGACGCCGGAATTCGGTCGCCAGACGCGCAAAGTCCTCGTTCCGGCCATCGCGGCGCAGTTCGCGCAACCGCTCCAGCCATTTGCCGGCCGGCTGCTGCTCCAGGTCCCGCCACAGTGCATCGTCGCGGGCTTTGGCCAACGCTGACGCTCCCATCGAGGGGGCCTGTTTGGCCGCCATCGACTCCTCGGAACGGCTTGCATCGGCCACGGCAGCAGCGGGCGCGGATCGACGCAGGGCCCGCGGTGCCGGGGCGGCCGGCGCCGCACGGTCTTCCCGCGCAGCATCCTCTGCCGCGGCAGATGCCGCCGGGGCTGCGGATTGTCCTAGCGCCGCCATTTCTGCAGGTGGCGGGGCGGGCTGACTGTCATGTACCCGGCTTTCCGCGGGCATGGGAGCGGATTTTTTGGTGGCTTGCGGCCGTTCGGCAGGCGCAGCCGGCACGGCAGGAGGCGATGGCGCGGCCTCCATCCTGCGTTCGGCCGGCGCTGCTGTCCGTGGTGCCGGTTGCACTACGGCCCGGTCCGGAGTGTCAATCCCGGAGGATGGTGCCGGCGGCAACTGCCGGACATCATCCGCAACCCAGCGATCGGCACCCTCCTCGCGCATCATCGTAACCACGGTGACCGACAGCACGATCACCGCAGCCAGCGACAGCGGCGTGCTCCAGCGCCGGAAACGGTTGCTGCGCCGCGGCCCCGCCTGTACCGCACGTCGCGCCGCTGCGCGGATCGCGTCATCCAGGTGCGCCGGAGGCTGCTGCGCGTCGCAGCCTGCGCGATAAAGGGCCGCAAGGCGCGGATCGTTCCCGGTTTCGTCCATGCCGGATTCGGGAGGGGTCATTGCCATGGCTGCATCCCCTGCCTCAGCTTGAACAGCGCATAACGCAGCCGGCTTTTGGCGGTTTCGCGCGTCACACCGGTGGTCTCGGCAATTTCCTCGATGCTGAGCCCGCCCTCCTGTTGCAGCACGAAGGCTTCGCGCTGTTCCAGCGGCAGGGCGTCGAGCAACTGCAGCAGCCGGGCGGCCTGCTGGCGCACATCGGCCTGCGCATGCGGTTCAGCGCCGCGCGGGGCCACGGGCTCCTCGACCGGCGCCGCGGTTTCATCGTCCAGGGAAGCCGCCACCAGTTCACGCCTGCGGAAATGATCCATCAGGCGATTGTGTGCGATGCGATAGAGGTAGGTCGCGAACTTCGCCTGCACGGTATAACTTTCCCGGGCGCGGATCAGGTTCATCCACACATCCTGGAACAGTTCGTCGGCCAGCCCCGCGTCACGGCAGTGGCGCAGCAGGTAACGGTAAACACCGCCCCTGTGGCGGTCGTAGAGCCGGTCGAAGGCACCGGCGTCACCGTTGCGGTAGCCGAGCATGAGCGTTTCGTCACTGGCGTCGGCATCGTTGGACATCACGGGTTGCCAGTATGCAGAACGGTCTGCATCCGGGCAACCCGCAGCGGATGTGGCCACCTTCACCGCAACGCCTGTCCCGCTTCAGCGCGGATCCGGTGCGAAGCGCGAGGGAAACGGATCGGGCCGCGCGATCACCGGCGCGCGTATCACACCCTGCGCAACCAGGTTGCGGTAGCTGTCGTAATAGATGGTGATGATTTCCGCCGGCGTCACGCTCGCTCGTTCAAAATCGGTGTACGTCACCTGCGACAGCTCGATCTGGCCGTGGCCGGTGCCCAGTCGCGCCGATTTCTGCGTGGTTGTCGGCCCTTCGGCACGGGATGCGGCGCCGCTGCCCGCAAGATCGTCACGGCCAGCATCGGGAACTGCAACGCTGCGCTCCACGGCTGCCGGCGCCTGCGCAACCGATTCCGCATCAGCGGGGCCGCGCGACCAGCGTGGAGGGGAATGCCGCAGCACCGGCTCGGGTTTCCTGCGGAACACGGCGACGCCGATGACGCCGACATTGTCCGGCCGGCCGGTGCGAGCCGCGTAGGAATCCGGCAGCGCCGTGAAATAGAACGCGGCCACGCGGTCGAGGCTCTTGCGCCAGCCCTTGACCGCAAAATTCTCCCGCGCCCCCAGCACGTAACCGCTCTGCTGCCAGTCGGCGGTCTCGCCGGTGATGACGTCGATGCCGTCCACCGAAACCACCGTGAGCAGGTCGCCGCGCTGGCGGCTGCGCAGGCGGATTTCGTATTCGTTGCCGGGCCTGCCGACCACGTAATGCCGGCCCTCATGCACATATACCGGCAGCGTCCGGTTCTGTGCGCGGTCGTAAACGACCACATCCGCAAGCCTGCCCACCGCCCCGGCCTGCGGCGCCAGCCCGAACGCGGCCAGTGCGACCACCGCTGCAATCCATTGTTTCATGACATGTTCTCCAGTTGGTGTGCGGGAAGCCCGCGACACTGCTGTAAACGCCGCCCGCGGCGAATCGGGGTTAAACGGTGCTGTGCTAAATTGAAGCCATGGATGAAATCGTTCTGCGCGGCATGGCCAAGTGGTCCAATGTGCCGGCGCACCGCGGACCCGTTAGCCGCAGGCCCGTTTGCGGGAAGCGGCGCAGGACCGCCGGCACTGCAAAGGTTTCCGGGAATGGATGAGCTCGTACTCCGCGGCATGGCCAAGTGGCCCAATGTGCCGGCGCGCCGCGGACCCGTTAGCCGCAGGCCCGTTTGCGGGAAGCGGCGCAGGACCGCCGGCACTGCAAAGGTTTCCGGGAATGGATGAGCTCGTACTCCGCGGCATGGCCAAGTGGCCCAATGTGCCGGCGGTCTACGGCTGGCTGTCGCTGGACCGGCGCGGCCACTGGCTGCTCAAGGGTGAACGCGTCGCGAATCCGGACATCGCCGCTTTTTTCGGGCGCAATTACGCCAGCGACGGACAGGGGCGCTGGTTTTTCCAGAACGGACCGCAACGGGTTTATGTCGCGCTGGATTACACGCCCCACGTCTACCGGGTCGTTTCCGCTCCGGACACCGCGCTGCAGCTGGTCTCGCACAGCGGCGCCTGCGCCCGGACCATCCATGCTGCGCATGTCGACGAACAGGGACAATTGCTGCTTGAAACCGATCTGGGCATCGGGCTGCTGCATGACCGTGATCTCGAAACGATGATTCCCAGGTTCAGCGCCGGCGCAGCCGGCGCTGAAACCGCCCTCGCCGCCGCACTCGACGCGCTGCAGGCCGGCGAACGCGTCGCGCTTGAGCTGGATTCGGGCGGGACGCGCATTCCGGTGCTGCCGATTCGCAGTGACGAAGTGCCCGGGCGTTTCGGCTTCATCGCACGCCCGCTGCAGCCTGACGGACAGGAAGAGTGTTATTAATTCAATCACGACCCCCGGAAACGAGAACCATGAAAAAAATCATCGATCTGCGCACCGACACCGTTACACAACCCACGGCGGAAATGCTGGCCGCAATGCAACAGGCGACCCAGGGCGACGATTCCCGCGACGGTGATCCGACCGTCGGCAAGCTTGAAGCGCTGGCGGCAAAAATGACCGGCAAGGAAGCCGGTCTTTACATGCCCAGCGGCACAATGACCAACCTGGTGGCCGTGCTTGCGCACACCTCCCGCGCCGGCGAAGTGCTTCTTGAGCGCGGCGCCCACATACTCAACAACGAGCTGGGCGGGCTCTCCGCAGTGGCCGGCGTGTATTACAAGGGCCTGCCGGGCACGCGCGGCGCGATGGATGAAGCGGCACTGCGTGAATCAATCCGGTCGGCGACGCGCCACAATTTCGGCACCGCGCTGATCTGCATGGAAACCACGCACAATGGCGCCGGCGGCACGGTGCTGCCGCTGGCGCACATGGCCATGGTGCATGAACTCGCGCAGAAACACGGGGTTCCCGTGCACACCGACGGCGCACGGCTGTTCAATGCCGCCGTTGCACTGGGCGTGCCGGCGTCCACGATTGCCCGGCACACCGACTCGGTGTGTTTCTGCGTATCCAAAGGCCTGTCTGCGCCGGTAGGCTCGGTGCTGTGCGGTTCAGCCGCATTCATCGAACGCGCGCGGCCATTCCGGCGCATGGTCGGCGGTGCGATGCGTCAGGCCGGATTGATCGCGGCAGCCGGCATCGTCGCCCTGGAGACCATGGTCGACCGCCTGGCAGAAGATCACGCCACGGCGAAGCGGCTGGCCGCCGGCCTGCATGCGGTCGATCCCTCCCTGGTCGATCCCTCGGGCATCGAGACCAACATCGTGCGGATCAGCGTGCGCGCCAGCGGTCGCGATGCGCTGCAGTGGTCGGAGGATTTCAGGGCCCGCGGCGTCGCAGTCAGCCCCGGCGATTCGACATCACTGCGTTTCGTGACCCATCGCCATATTTCCGCGGCGGATGTCGATCACGCCATCGCCTGCTGCCGTGAAATCTGGGGCCGGCGCGCCGCCTGAAGCGGGCGCTGCGATCACCTATCGGGCCGCTTCGCCGACGATGTCCGCCAGAAGTTTGCCCACCGCACTCAGGGCATGGACGGATTCCGCGGAACCGGCCGGCGCAGGCATGCGGTACGACAGGTAAACTGTCCCGGGCACGGCCGGCAGCGTGTATACCGCGATCGCGTAGGGGCAGAAAACGATGTTGTGCGGATCGGCTTCCATGGTCTCGCGGGAAATCCGCGCACTGCAGAACTCGAGTACTTCGGCCTTGCCGAACACCGGCTTGTCGCGCCCCAGATCGCGACCGGTGCGTTCCAGCATGGCACCGACACGCGCGGTGTAATTGATGACCAGTCCGCGGTTTTCCAGCGCCATCACCAGACGCTCCCTGACGTCGTCGAATCCGCCACGAACCGCACGCATCCTGATTTCGGGATGCGCCGCTTGCGCGGCCGATGCCGCCATCCAGCACAACAGCAGCAATCCGCAGATCGTGCGCGCCATCATCATCCGTTCCCGTGAAATCATCGCCACCAGTGTAAACCTTGTCCCGGTTCGGGCTCATTTGCAGTGACGGTCTGGCCAGTGTTGCTCCGGGGTCGACGTGCCGGCAATTTTTTTAAAAATTATAACCTGTTGATTTAAAATATTTTTATCGCGGATTTGGGGGTGCAAGCACCCCCCGGCGCCTTGCCCGGACGGCGCGGATTGGGTATCTTTACCCCTCTGCTGTCCGCGGTTGCTACACGCCGCCCGCAGCGGGCGTCGGACTACTCCCGAGACCGACTCCGCAGCACGGCGCAGGTGTCAGGGCTTGTTTTCCATCGGAAACGGCCAGGCACCTGGAATTGCAATCGGACGGGGCGCAACCGGAGCCGGTCCCGGCCTTACCTGGGATGCAGGCTTCGCGGACGCCCGCTTTTTGACGGCAGGCTTTTTCTTGACTGTTTTTTTCCTAGCCGGCTTTCGGGCCGGCTTTTTTTTCGCCGTTTTCCGGCTCACGCTTTTTCGCGCGGCCTTGCGTACCACCTTTTTCGCGGCCACTTTCTTTTTCTTGCCCGCTTTCTTCTTTGCTGCCTTCTTCTTTGCTTTTGCCATGAGAACCTCCGTCACGTCCACTTAGCTGTGCGCGCCGCTTTGCGGCAATCTGCGCCCTTTGCCCTGCCGATAATGCTCCCCCGCTAGTGCAGCGCCGCTCCTGCCTTGTTGGCCAGGTTGCGGTAAAGCATGTCCGGATCGACTCGTATGCCGCCACTCCAGGTCAGCACATTCGACACCGGATCAAATGCGACGCGCCGGAACAGGGCGGCGTCAGACAGCACCTCCAGGGCGGTACCACCGACCAGGTCGCCGAGATAAATGTGCCCCTCGAGTCCATCGTCAAACCGCAGCCACAAGGTACAGTTGTCTTCCGCACGCAGTTCGGTAACCGTATGCAAATGCGTCCTGCGGCTGCGGTAACGCCTGAACTTCAGACTGAGCGCCAAGGTTTTGCTCCTTGAGGATGATAAAAACCGGAATCCGGAATGAACCCGGCGGCGCCGCCCTGCGATGTGTTTCGCAGTGCGATGCGCCGCCGGCTGTATTGACGGGTCAACACCGGGTGCCACTTGTTGATTGAATCCGCATCATCAATTGCATGATTCGTCAGCCCCTCCGTCCGCCCTGCCCGAAAAAACCATCAATCCCAGGACAACGCCCCCCCTGTCTGGTATTCGATGACGCGGGTCTCGAAGAAATTCCGCTCTTTCTTGAGATCGATCATTTCCGCCATCCACGGGAACGGATTGGTCGCGCCTTCAAACAGGGTTTCCAGACCGATCTGCTGGGCACGGCGGTTGGCTATGAAGCGCAGGTATTCCTTGAACATCGCGGCGTTCAGGCCCAGCACGCCGCGCGGCATGGTGTCCTCGGCATACTTGTATTCGAGCGCAACACCCTGGTGAAACAGTTCGCGCAGTTCCTCGCGGAACTCGGCGGTCCACAAATGCGGATTCTCGAGCTTGATCTGGTTGATCAGGTCGATGCCGAAGTTGCAGTGCATTGATTCGTCGCGAAGGATGTACTGGTACTGTTCGGCGGCGCCGGTCATCTTGTTCTGCCGGCCCAGCGCGAGGATCTGCGCAAACCCGACGTAGAAGAACAGCCCTTCCATCAGGCAGGCGAACACGATCAGGCTTTTCAGCAGCTTCTGGTCGTTTTCCGGCGTGCCGGTCTTGAACGTGGGGTTGGTCAGCACGTCGATGAACGGGATGAGGAACTCGTCCTTGTCGCGGATCGACGAAACCTCGTGATAGGCGTTGAATATCTCGCCCTCGTTGAGCCCCAGGCTTTCCACGATGTACTGGTAGGCGTGGGTATGTATTGCCTCTTCGAACGCCTGGCGCAGCAGGTACTGGCGGCATTCCGGCGCGGTGATGTGGCGGTAGGTGCCGAGCACGATGTTGTTCGCAGCCAGCGAATCGGCGGTGACGAAAAAACCGAGATTGCGCTTGACTATGCGGCGCTCGTCCTCAGTCAGGCCGTTGGGGTTTTTCCACAACTCGATGTCGCGGCTCATCTGGATTTCCTGCGGCATCCAGTGATTCGCGCAGGCCGACAGGTACTTGTCCCAGGCCCACTTGTATTTGAACGGCACCAGCTGGTTGACGTCGGTGCGGCCGTTGATGATGCGCTTGTCGGCGATATTGACCCGCCTCAGCTGCTCTTCCGCGGGAACCTGCGCAGGCGCACGATCCGCCATCACGGGTTGCCTTGCCGCCTTTCCGGCGATTCCAGTCTCTTCAAACTGCAACATCTTCAGTCTCCTTTATTGGCTTTGTGGGTGGACACCTTCCGGTGCGGGTGGCGGATCTTCATGTGCGTTATGGGTGAAACCGCCGCCCTTCCGGTGTAGCTGAACCTGATCCGCACCTGCCTGTTCAATGTTCCGTTGCTGTTCCGGGCAATGCCTACTGGCATGCCTCGCACTCGGGGTCGAGTATCGAGCACACCTTGGGCTGTTCGCCCGCCCCGCCGGCATCCGATGACACGGCATTGAGCTGGCCGGCCTTGGACGTCGATTTCTCGGTGGAAGTCGCCCCCAGCGTGCGCAGGTAATAGGTCGTCTTCAGGCCGCGCAGCCAGGCGAGCTTGTAGGTGTCATCGAGCTTCTTGCCCGAGGCGCCGGCCATGTAGATGTTCAGCGACTGCGACTGGTCCACCCATTTCTGCCGGCGTGCCGCGCATTCCACCAGCCAGCTGGCATCGACCTCGAATGCCGTCGCGTACAGGCTGCGCACATCCGGCGGCACGCGGTCGATCTTCGCCAGCGAACCGTCGAAATACTTGAGGTCGGCGATCATCACCTCGTCCCACAGATTGAGTTTTTTCAGGTCTCGCACCAGGAATTCGTTGACGACCGTGAACTCGCCCGACAGGTTGGATTTCACATAGAGGTTCTGATAGGTCGGCTCGATACACTGCGACAGGCCGGTGATGTTGGCGATCGTCGCGGTCGGCGCAATTGCCAGGCAGTTCGAGTTGCGCATGCCGACACGCTGGATGCGGCTGCGCAGGCCGGCCCAGTCCAGGGTGGAGGACATTTCGCACTCCACATACCCGCCGCGCTCTTCCGCCAGCAACCTGACCGAATCCAGCGGCAGGATGCCGCGGTCCCACAGCGAACCCTTGAACGTGGAGTACGCGCCGCGCTCCTCTGCGAGGTCGGCCGAAGCCGAAAAGGCCGTGTACGCCACCTGCTCCATCGAGCGGTCGGCAAACTCCACCGCGGCCGGCGAGCCGTAAGGCATGCGCAGCATGTGCAGGCAGTCCTGGAAACCCATGATGCCCAGGCCGACGGGGCGATGCTTGAAGTTGGAATTGCGCGCCTTGTTGACGTTGTAGAAATTGAGGTCGATCACGTTGTCGAGCATGCGCATCGCGGTGCCGACCGTGCGCTTCAGTTTCTCCATGTCCAGCCCGCCGGTCGACAGGTCGAGGTGTGCCGGCATGTTGACCGACCCCAGGTTGCACACGGCGATCTCGTCCGCGCCGGTGTTCAGCGTGATCTCGGTGCACAGGTTGGAACTGTGCACCACGCCGACGTGCTGCTGCGGCGAACGCAGGTTGCAGGGATCCTTGAAGGTGATCCACGGATGCCCGGTCTCGAACAGCATGGTCAGCATCTTGCGCCACAGCTGGTTGGCGGGCACTTTCTTGTAGAGCTTCATTTCGCCGCGGCTGCATTTGGCTTCGTATTCGAGATAGGCCTTTTCGAAAGCCTTGCCGAATTTTTCATGCAGGTCCGGCACGTCGGACGGCGAAAACAGCGTCCATTCCCCGTTTTCCATGACGCGCTTCATGAACAGGTCCGGAACCCAGTTCGCGGTGTTCATGTCATGGGTGCGGCGGCGGTCGTCGCCGGTGTTCTTGCGCAACTCGAGGAATTCCTCGATGTCGAGATGCCAGGTCTCGAGGTAGGAACACACCGCGCCCTTGCGCTTGCCGCCCTGGTTGACGGCAACAGCGGTGTCGTTGACCACCTTCAGGAACGGCACCACGCCCTGCGATTTGCCGTTGGTGCCCTTGATGTGCGCGCCCAGGGCACGCACCGGCGTCCAGTCGTTGCCGATGCCGCCGGCATACTTCTGCAGCATCGCGTTTTCCTTGATCGCCTCGTAAATGCCGTCAAGGTCGTCGGACACCGTGGTCAGGTAACAGCTCGCCAGCTGCGAACGGCGGGTGCCTGAGTTGAACAGCGTCGGCGTCGAGCTCATGAAGTCGAACGAGGACAGCACGTTGTAGAACTCGATGGCGCGCGCCTCGCGCGAACCTTCGGGTTCATTGAGGGCCAGTCCCATCGCCACGCGCATGAAGAAAACCTGCGGCAATTCGATGCGCCGGCCCTCGATGTGCAGGAAGTAACGGTCGTAGAGTATCTGCAGGCCGAGGTAGGCGAACTTGAGATCGCGCTGCGCGTCGATCGCCGCACCCAGCGCCTTCAGGTCGTAGGCGGCAAGACGCTCGTCGAGCAGTTCGGCGGCGATGCCTTTCTCGATGAATTGCGGCAGGTAGGCGGCGTAACGCGTCGCCATTTCCTCCTGCGTAACTTCCTCGCCCAGCGTTTCCAGGCGCAATGTATGCAGCAGCAGGCGCGCGGTCACGTAGCTGTAGCCGGGATCCTGCTCAATCAGGCCGCGAGCGGCGAGGATCAGCGACTTGCGCACTTCCTCGATCGGCACGCCGTCGTAGAGATCGCGCTGCATAGCATCGAGTATCGGCTGGGTGCTGACCTCGTGCCCCAGGCCGGCACAGGCGCTGGTCACCAGCGCCGAGATCCGCGGCACGTCCAACGGTCGCGTCACGCCGCCATCGGTGACGTTGACCACGTGCTCGCGCTGGGCCGCAACCGCGGGCTGCGCTTCGCGCTGGCGGGCGCGCTCCTTCGCGCGCTCCTCGCGGTAGAGCACGTAGGCGCGGGCGACGTGATGCTCGCCCATGCGCATCAGTGCGAGTTCGACCTGGTCCTGGATGTCCTCGATATGAAACGTGCCGCCCGAGGGCTGACGGCGCATCAGCGCGCCGACCACGTTTTCGGTCAGTGCCGTGACCTGTTCGCGCACACGGGCCGACGCTGCGCCCTGGCCGCCGTTCACCGCGATGAACGCCTTGGTCATCGCGATGGCGATCTTGGCGGGCTCGAAACCAACCACCGAACCGTTGCGGCGGATGATCTTGTACTGCGCATAGGCCGCTTCGCGTTCCGCCTCGTTAACAGCAGCAGCTTGCGGTACAGCACGGAACTGGGTGGTCTCAGCGGCAACGTGCATATCGTTACTCCTTGATTTTTCTATATTTTTGAATTGCCGGGGGCAACGCTCCCGAATCAGCAAACCACAATATATAGTGGTTCATACGTCATTTTCGACGAATTCTAGTAGCCCGATATTGAATCCGCAATAGCTTTTGAAGCTTTTTTTAAAAGTTATTGAGAAACAGCAAGAAACAACGATAAGCATTGGATTAATTGCACAAAATTTGTGCAGCCCAATTGCCGGGATATGTCTCGCGGGGAGCGGATCGAAGCCGAAAAACGGGCGCGAGGGTGGTGATTGACTATACCCCCGGGAACCGCTATGGGTACGATTTAACTAATTGTTTTTATTATTGTTTTTGTGGCCAGCCGTATACCGCGCCCAGTCAAATCGGGGGCCGGGGTCGGTCTTGCGCC
>JBFWOE010000107.1:0-11058 GCA_050250695.1 Burkholderiales bacterium
ATTGCGAATGGATTAAAGGGAACCTGAATTGCTCCGGGCATGAGGTTCAGCAGGATGTGTACCAAGGCGGTGCATTACTATATCTTTGAATATTAAGTATATTTTATCCATGCTCACCCAGGAGATGCACGATTATAGTGCGTATTCCCGTCTTGAGCACCATTATAGGGCGTGGATTCGTTCAACACAGCTATCGGTTAAAATTCGCAACTCACATTTCAGCGATCATCATCATGAGCGACAACGAATCCGGCCTTTTGCAAACCGCGCGGGAACGCGCCCGGGAAATGCAGCTGTCCTACAGTGGCGCGCTGTTGCCCCGGGAAGCCTACCAGCTGTGGAAATCCAGGCCGGGAGCGCAGTTGGTTGATGTGCGTACCCGTGCCGAATGGGACTGGGTGGGACGCATACCTGGCGCCGTGGAAATCGAGCTGCTGAGTTACCCCGGCAACAGGCCCAACGCCGATTTCATGCAGCAGCTGGCGCAGCAGGTCGATCCCGCCGCGCCGGTGCTGTTCATCTGCCGCAGTGGCGGCCGTTCACACAACGCCGCGATGCTGGCCACCCAGGCCGGCTACACCGATTGTTACAACGTGCTCGAGGGATTCGAGGGCGACCGCGACCCGCAGGGGCACCGCAACGTGGTCGGCGGCTGGCGCGCTGCCGGCCTGCCCTGGACCCAGGGCTGACTCCCGCGGGCGCTAGCGCCCGCGCCAGACCACGCCGTAGAGATCATGACGGCGGTCGCGCAGGTTGCGTACCGTGCCGTTGTTGCGGGCGGTGACCAGGGTATCCGGCCGCAGGTCGGCGATGGCCACGGTCTCCACGTTCGGGGTGGTGTCGGCCGCGATGCCGTCGCGCGCAAACGGAAAATCGCAGGGCGTCAGCACACAGCTCTGCGCATACTGGATGTCCATGTTGGTGACATTCGGCAGATTGCCGACGTTGCCCGACATCACCACGTAGATCTGGTTTTCCACCGCACGGGCATGGCAGCAATAGCGCACGCGCAGGAAACTCTGGCGCTCGTCGGTGCAGAACGGAACGAACAGGATCTGTATGCCCTGATCGGTCAGATACCGCACCAGTTCCGGGAACTCGGCGTCATAACACACCAGCACGCCGATCGGCCCGCAATCGGTCTCGATCGCGGCCACCGTATTGCCCCCCTCGATGTTCCACCACGCAACCTCGTTCGGTGTCGGATGGATTTTCGGCTGCTCGTGGATGCTGCCGTCACGCAGGAACACGTAGGAAATGTTCTCGACACGCCCGCCGGGTACCTGCGTCGGATGCGATCCGCCGATGATGTTGATGTTGTGGCGCAGCGCCATGTCGCGCATCGCTTCCCGGAAGCGCGGCGTGTACTCGGTCAGCGCGGCTATGGCCTCGGCGGGCGCCATTTCCCGGTTCTCGATCGACAGCAGCTGCAGCGTGAACAGTTCGGGGAACACCACGAAATCGCCGTTGTAGGTTGCCACCACGTCGACGAAGTACTCGACGAACTTGATGAACTCCTCGAATGAATGCACACGCCGCTGCATGTACTGCACCGTGCCCACGCGCACCGTGTCGGCAAGCCGCCCGCCGGAATAAGTCCGTGCCCTGTCCCCGTTCTTGCACTGTGGCACCTTGGGATTGCGCCACACCAGATGCACCCCATAACCCAGTGATTCCCGGTCGCCCGCGATGTAATCCGGGATCACGCCGATGATTTCAAAACGGTTGCGCAACTGGAATGAAAGCACCGGATCGCGCTGGCGCTTCTGCTTCACCTCCTCTATATATTTCTCCGCGGTACCGAAGCGTTTGATCCGGCGCGACAGCGTCGGCAACCGGCCGATGAAGACTATGCCCACGAGTTTGCGCTCTTCGCACAGTTTCTTGCGCTGGTTGTAGAGCCGCTGGCCGAGGTGGTAACCGCGATAGTCCGGATCGACAAAAACCTCCATGCCGTAGAGCCAGTCGCCGTCGGGATCGTGGCGTGCGGCATATCCGTTGCCGGTGATTTCGACCCAGGCATGCGGTCTCAGCGCAATCTCGCCGCTGGTGATGAACGTCGCGCAATAACCGACGATCCTGTCATCGACGGTTATGACGAACTGCCCTTCGGGAAAAATGTTGATCTGGCCGGTGATCGCGCCCGACGAGTACCCCTTCATCCCTGCTTCGGAGTAGACGCGCGCGCTCAGTTCGCAGATCGCCGGCACGTCGGACAATCCGGCATTGCGTATCCGCAGGCGGGCCTTCGGGTCGGAAAGTTTCGTGGTGTTTTTCACGGATTCTCCTCATAGAATCCGACCCCGAAGCACAACGGAAGTTCCGCGAGTGGCGCGGCGCCTGTGGCGGGCACCGGACATTACCAGTTGATGATGCCGGTATATGCGCTGAAAAGTATTAACAGGCCGAAGCCGATGCGATACCAGGCGAAAACCCGGAAATCATGTGTCGCCACATAACGCACCAGCCAGCGAATGCACACGAACGCAGAGATGAAGGCGCTGACGGTGCCGATGCCGAAAAGCCCGATGTCATCGACGGAGAGCAGCGCGCGGTTCCTGTAAAGATCGTAAGCTCCGGCGGCCATCAGCGTCGGCACTGCCAGAAAGAAGGAAAATTCCGTCGCTGCGCGGCGCGACAGGCCGAACAGCATGCCGCCGATGATGGTCGCGCCCGCGCGCGAGACACCGGGGAACAGTGCGAAGGCCTGGGCAAATCCGACTTTCAGCGCATCGCGCCAGGTCATCACATCGACGTCGTCAATGCGCACCGCACGCTCATGCCGCTCCACCCAGAGAATCACGAAGCCCCCGGCGATCAGCGCCATCGCCACCGGCACCGCGTGGAACAGGTGCGCCTTGATCAGTGCGCCGAACGCAAGCCCGATGACCGCTGCGGGGATGAACGCCGCAACCAGATTGAGCACGAAACCCTGCGCTGCGCGGTCCGCCGCCAGCCCGCCCAGCACGCCCAGGAACCGCGCACGAAACTCCCAGCACACGGCGAGCATCGCGCCGGTCTGGATCACCAGCTCGAACACCTTGCCTTTTTCGTCATTGAATTCGAGCAGGCTGCCGGCGATGATCAGGTGGCCGGTGCTGGAAATCGGTAGAAACTCGGTAAGCCCTTCGACGATGCCCATGATCAGGGCTTTGAGGGCCAGAATGGAATCCATCCGCGGATTTTACTTGAGAAGAAACCTGGATGACCGGTAATTGGTGACTGGTAATTGGTAATTCGACCCAATCCGCCAATCACCAATTACCAATTGCCAGTCACCAATCACTCGTATCTCAACGCTTCGATCGGCAGCAGAGAAGCCGCCTTGCGTGCCGGATAAAAGCCGAAGAACACGCCTATGCCGGCCGCAAAACCCACGGCCAGGATCACGGGTTCGATGCCCAGATGCACCGGCCAGCCGGCGAGTTGCGCAATGGCAATGGAGCTGCCTATGCCGATCACGATGCCGAGAAAACCGCCAATCAGCGCCAGGGTGATCGCTTCGACCAGGAACTGCGTGAGGATGTCGCGACCGCGTGCGCCAACGGCCATGCGCAGGCCGATCTCCCGCGTGCGTTCCGTCACCGACACCAGCATGATGTTCATGATGCCGATGCCGCCCACCAGCAGGGATACGGAGGCGACCGCGGCGAGCAGCAGCCCCATGATGCGGCTGGATTCCTCCCGAGTCGCAAGAATTTCGGAAAGGTTGCGCAGGGTGAAATCGTCATCCTGGCCCGCCTGGATGCGGTGACGCTGGCGCAGCAGTTCACGGATCTGCGTCTCGGCCATGGTCATGTCTTCGCCGTCACGCACCTTGATCGAAATCGTGCCCACCGTGCGCAGCCTGCCGGCGCCACGGCCCAGTACGCGGTTGCGAGCAGTGGACAGCGGCATCAGGATCACGTCATCCTGATCCTGGCCCATCATGCTCTGCCCCTTGCGCTGCAGCGTGCCGATCACGGTCATCGGCACCTTGCGGATGCGGATCACCTGGCCGACCGGGTCATCGTTGCCGAACAGGTTGCGCGCGACGGTTTCGCCCAGCACCGCCACTTTCGCCGACCCGCTCAGATCCGAGGTTTCGAACATCCTGCCGCTGGCAATCTGCCAGTTGCGCGCTTCGAAATATTCATTGGTGACGCCGTAGAATACCGTCGACCAGTTGTTCATGCCCGACACCACCTGCCCGGTGCCGCGGATGGCAGGGGCAGCTGCCTGCACCGCGGGGATTTCGCGCTGGATCGCGTAGGCGTCCGCTTCCGTCAGCGTATTGCGCGAACCGGCCCCCATGCGTACGCCGCCGCTGGTGGTCGACCCCGGCAGCAGGATGATCAGGTTGGTGCCCAGGCCCTTGATCTGCTCCTCGATGCGGTTCTGCGCGCCGGCGCCGACCGCGATCATGGTAATCACTGCAGCCACGCCGATGATGATGCCGAGCATGGTCAGCGCACTGCGCAACTTGTTGATGCGCAAGGCACGCAGCGCGATGCGGATGCTGGCAAGGATGTTCATGCGGGCTGCGCGGCTTTCATTTCTGCCGCCAGTGCGGCAGCGTCCCTGGGCTGCTGCACCGCGTGGTCCTCGACCACGCGCCCGTCGCGAAACAGCACGATGCGTTTGGCGAATTCGGCAATGTCGCGTTCATGCGTCACCACCACCACGGTCATGCCGCGCGCGTTGAGCTGTTGCAGCAGCGCCATGACTTCGCAGCTGGTCAGCGTATCCAGGGCGCCGGTCGGTTCGTCGGCGAGTATCAGCACCGGATCGTTCACCAGTGCGCGCGCGATCGCCACCCGCTGCTGCTGGCCGCCGGACAGCTGTGACGGATGGTGGTGCGCCCGTTCGGCGAGCCCCACTTCTGCCAGCCGCGCTTCCGCGCGCCGGCGCCGCTCATCCGCCGGCACCCCGCAATAGAGCAGCGGCAGCGCGACGTTTTCCAGTGCCGACGTCCGCGCCAGCAGGTTGAAGTTCTGGAATACGAATCCGATGCGGCGGTTGCGTGTCGCGGCCAGCGCATCGCGATGCATGCCGGACACGCGTTCGCCGGCCAGCACGTATTCCCCGCTGCTGGGCGTATCCAGGCAGCCCAGCAGGTTCATGAACGTCGACTTGCCGGAACCGGACGGCCCCATCACGGCGACGAATTCTCCCGCGTCCATGCTGAGCGATACGCCGCGCAGCGCCTGCACCGACAGCCCGCCCATTTCATAGGACTTGGCAATGTCCGTGGTGATGATCAGCGGGGTGGCCATGACATATATTGCAACCAACTAATTGATTTTATTGATATGTTTAAAACCCGAAGCGGGGGCCGCCCTTGGCTTGGGTGGTGCGCGTGCCCGCGCCGGCCAGACCGACGATGATTTCGTCCCCGGGCTTCAGGCTGTCGCCAAGCACCTCGGTGTAACTGCCGTCGCTGATGCCGAGGCGGACATTGACCGCCTTGGGTTTGCCTGCGGCATCGAGCACCCAGACCGTGCCGCGCCGCTCGGTGATGCCCTGCTGCGATGCGATCATGGCTTCGTATTTGATGCGCTGCTCCGGGGTCAGCATTTCGGCAATCTGGCCGCGTGACTGCGCGCGCAATTGCCCGATTGCTCGTTTGCGTTGCGCAGGTGAATCCGCGGTGATCGCCGCAATTTTTTCGCGCGTCTCGCGCTGGATGGCTTCGAGCCTGGTCTGTTGTTCCTCGCTCAAGCCGAGTTCTTTGGTCAACCGGTCGCGTGTCGCCCGGGCATTGCCGCCCGGCTTTGCCTTTGCGGCCGGTTTGGCACCATCCCCACCCTTGTCGCCTCCCCTGGATTGCGGTTTCGGCGCAGCAGCGCCGGCCGGGCGGAAACGCAGCGCGGCGTTGGGCAGTTTGACCACGTCATTGCGACGCGCGGTGATGATGCGCACATTGGTGCTCATGCCAGGCAACAGCGCCTGGTCGGGATTGGGCGCGGAAATCACGGCGATGTAGGTCACCACGTTCTGCACCACCAGTGCGGCCTTGCGCACCTGGGTAATTTTGCCGTTGAACGTGCGTCCGGGAAACGAATCCACGGTAAAAGTCGCGTCCTGCCCTACCGCAACGCGACCGATTTCCGCCTCGTCGATCGATGCATCCACCTGCATATCGGTCAGATTGCGCGCAATCAGGAACAGCGTCGGCGCCTGCAGACTCGCGGCAACCGTCTGCCCGGCATCGACGCTGCGCGAAATCACGATGCCGTCCACCGGCGCGCGTATGGTCGTGCGTTCGAGATCGACCTTCGCCTGCGCCAGCTGCGATTCGCGCTGTTTTACCAGGGCTTCGCCGTTTTTCACTTGGGCCTCTCCGACGGCACGCTGCGCCTGCGCCGTTTTGACGTTTTCGCGGGCGGTAGCGACCGCCGACTGTGATTTCTCGAGCACGGCCTGCGCAACAAAACCCTTTTCGACCAGCGACTGGTTGCGCTTCAGGTCGCGCTCGGCTTCCGCCAGGGCAACCTGGGCGCGCGACACTTCAGCCTGCAGCGCGGCAACGTTGGCGCGCTGTGTCAGCGCTGTAGCGCGCCCGGCCTCAAGATCGGCCATCGCCTGGTTGACGCGCAGGGCGAAAGAATCCGGATCGATGCGGGCGATGACATCGCCCTTTTTGACCACCGAGTTGTAGTCGACGAATATTTCCTTGATCTGCCCCGACACCTGCGACCCCACCTGCACCGAAACCACGGGATTCAGCGTGCCGGTCGACGACACCGCGGCCACCAGGTTGCCGCGCTCGATTTTTGCCAGCCGAAAACTTGATTGTGCGGGCTTCCCGCCGTAATGCCAGTAAGCGGCTCCGGCAGCCGCAAGCACGGCAAGGATGCCTGCGCCCAACAGCAGTTTTTTGTTCAAGGCAGGCTCGACTGAATGAAAAACGTTATGAATATCCGGCTGCGGCGCCAGGCGCGGTGATGTCAGTCGCGGACGCGCGACGCATTCAACTCCCGCACGGTGTTCCGTGCTGCCTGTTCCGCCGCATGTGACAGCGTCAGGCCCGCAATGATTCCACGCAGCCGCAGTTCAGCCCCCATCACCTCCAGCCTGCGGGCCAGTTCCTCGGACTGCGGCGGTTCGCGGTTTTCGGTTGCGGCGAGCAGTGATGCCCGCAAATGCGCAAACAGCAGGCCGACGTCGTTTTCGGTGACGATTCCGCCGAACAGCCGCTGCGGATCCAGCTGCGGCCCGGTTTGCGGCCGCACTTCAGGTTCCGCGGCAGCCAACGGAACCGACAGCGCCATGCCCAGGGCCAACGGCAGCATTTGCATTTTCAGTCGCATGTGTCCACCTCTTTCCATACCGCCATTCTGCCCTAACGCCGGATATCCGGCGCCGGTGTACCAGTCAGGCCTTGCGGTAGATTTCCGCGCCCTGCTCCACAAATTCCTGGGCCTTGTCCTGCATGCCCTTGTGCAGCGCCTCCTGCTCGGCCACCCCCTGCGCCGCGGCGTATTCGCGCACGTCCTGGGTGATTTTCATCGAGCAGAAATGCGGCCCGCACATCGAACAGAAATGGGCCAGCTTGGCGCCATGTTGCGGCAGTGTTTCGTCATGAAACTCGCGTGCCTTGTCCGGATCCAGGCCGAGGTTGAACTGGTCCTCCCAGCGGAACTCGAACCGCGCTTTCGACAGCGCATTGTCGCGGATCTGTGCGCCCGGATGGCCTTTGCCGAGGTCAGCGGCGTGCGCCGCCACCTTGTAGGCCATGATGCCGTCCTTGACGTCGTTCTTGTCAGGCAGCCCGAGGTGTTCCTTGGGCGTGACATAACACAACATCGCGGTGCCGTACCAGCCGATCATCGCCGCGCCGATCGCCGAGGTGATGTGGTCGTAACCCGGCGCGATGTCGGTGGTCAGCGGTCCCAGTGTGTAGAACGGCGCTTCGTCGCAGTACTTCAGCTGCAACTCCATGTTTTCCTTGATCATGTGCATCGGCACATGCCCCGGGCCCTCGATCATGGTCTGCACGTCATGTTTCCATGCGATCTTGGTGAGTTCACCCAGGGTCTTGAGCTCTGCGAGTTGCGCCTCGTCGTTGGCGTCGTAGATCGAACCGGGGCGCAGGCCGTCGCCCAGCGAGAATGCGACGTCATACTGCTTCAGCAGTTCGCAGATATCCTCGAAATGGGTGTAGAGGAAACTTTCCTTGTGGTGCGCCAGGCACCACTTGGCCATGATCGAACCGCCGCGCGAGACGATGCCGGTCATGCGTTTCGCGGTCATCGGGATGTAAGGCAGGCGCACACCTGCGTGCACGGTGAAGTAGTCGACGCCCTGCTCGCACTGTTCGACCAGCGTGTCGCGGTAGATTTCCCAGGTCAGTTCCTCGGCCTTGCCATCGACTTTTTCCAGCGCCTGGTAGATCGGCACCGTGCCGATGGGCACCGGCGAATTGCGGATGATCCACTCGCGTGTCTCGTGGATGTGCTGGCCGGTCGACAGGTCCATCACCGTGTCGCCGCCCCAGCGGATCGCCCAGGTCATCTTCTCGACTTCCTCCTGGATGCCCGAGGTCACTGCCGAGTTGCCGATGTTGGCGTTGATCTTCACCAGGAAGTTGCGGCCGATGATCATCGGCTCGATCTCCGGATGGTTGATGTTGACCGGGATGATGGCGCGACCGCGGGCCACTTCATCGCGCACGAATTCGGGCGTGATGATTTTCGGAATCGACGCGCCGAAATGCTGGCCGGGATGCTGCTTCGTCAGCAGCTCGGAAAGGCCTTCGCGGCGCTGGTTCTCGCGGATCGCGATGTATTCCATCTCCGGCGTGATGATGCCCTGCCGCGCATAGTGCATCTGCGTGACGTTTTTGCCGGCTTTTGCGCGGCGCGGCTGGCGCCCCAGATTGAAACGCAGCGTCGCCAGCTTCGGATCGGCAAGCCGTTCCTTGCCGTAACGCGAACTCGGACCGGGCAACGCTTCGGTATCACCGCGCGCTTCGATCCACGGCTGGCGCAGTGGCGCGAGGCCCGAGCGGATATCGATCTTCACCGCCGGATCGGTATAGGGACCCGAGGTGTCGTAAACGAGGATGGCCGGATTTTTTTCCGCCCCCATGGATGCCGGTGTGTCGGACTGGGTGATCTCGCGCATCGGTACCCGCACACCGGGCTGGGTGCCCTCGATGTACACCTTGCGCGAATTCGGCAGCGGTTTGACCGCACCTTCGTCGACGCGGGCGGTGGCATTGAGAAATTTGGGATTGGCATTCATGGCTCGCTCCGGTAGGTCATGCAGGCGGGGGTGGAGTGAGGCACGGTCTCCACGCTTCCCTACGCCGGCATTACCCGTATCAGGTTATGAGGGTTTGTCTCACCCGGAAGCACTTGCCGCCAGGACCCCTGCGTGTGTAATGTTTAAGCTAATGGAATTATGGGATAATTGCAAGCAGGCGCCAGCTTCGGCTGTGGCGCCGAAATTCCTTTCCCGACAAGCATTTATCCGTTCATGAACACACCTGCACATGCGTCGGCGGCAGGGTCGATTCCGGACCTCGAGCGCGCGCGGTTCAACATGGTCGAACAGCAGATCCGGCCGTGGGAAGTCCTTGATCCCGTCGTCCTCGATCTGCTGCTGCACGTGCATCGCGAGGATTTCGTCCCGGCGCAGCATCGCGCACTGGCTTTCGCCGACCTGGAAATCCCGCTCGGCCACGGCGAATTCATGCTCGCACCGAAACTCGAGGCGAGGATGCTGCAGGATGCCGGGGTGCAGGCCGATGACACGGTACTCGAGATCGGCACCGGCAGCGGCTACATGACGGCGCTGCTCGCGAGCCTGGGCCGCCATGTCTACAGCGTCGACATCATTCCCGAGTTCACTCGCAGCGCCGGAGCCAGGCTGGCGGCGGCGGGCATCGGTAACGTCACCCTCGAAACCGGGGACGGCGCGCGCGGCTGGACCCGGCACGGACCTTATGACGTGATCGTGCTCACCGGCTCGGTCCCGCTGCTCGCCGACGCCTTTGCGGGCATGCTCAATCCGGGCGGACGTTTGATCGCCGTGGTCGGCGTGGCGCCTGCGATGCAGATGCAGCTGGTGACCTGCGCCCATGCCGGCGCCTGCCGCACGGTCAGCCTGTACGAGACCTGCATCCCGCCGCTGAAAAACGCGCCCCAGCGCCAGCGCTTCGTGTTCTGAAGCACACGCCATGCACCTGCCATTGATGATTCCCCTGTTCGCCGCGCTGTTTGCGTTCGCCGCGCTGCCGGCGGCGGCCGCCGACCTGCTCGCGATCTACCGCTTGGCGCTGACTTCCGATCCGGTGTACAGCGCGGCGCGCGCCTCCTGGCAGGCCGGCCAGGAAAAGCTGCCGCAGGGACGGGCCGGGCTGCTGCCGCAGGCCTCGCTGTCGGCCTCGACACAGCACAACGACCGGGACTTGAGCTTTCGCGACCCGGCACTGGCCGGCAGCCGGTCCCAGTTCAATTCGCACTCGGCCTCGGTTTCGGTTTCACAGCCGCTGTACCGCAAGCAGAACCTGGTCGCCTACGACCAGGGCAAGACCCAGGTTGCGCTGGCTGACGTGCAGTTTTCCTCGGCCGCACAGGACCTGATCCTGCGCGTCGCGCAGACCTATTTCGACGTGCTGCTCGCACGCGACAATGTGGCATTCACTCAGGCGCAGAAAACCGCGATCGAACAGCAGCTGGCGCAGGCCAAGCGCAATTTCGAAGTCGGCAACGCCACCATCACCGACACCCACGAAGCGCAGGCGCGCTACGACCTGGTGACCGCGCAGGAAATTGCCGCACGCAATGACCTTGAGGTGAAGAACCGCGCGCTGGAACAGCTGATCGGCCGCGCAGCACCGGTGCTGGCCGTGCTGGGGCCGCGGTTTTCGCCGCTGCCACCGGACCCCCAGTCGATGGACAAATGGGTCGAACAGGCGCGCACCGTCGGACTGCAGGTACGCATCGCCGAGGAGAACCTGAAGTTTTCGTCGCAGGAAGTGCAGCGCAACCGCGGCGCGCATCATCCGACGGTTGATGCATTCGCCTCGGTCACGGACTCGGCCTCCGGTTCCGGCACCCAGGGCGGATC
>JBFWOE010000108.1:0-10951 GCA_050250695.1 Burkholderiales bacterium
TACCTGGAGATTCGACACACTGGGAGAGCGTAGCTTCCCCTTGACCGCGATTGCCCCAAGAGGCTTCGAGGCCGGTAAGGTGATGGTTTATGTCAGCAACCCTTATACTTACAACGCGGACTGAAATCGTGTGTCAGCCCTGGGCTTGTGGGTGATCAAACGTCGAATCGACGTTTGATCATTGTGCTGTGATATTGATTGTGGCGTGGTCAGACTTTTATCTGGTAAAGCTGGTTTTTTATTCTGTTGTCGAATGATTGCGGTTAAACATCCGATACAGTACGGGGAGCACCAGCAGCGTCAGGATGGTCGCCGAGATGATGCCGCCGATGACCACTGTCGCCAGCGGACGCTGCACTTCCGCGCCGGTGCCGGTGTTGAGCGCCATTGGCAGGAAACCGAGGCTCGCCACCAATGCCACCATCAGGATCGGCCGCAGGCGCATCAAGGCGCCGGACTCGATGGCTTCGTCCAGGGCCATGCCCTGGCCACGCAGGTCGCGGATGCATGACACCATGACCACGCCCGTGAGTACGGCCACGCCTGACAGCGTGATGAAGCCGACGCCGGCTGAGATCGACAGTGGAATATCCCGTAGCCACAGCGCCGCGATGCCGCCCGTCAATGCGAGCGGCACACCGCTGAAGACCAGCAGCGCATCCTTGGCCGAGCCGAAGGTCATGAACAGCAGGCCGAAAATCAGCAGCAGCGATATCGGAACCACCACCTGCAGCCGTTCTGCTGCAGAAGCCAGCTGTTCGAACGTGCCGCCGTAACCGATCCAGTAGCCGGCGGGAAGCTTGACCTGCGTGGCGATGCGGGTTTGTGCCTCGGCAACGAAGGAGCCGAGGTCGCGGCCGCGCAAATTGGCGGTGACCACGACGCGGCGCTTGCCGTTTTCGCGGCTGATCTGGTTGGGTCCGGGCGCGATGTCGAAGGCGGCGATTTCGCCCAGCGTGACAAAGCGCGCGGCGCCGCCATCCCGGCCGCCCGGCAGCGGCACGGGCAGCCGTTTCAGGGCATCGAGATCGGCGCGCAGGTTCTCCGGCAACCTGACGATCAGGTCGAAACGGCGGTCGCCTTCGAAAATCTCGCCGGCTTCCTTGCCGCCGACGGCGATTTCAATGGCTTCCTGAACCTCCGCCGTGTTCAGACCGTAACGGGCGATCCTCGCGCGATCCATGCGGATGGTCAGCACCGGCAATCCGCTGACCTGTTCGACTTTGACATCGGCGGCACCGGACACGCCCTCGATCACTGCGGCGATGCGTTCGCCGGTTTCAAGCAGCACATCAAGGTCGTCGCCGAATATCTTCACCGCGACATCGCTGCGCACTCCGGAGATCAGCTCGTTGAAGCGCATCTGGATCGGCTGGGTGAATTCGTAGTTGTTGCCGGGAATTTTCTCGACGGCTTCCTGCATCGCGCGGACCAGGTCGGCTTTGGTGCGATCGGGATCGGGCCATTCCGAGCGCGGTTTGAGCATCACGAAGTTGTCGGCAACATTGGGCGGCATCGGATCGGTGGCGATCTCGGCGGTGCCGATCTTGGCGAAAATACGTTCGACTTCGGGAAACGCCTTGATGCGTTTTTCAAGTGCGGTCTGCATCTCGATGGCCTGCGTCAGACTGGTGCCCGGAATGCGCAGGGCATGCAGCGCGATATCGCCTTCATCCAGGCTGGGGATGAATTCACTGCCCATGCGCGTGGCGAGCAGACCGCTCAGCACGACGATCATCGCCGCCGCTGCAACCACCGGCACGCGGTTGGCCATCGCCATGCGCAGTGCCGGCCGGTATGCACCACCGGCCCATTGCATCAGCCGGTTTTCCTTTTCTTCCACGCGACCTGTGACGAAGATCGCAACCGCGGCGGGGACGAAGGTGACCGAAAGCAGCAGCGCGCCGAGCAGCGCGACCACCACGGTGAACGCCATCGGGTGAAACATTTTTCCTTCGATGCCGGTCAGCGCGAAAATCGGCAGATTGACCAGTACCACGACGATGACACTGACCAGGCTTGGCACGAATACCTCGCGGGTGGCTTCGAATACGGCCTCAAATCGCTCGCCGCGGTTGAGCAGCCGGCCCAGACGGTGCTGCGCGATGGCCAGGCGTCGCAGGCAGTTCTCGACGATGATGACGGCGCCGTCGACGATCAGGCCGAAATCGAGCGCACCCAGGCTCATCAGGTTGGCACTGACCCTGTTTTCGACCATGCCGGTGATCAGCAACAGCATCGACAGCGGGATGACCGCCGCGGTGAGCAGTGCCGCGCGCCAGTTGCCGAGCAGGGCAAGCAGAACGACTACGACCAGCAGTGCGCCTTCCACGAGATTCGTGGCCACGGTCTTGATGGTGCGGTCAACCAGCGTGGTGCGGTCGTAGACGGTTTTGGCGACCACACCTTCCGGCAGGGAGCGGTTGACTTCCTCCAGCCGCGCAGCGACGCGCTGCGATACCGTGCGGCTGTTTTCACCCAGCAGCATGAACACGGTGCCGAGAACAACCTCCTTGCCGTCCTCGGTGGCGGCACCGGTGCGCAGTTCCTTGCCTTCCAGCACCTCGGCCACGTCCCGGATGCGCAACGGCACGCCGCTGTAGCCGCGGATCACGATGTCGCGGATTTCTTCCAGGGTGGTGACCTGTCCCGGCGCGCGGATCAGGTATTGTTCGCCGCTTTTTTCAATGTAGCCGGCGCCGACATTGGCGTTGTTTTTGGTCAGAGCCTCCATCAAGTCATGCAGGCCGAGGCCGTAGGCAACCAGTTTGGCGGGGTCTGGCGCCACATGAAACTGCTTGAGATAACCGCCGATGGTGTTGATTTCGGTGACACCGGGAAGGTTGCGCAACTGCGGGCGCACGATCCAGTCCTGGATGGTGCGCAGGTCAGTGGCGCTGTAATCGCTGCCGTCCGCTTTTTTGCCGTTCTCCTTCGGCTCCACGGTCCACATGAAGATTTCACCCAGACCGGTCGCGATCGGGCCCATCGACGGTTCCACGCCCGGCGGCAGTTTGCTGCGCGCTTCCTGAATCCGTTCGTTGACGAGCTGGCGGGCAAAATAGATGTCAGTGCCATCCTTGAACACCACGGTGACCTGGGACAATCCGTAACGCGACAGCGAGCGCGTCTGTTCCAGTCCGGGCAGGCCGGCCATCGCGGTCTCTATCGGAAAAGTGACGCGCTGTTCGGCTTCCAGCGGTGAGTAACCGGCGGCTTCGGTGTTGATCTGCACCTGCACGTTGGTAATGTCCGGCACGGCGTCGATGGGCAGACGCTGGTAGTTGTAGATGCCGAGCGCGGCCATGCCCAGTACCGCGAGCAGCACGATCCAGCGCTGCGCGATGACGGATTTCAGGAGCTTTTCCAGCATGTCGATTCCTTGTTAGACGGCGGCAGCGCCGCGTTCGTCGGTGCGGATGCGCACCATTTCGGAGATTTCGCTGACCGCGATGACACCATCACCGGGACGGCCGGTGCGCGCGGCATTGCGGATGGCGTCGATTACCCCGGGTGCGGACTCGTCGGCACAGAACATGAGCATCATCACGTTGTCGTGTTCCTCGAAGTCCCATTCGACCGGCGCATAGGCATGACCCGGCGCCCGGCCGCGGCTCTCGCCGCGGACATGGAGCAGCGTGAACCCCGGAAAGTGGCCCAGCTCATGCAGGGCATGCTCCACCCGTTCAACCGCGGCCGGTTTGATGATGGCGATAATCTGTTTCATGCCTGTCTCCCTCAGTGGTCATGGCTGGCGCTGGCTTTGCCGATGTCGGCCTTCAGCACAAAGCTGTTGGTCGCGGCATATTGCGTGCCGGGCGCGAGGCCGCTGACGATTTCGACGAGTTCGCCGTCGCTGCGGCCGAGTTCCACCGGCCGCGCCTCGAAAGCATTGCCAAAGCGGGCAAACACGACCTTCCAGTCGCGCAGCGTCTGGATGGCGGCGACCGGCACCGCGACCGGTACTTCAGCTTCGTTCTGCACGACTTCCACTGCGACAAACAGCCCCGGTCGCCAGCGCTGGTCCGGATTGCGCAGTGTTACCCGCGCCTTGGCCGTGCGCGACTGCTCGCCGACCAGCGCGCCGACGTAGGAAATCACCCCTTCGGCATCGGTGTTGAGGGCCGCCGCCTTGACCCTGACTTTCTGGCCGGTTTTCACGTTGTTGAGGTCTGCGGGGTAGATCGTCATTTCCGCCCAGACAGTGGACAGATCGGCGATGACATACATGGTGGCGTCAGCGCCGACGGCCTCGCCGGCAGCGATTTTTTTCTCGATCACCACGCCGTCGATCGGCGCGCGGATGTCGAGGCGGGTGAGTCCATCCAGATTCTGGCGCTGCAGTGCATCGCGCGTGAAACCCAGTCCGGTCAGCTTTTGTTCGGCATTGCGCTGCGCAATCTCGGCTTCAGCCAGCGCCTGCCGGCTGGCGAGGTAATCCTGCTCCGCAGAGATTTTTTCTTCCCACAGCTTCTTTTCGCGGTCGAAGGTGGTGCGCGCCATGTCCAGGCGCTGGCGTGCGGCCAGATACTCGCTTTTCAGATTGCCGAGATCCTGGCTTTCGATCACAGCCAGCGCATCACCACGCTTTACGCGGTCGCCGAGATTTTTCGATACGCCGGTGATCACGCCGCCCAGGCGCGGCACGACGCGGACCAGCCGGTCCTGGTTGAACTGGATTTCGCCCTGCAGTTGCCGGGTCGAGCGGATGCGTGCCGGCGCGGCGATGCCTATGCGGATGCCCGCCGTCGCGGCGGTGTTTTCATCCATGCTGATGCGGCCTTCGAACTGCTCGTAGTTCCAGTTGTGCCGTTGTCCCTGGTATTCGGCGGTAACCTGGATGGCGAATGAGTGCGGTTCGACGATTTCACGGTCGCCGCGAAGGTGATCCTGCCGGGGAGAGAATTTGATGGTCTCGGGAGAAGATCCTAATCTATTGATTATTATAGATAAATTTACTTTTTCAGGGTTGACGGGCTTGCCGTTCTCGAAAGGGTAGATGCGGAACTCCGGCGGCACGCCCTGCTCGAAAATGCTGACCTCGACCGCGAAGCCGCCATTGGCCAGCAGGCGGCCGCCATGCGGTCCCTTGCCCGGCGTTTGTTCCGCCTTGTCGCCGCCGTGGCCTTTGGCCTTGGCATGTGCGGCTTCCTCCTTTTCGTGCCCGTGTTCATCCGCGGTTTTCGCCGACTGTCCGCCGAGCATGATGAACAGTCCAATCGCTGCACCCGCAGCGACGATACCCAGTGTCAAAACAGTAGATTTCTTGTTCACGTTACAAACTCCTGGCTTATGGTTTGCGGCTGACCGTCGACCCGTCGATGGGGCCGCCGATCAGTCGTTCGAGATCGTTGCTGCCGCGGTGATAGTCCGCGAGTGCTTTCAGGTGCTGGGCGCGCGCCTGGAAGAGGGTGCGCTGCGCA
This sequence comes from Burkholderiales bacterium, assembly GCA_050250695.1. Lineage (GTDB taxonomy): Bacteria > Pseudomonadota > Gammaproteobacteria > Burkholderiales > SG8-41. The sequence continues at coordinate 5,424 of JBFWOE010000108.1, forward strand.
TCGAGTACGTCGAGGATTCCGAATTTCCCGAGTTGATAACCCCTGGTTGCGCCTTCGTAGGCGCTGCGTGCGCCCGGCAGAATGTCGCTGCGCAGCGTGGCGATTTCGGCGTGGATGGCGCTGAGGCGCTGAAAATTCTGTGCAAGCTCGGCAAGCAGCCGGTTTTCTGCAGCACGTTGTTCATCCATCGCCCTGTCGAGCTGACGATGGGCTGCGAGAATGCCGCCGCGATTGCGGTCGAACAGCGGCAGCGGGATTGAAAGACCCACCATGTAGGCGTGATCTTCGAACTGGCTGAAGCGCCGCCTGCCGACGCTGACCGTGATGTCCGGGATTGCCTTGGCTTTTTCTGCTTCGACGGCGGCTTGTCGAAGCGTGATTTCCGTGTTCCATCGCGCCAGATCAGGGTTGTCGCGGATGCGGCCGGCGAGTTGTTCATAGCCGGGCAGTGCAGGCAGTTTTTCCAGGTCACCGGCGGCACTGGTGAAAGCCGGGGCTGTGTTGCCCCACATCGACGACAGGTTTCTGCGTGCCGCGGCCAGTTGGCGTTCCGCCTGTTCGGCTTCGATCTGCGCTGCCGACAGTGCAAGCCGTGCCTTGGTTTCCTCGATGGGCGATACTTTGCCTGCCTGTACCCGACGTGCTACCGCGGCAGCAACGTTCCGGGCGAGTTTCAGGGATTCGGCGGCGAGTTCACGTGCCTGTTGTGCGGCCACGGTGTCAATGAAATGCTGTGATACCCGTGACAGTACGTCGATACGCTTGGCTTCATAATCCCAGTTCGCCAGATCCCGGCCGGCCTCGGCCATGCGGATGCGGGCCGTGCGTTTACCGCCGAGTTCGATCAGTTGTCCGATCTGGATGGCCGTGGTGCGATCACCATCCTGGCGCAGGCGATTGTTGTCTAGATTGTCGGCTTCCAGTTCGAGAACCGGGTTCGGCAGTACGCCCGCCTGCAACACAGCCGCCTCGCTGGCCCGCAGCTCATGCGAAAACGCGGACAGTTCCGGATTGTGTTTCAGGGCCAGTGCGAGCGCCCGACTCAGCGTCAGCGGGGCAGCACGGTCTTTTGCTGCGGCTGCGGCTGCGGCTGGCTCGGCGGCGATGACCAGTCGGTAGGGCAGCAGCAGATACCCGACGGCGGCAACGGCCGCAAGCAAAGGCCATGTCTTGCGAACATTCATGCGAATTCCTTCAACGGCAAACGGCAAACAGCCGGATGCAGTAAACGATCGAGGATAAGGAGGGGGCGCCAGGCAGCCGGCGGACGGCTGCAATTCCTGCACCGGGTTACATCAATCGGTGCGGTGACTACGGCGCGACGGGTTCAGCGTTTACCGCGGGGGGCGGAAAAGGGATTCGGCGGTGTCCCGCAGCACGGGAGATTGATAGGCAATGACCGGCATCAGGGCGGGAGCCGGGGGGAACACTATCGGCCTTGCCGCAACTATCGTCTGGAAATAATGACTGGCATGGCATTCGTGCTTGATCAGTTTTTGGCCGGAAGATTGTTCCGGTGAGGTGTCCGTATGGTCGGAATCACCGGGTTGCTGTATGGCCGAAAAATGGCTTTTTTCGTGCTCAATCCAGTCCGCGGGAGCGGCGAAGCCGGTGCCCGCTGCCATGATATTTGCGACGAAAACAGCCAGCAACAGACGCACCAACTGTGATTTGAAGCGCAATGTATGGCGGAACCAGTTCACGATGCGCGGCACTCTAGCATAACTTGAACTGTCGGCAAATACAGCTTTCTGCCTTCGGCAGACGATTGTCTAGGAAACGAATTGTCACGATGCGCGATGCATTCATGCGGGTTTTCCGGTGTTGCCGGGGTATCGCAGTTCGTGCATTGCTGTATTTATAATGGTATGTGCGGAGAACAGTGCCAGCAGCCCCAGCGCAGCCGCAACTGCAAAGTCAGGCCAGCCGCTGCCAGTGCCGAACACGCCCAGAGCGGCAAACATTACCGCAACATTGCCGATGGCATCGTTGCGGCTGCACAGCCACACGGAGCGCATGTTGGCATCGCCGCCACGGTACTTGTAAAGCATCACTGCGACACTTACATTGGCGGCCAGTGCGAGCAGGGCAACGGTCCCCATGGTCAGTGGCTCCGGCGTGACGCCGATGGCCGCATTCCAGGCGGTTTTGCCAAGGACTAACAGACCGAATGCGCCCATCGTGCATCCCTTGATCAGGGCCGCCTTGGAGCGCCATACCGGGGCCAGTGCGAGCACCGCGAGCGACACGCCGTAATTGGCGGCGTCGCCGAGAAAGTCCACCGCGTCTGCCAGCAGTGCTGCCGAGTCGGCCAGAGCTCCGGCACTGACTTCGACTACAAACATCGCGGCGTTGACTGCCAGTGCAATCCACAACACTCTGCGGTATGACGGATCATTGCCGTCGTCCGCAGGGCTGGCACAACAACGCGCGCTCATGGTTTGATTTTGTTGCGGGCAATCATTTCCCGACATTTGAAACTCTGTAGCCGCTACAGGGTCAAGCGTAGAATGTGAATTGACAAGGAGCCCCTCATGCGCATCGGTGAATTGGCTGCCGCAACCGGCGTGGATCCGGAAACCATCCGTTATTACGAACGGGAGAAACTGCTGGTGTCTCCGCAGCGCCAACCGAACGGCTATCGGATTTACGGGAAACAACAGCTTGAACGGCTGGCCTTCATCCGCCATTGCCGAGCGCTGGACATTCCGCTTGCCGATATTCGCCAATTGATCGATTTTCTGGATCAGCCAAGCCGCGATTGCGGTGGCATCGACCGTCTGATCGAGGCGCAGCTTGTCCGTGTCAGGGCGCGGCTTAAGTCAATGCGGGCGCTGGAAAGGCAATTGACGGAGTTGCGCAAAAGTTGTGGCGCGAGCCATGCAACGACCGACTGCGGCATTCTGCACGAACTGGTGGCAGCGGCGCACGGTGAGGCCTGCGTTTGCCATGGTGGTTCGAGATTGCCGATGCAGAAAATCTGAGCTTGCTGTTTTTGTGAGCGCGTCTTGGTGATTATCCGTATCTGTTCCGACACTGTTTTTTGGGTATAGCTATGACGGATCGCCTATTCCCGCGGCCCGCAATTGCTTCTCATCTGGTCCGCGCCCGGCGCAGCAATCGGCCAGTTTTCCGTCGACGACGACGGCGGGAACGCTTCGAATGCCGTATTGCCCGGCTTTTTTTGCATTCACGGGTTCGTGCATGTCGAGAATCAGCACCTCGCATGACGGGCAGGCGATGCGGTTGATCAGCGCGACGGTGTCGTCGCATACGCTGCATCCGGCGCTGAATACTTCGATTTTGCGGGTTGTGGCCATGAGGTTCTCCTTAATGCGCCTTGACTGGCTGATCGCTGCTGCCGGAGACGCAGGCCGGACAGGCTGGCGTGGTGCTGGTTCGGTTGCGGTTGCCGAGAAGTATGGCCGTGATCAGCAGGATGACACCGCCGGTCGTCAGCCAGTCGTGTTCGAAATGAAATTTTCCGAGCAGCACGATCATCGCTGCGGCCAGGCCGAGCAGCAGCGCGCCAACATGGCCCGTGCGCCGCGCCTGCAGCGCCAGCACGCCCAGCGCCACGGCAAGAAAAAATGCCGTCAACGGCAGCAGATACGGCGTGTAATCGATGAACTCGATGCCCAGCGCACCGAGTATGGCGGCGTACGCGGGGAAACACAGCGGGCAGACCAGTTTTGGCAGTAATGCCACGCCGAGTGCCGGGGAGGCGGCGACCAGTGTCTGCCAGCGACCGGGGGTTGATGGCGTTACGGGTGCGGCCTTGGCCAGCAGTGCAGAAGCAACCGCTTCCAGGGGCGGGATGCCGCTCAGCCGGCCTGTCCCGTCGCTGTAGACGCGGCAGGCGCCTGATCCCGATACGTCACTGGTTTCCGCGACATCTTTGCCGTCTATGAGTATGGTCGGTGAGCCGAAGGTTTTCGCGTATTCAGGGCTCCCGGCAGCAGTGCGTTCCCATTCCAGCCACCGCGCCGAAACGCCGGTGCCGGTGAATGCCCTGATCAGCAGGGCACGCGCCCGCTCGACATTGGGGCAATCGGCGTCGTAGATCAGCTCGACTTTCATTGCGGACGCTCCGTCTCCAGTGCTTCGAGTATCGGGCATTCACTGGTCGGCCCGTCGCCGCGGCAAGCGGCAGCCAGCCCGGTCAGCGCGTTCCTGATCCGCTGCAGGTCCTGGATTTTGTTTTCGATGGCGACAATTTTTTCTTTTGCGCGCATCCGGATGTCGGCGCAGGTGGTGCCGGGCTGCATGCGCAGCGACAGCAATTCTCCGATTTCCTCCAGCGTGAAACCGAGAACCTGTGCCTGCCGGATGAATTGCAGACGGCGCAGCGCGTCGCCGTCGTAGACCCGGTAGCCGGAGCGGGTGCGGGGCGCCTGCGGCAGCAGCCCGCGTTTTTCGTAATAACGGATGGTCGCGATGTTGACGCCGCCGCGCCCGGCCAGTTTGCCGCGGGTCAACTGTTCGGGTGCGCTCATGCAATTCTCCTGATTGAACGTAATCTAAACCCTGAACCCGGGTGCAGGGTCAAGAGCTATGGTTTTCCCTGCCCTGAATTTTATATAAGTAATTGTTTATAAACATAAATTCATGTTGCGGTGGATGGGTGCGCCGCCTGGCGCCGCCGCATCAGCAGCCACGCCGCCGGGATCACCAGCATGGACAGCAGCGGCGCGGTGATCATGCCCCCGACCATGGGTGCGGCGATGCGCTGCATGACTTCGGCGCCGGTGCCGCTGGACCACATGATTGGCAGCAGTCCGGCAAGGATCACCGCGACGGTCATCGCCTTCGGGCGTACGCGCAGCACCGCCCCTTCGGTGATGGCGTCCATGACCAGCTGCACACTGGGTATCGCCCCGGCCGCGATGCGTTTGTCGAGTGCCTGGCGCAGGTAAAGCAGCATGATCACGCCGAATTCGGCGGCCACCCCGGCCAGCGCGATGAAACCCACCGTGGAGGCCACGGAAATGTTGTGCCCGAGCAGCCACATCAGCCACAGCCCGCCGATCAGCGCGAACGGCACGGTCACCATGATCAGCAGTGCTTCATCGACGCGGCGGAACGTCAGGTAGAACAGTACAAAAATGATCAGCAGCGTGAACGGGATCACCAGCGCGAGGCGCTTTTTCGCGCGCTCCAGGTATTCGAACTGGCCGGACCACGCCACCGAATAACCCGCGGGCAGTTTGACCTGTGCACTTACCGCGCGTTGCGCGTCGTTGACCACCGACTGCAGGTCGCGGCCGCGCATGTCGACATAGACCCAGCCGGAGAGCCGGGCATTTTCGCTTTTCAGCATGGGCGGGCCGTCGACGATGGCCAGTTGCGCGAGCGTGCCCAGCGTGATCTGCGCGCCCCGTTCGGTGACGATGGGCAGGCTGCGCATTTTTTCCACCGAATCGCGCAAGTCGCGCGGATAACGCACGTTGATCGGGAAGCGCTGCAGGCCTTCGACGGTTTCGGCGATGTTTTCGCCGCCGATCGCCGCCGACACGATGTCCTGCACG
>JBFWOE010000109.1:0-9470 GCA_050250695.1 Burkholderiales bacterium
GAGCCGTAGTTGAGGCTGCCGGATTTCGCCTTGGCCAGCCTGACCAGGTCGGCGACATTGTTGACGCCGATGTCCTTGTTGACGGTCACCACGTTGGCAACCCAGGCGATGCGCGACAGCGCGATGAAGTCGCGGTCCGGATCAAAGGGCAGCTTCTTTTTCAGCACCGGCAGCGAGGCGAAGGTGGTCGAAGTGACCAGCAGCAGGGTGTAGCCATCGGGCGCGCCGGCCCTGGCGATCTCCACGCCGATGACGCCGCTGGCGCCGGGACGGGTGTCGACCACGATCTGCGTCTTCATCTGCTCGCCGAGCCGGTTGCCGACGATGCGCGCGAGGATGTCCGGCGAGCCGCCGGGGGCGGTGGGCACGATGAAGCGGATCGGTTTGCTGGGGTAAATCTGCGCCTGCGCGGCGCCGATGAAAATGAGGGTTGCCGCAATCAGGCATCTGAGCATGAGTCTGGGCATGATGATCCTCCGGAGACGTTATGTTTTGGTGAATCAGCTTTTCTGGTCTGCATAAAACGCCGCCTTCGAACCGGGAGGAGGCGAATAACGGAAGGTGCCGAGCTGCTTGATGGCCTCGACGCCGCCGTGCTGCGCGATCCGGGCTTTCTGGTCGGCCATGGCCAGCCGGTGTGCGGCATCGGGATCGACGACCGTGCGCAGCGCACGTTCGCATTCGGCGACGACGCCTGCATGCGCGGGATCGCGCCCGAGATCCTTCAGCTCGAAAGGGTCGTTTTTCAGGTCGAAGAGCATCGGCGGCACGGTCGCGTAGTGGATGTATTTCCACTGGCCGTGGCGAATCATGAAGGCGCCGCACATCGATCCGGCCGCGTGGTATTCGGAGAGGATGGTGCGCGCCGGCACCTGGCCCTGCGCAATGTCGATCAGCGAGTTGCCGGGGAGTCTGGCGTCGTCGGCATGCGGCTTTGCACCCAGCGCATGGATGAAGGTCGGGAAACCGTCGGCCAGCGTCACCGGCGTGTCGCAGACGCTGCCGGCCGGCACACCGGGCCCGGCGATCATCATCGGTATGCCGGCAGACTCTTCGTACATCGTCGATTTGCCCCACAGGCCGCGGGTGCCGAGATTGTCGCCGTGATCCGAGGAATAAACCACGCGGGTATTGTTCATCAGGCCGGTTTCCTCGAGGGTGCGCAGGATCCTGCCGACGTTGTCGTCCATGAACGAGGTCAGGCCGAAGTAGGCGGTGATCGCGCGGCGCACCATCGCGATGTCGAAAAAGCCCTCGTCGTAACACTGGCTGGCGCGCAGGGCGTCGATGAACGGATGCTGCGGCCGTTGCGATTTTTCGTAGAGATTGGGCAGCGGCACGGCATCTTCCGGATACAGGTCGTAGAACTGCGGCGGGGCGATCAGCGGGAAGTGCGGCGCCACGAAGCCCACATACAGCGCCCAGGGTTTTGTTTGGGGGGATGATGCGCGGGCCTTGAGCCACTTCACCGTTTCAGCGGCGATGTCACGGTCGTACTTGGTGTATTCGGATTCGCCGCGTCCCGCCTCGGGCCCGAGCTTCAGGGCGCCGACGCGGCGCGGCAGTTCCTCGCGGATCATGCCGAGAAGGTCGCCCACGCCGTTGACGATGTGCATGGGCAGGATTTCCTCGTCGAAGCCGTTCCTTTTGGCATCCGAGTCGAGGTAATGCAGCTTGCCGATGGAGGCGACATGGTGGCCCTGGTCCATCAGGCGGTGACCCCAGGTGGGGATCTTGCCGTCGTAGGCGATGGCGTTGTCCCAGTAGCGGATCTTGTGCACGTACTGGCCGGTGGCGAAAGACGCGCGCGCCGGCACGCAGATCGGGCAGTTGGTATAGGCCGAGGTGAAGCGGGTACCCTGGGCAGCCAGCCGGTCGAGGTTGGGGGTCTTGATCATCGGGTGCCCGGCGCAGCCGAGTACGCGCTTGTTGTGTTCGTCGGACAGGATGAAGATCAGGTTGGTGGCTTGGGTCATGATTCGCGGATCCTTTGGAATTTACTTGTACTTGGTTTTCAGTATGTCACCGATCCCGACACCGGCATCGATGTCGGCCTTGCGCCGGGTGTCGCCGGCGTCGATGCGGCGCGCCGCTTCCAGCACCAGCGCGGCTTTTTCGTGCGGGATGAAGGCGACGCCAGCCTCGTCGGCGCAGGCGATGTCGCCGGGCTTCACCTGGATGCCGCAGATCTGCACGATGCCGTTGACCTCGACGGTCTGCGTGCGCCACTTGCCGGTGATCGGCGTGAAACCCTTGCACCATACCGGCCAGTCCATGCCGCGGTACTGATCCGGATCGCGCACCGTGGCATCAACAATCGCGCCGATGAAGCCCTGGCGCTTGGCGATGGTCGCCGACTGGCCGCCCATGTTGGAGCAGCCCATCACGCCTTCGATCACCAGCACGTCGCCGGGTTCGGCGAGGTTGTGCGCCTCGGTCTCGCCCTGGCCGCTGGACTTGTCATTCGCAGCTTTGTGGATCTGCGCGGTGTGCGCGATGTTGCGCACCGTCAGCGCCGGACCGACGATGCGTTTGCCGGTGTTGACCGGCGGCAGGATGTAGCCGGGGATCACCGCGACGATGCCGAGTTCATCGCAGGCGTCGGACAGCGTGCCGGTGAGGTCGATCAGGTTGCGGAAGCCGTTGAGGATTTCCGGCGCGGTCCGCGGCAGTTCCAGCATGCGGATGGCGTCGCTCGGCAGTTTGCCGAGGGTGGTTTTGGGCATGTGTGACTCCTGTGTTGTCGCAGGAGTTTACTGCGCCGGACGGAAAGAGACTTCCGGCTTGCGACAATGTGGAACAGTCTGCCAGCCCGTGGCTCAGTTGCCTTTCAGCGCGCGCAGTGCCGCGGCCGTGCGCGTGGCGACACCGAGACGGCGGAAGATGTTCTCGACGCGGGTCTTGACGGTGGAGAGGCTGATACCCAGCTGGCGTGCGATTTCATCATTGGTTCGGCCCGCGGCGATTTCACGCAGCACTTCGGCCTCGCGACGGCTGAGCCCGAAGCGGGTCATCAGCGCGAAGGCCGCAGCTTCGCCGTCCACGCGGCCGGATTCTCCGTCGTCGGCGGATTCGGCCCTCAGCCGGGCCAGCTCGGAACGGGCTGCCGCGTTGCGGTAGGCCTGGATGAAATGCGGGCGCAGTCCGGTCAGCAGCGCGCGCTCGCTTTCGTTGAAATCGCGGTGCCTGCGGCTGACCGCAAAAAAGATCAACTGGTCGCCGATGCGCTGGCCGATGGTGAGCTGAAAACGCACATCGGCGAGCGGCTTGTAGAAATCGGAATAGAGGCCGGAGTTGCGCCAGCGCCGCTGGCTGACGAAATCGCTGGTTTTCAGCGCAGTGGTGACGCTGCCATTGGCCTTGAGGATGTGCTGCACCGAGGGGTGCTGCTCGACATGATCGAAAAACGCCGGGCGTAGTGCCGGAAAATCCGGGATGGCATCACTCAGCGCGCTCAGCGAATCACCATTGGCAAGGTTGATCTCGTTGTGGCAGGTCAGTTCGCCGCCGAATTCCTCCCGGACCATGGTCAGCGCGCGCTTGCGGAAATCTTCCAGGCTTTCCGCTGAATACAATTCAAGCAGGATGCCGGACAACGGGTGCTGTAATTCGGATACCGAAGCTGGATGGTTCATCGTTACTTGCCCCCAAGGGTGTGCTGCTTTCGTGAAGCGAGGCCCTGCGATGTTTCCGTCACGCCTGACCGCAAAATCCGACTTTCGGCCGATGGGCAAAGTATAAGCGGCCCCGCATCATGCGCATCAGGCTGAAAAAACCCATTTCCGTAAAATGGCTATTCTGATAGTGTTATGCCTGTTCAGGTGGTGGTCGGTAATGGCAAGTGATTAAAAAATATAAATTAAATCAATAACTTGTGATTATGTGTGCTGCGGTGGATCGGAATTCGGGGGTTCGTTTCACTGGCTTGGGCAAACCGCTACGGCCGTCCCGGCGGCTTTCCAGAAGCGAGACCATCAGGCCATTTCCCCGGTTACAGCCTCTGACCTTTGCGGTGATGCTGGCCTGTGCCGGCGCTGCGCTGGCCAATCCGGTCGGACCGCAGGTCGCCGCCGGATCAGCGACCTTCAATACGGCTGGCAAAACGCTCACCGTTACCAATACGCCGGGCGCGATCCTTAACTGGCAATTCTTTTCCATTGGAGCAGGGGAGCTGACGCGCTTCCAGCAACAGTCGGCCCTGAGCGCCGTGCTGAACCGGGTGACCGGCGGCGATCCTTCCGCCATCTTCGGCACGCTGTCATCGAACGGTCGCGTTTTCCTGATCAATACGCACGGCATCGTGTTCGGCCAGGGCGCGGTGATCAACACCGCCGGCTTCGTCGCCTCGACACTCAATATGCGCAACGAGGATTTCCTGGCGGGCCGCATGAAGTTCGAAGGCGGCGGCGATGGCGTGCTGAGCAATGCCGGCACCATCCGCGCCAGCGGCGACATTTTCCTGGTCGGCCCGCAGATTGAGAACACAGGGATTATCCGCAGCGACAACGGCACTGTGGTGCTCGCAGCCGGACGTTCGCTGACAATCACCAGCCCCGATGCGCAGGGCGTGCAGTTCGCGCTGCAGGCTCCGACGGACGCGGTCATCAATCTCGGGGCCATCGAAGCCGGCAACGCCGCAGCCCTGTTCGCCGGCACGCTGAAGCACTCCGGCGACATCCGCGCCACCAGCGCCAGCATCGATGCCGCGGGCAGGGTCATCCTCGCCGCGCAGAAGGACGCCATCGTTGACGGCAACGCGACGATCCATGCGGACAACACTGCAGGCAAGGGCGGCTCAGTGCAGATCACCGGTGAGCGCGTCGGCCTGTTCGATCAGGCAACCGTCAGCGCGCGCGGTGCCACGGGTGGCGGCGAGATTCTGGTTGGCGGCGATGTTCAGGGCGCTAATCCCAACGTGCGCAACGCGGCGATGACACATGTCGCCGCCGGCGCGGCGCTCGACGCCAGTGCGACTGCAGCGGGCAACGGCGGCAAGGTCATCGTCTGGGCCGACGATACGGCACGCGTGTACGGCAGCGTGATGGCCCGCGGCGGAGCGCGGGGCGGGGCGGGCGGCTTCATCGAAACTTCAGGCAAACGTCATCTCGATGTTGGCGATATTCGCGTGGATGCGGTCGGTGGCACCTGGCTGTTGGATCCGCTGAATATCGAAGTGGTCGCCGGGAATGGTCTGGTCAACAACGGCGGCGCCACAACTTTCACGCCCGGCGGCGGCAGTTCCCAGATCGGCGCCGACCTGATCACCGCCCAGCTCAACGCCGGCACCAGTGTGACCCTCAACACCAACGTAGCGGGAGGCGATGCCGGCAACATCCTGATCAGTTCGCCCATCATCAAGGCGGCGGACAACGCAGCGTCGCTGACCCTGACGGCCAACAATGACATCACGGTCAATCAGAACATCTCGCTATCTACCAACAATCTGGCGACCAGCACCACCAGTGGCGCCAATGCAAATTTCATCGCCACTGCCGGCGGTGTTTTTTCCATCAACAATGCTACGGTCGAGGCCTTCCATATCAGTGTCGATGCGGCGTCGATCAGCCGCAGTGGCGCGCAGGCCAACGATTTCGTATTTGGATTTGTTTTTCCGACCGCTGGCACCCTGACCCTGACGACACAATCCGGTGCAGTCGGCTCGCTGGCCAACCCGATCCGCTTTGCCAATCCCGATTTTGCCGGGCGCACATGGGGGGTGAACACAGTCAACGCGGGTGCTGCAGGGAATATCTTCATCCAACCCACGAAAACAGATTACGGCACTTTTGGCGGCGCGGCGATCCAGACTGATCCCGCGACCACGCAGACGGTGTACCTCAACCATACCGGCACCGGCACATTCAACCTGTTTGGCAACATTACCGGCAACGATGACTGGACGCTGAACTCGGCAGGGAGTTTTTCGGCCAACAATTTCGGCGGCGGCGGCAATGGCGGCAAGCTGACGGCGAACAGCATTTCCTCGACGATCGCCGGAAATTTTGGTGGCACTAGTGCACCTCCCGGCAATCCCGGTACTGTGTTTGACACCTCGGCCGCCAACGGCAACATCACGATGACCGGCCAGACCTTCAGCGGTACCGGGTGCGGTGGTGACAACTTCGGTTTTGGTATTGCTCCTGGTACCGGTACCGTGACGGCAACATCGATCCCGGGGGCGGCGTGCGGCGGTGCCGGGTCAATCCAGCTTGCGCATTTTGGCGGCGACCTGCTGACCAGCCGCTACGCGCTCAATTTCACCGGCGGCGGCGCTGGCGATTACATGCGACTGAAGGCGGGCGACGGTCACTTGGTTGTCGACAGTACCGCGGGATTCAATGCCAGCCTCAACAACAAGGAAACCCTGCTGCAGACGCTCACCGCCGGCAAGGACATCATCTTCCAGGGCGGCACAGTGCAAGGCGGGCGGGTCGAGGTGCGCGCGACCGGCAACATTGACAACCTCGCACCGGGCACCAATGGCTTTATCCAGACCAATGCCTTCGGCGGACCGCACTGGATGCTGGTCGCTGGCGGCGGCATCGGGCTCAGCAATCCCGTTGAGGGGCAGGCGAACTGGGTGGGCAGCGCTGCAAGCGGCGCACCCGGTGCTGCCGGGGACATCAACATCAAGTTCACCGGCGGTTCTCCGCGCTTTGGTGAGATCCGCACTGCGCCGGGCTCGGTGCAAAGCATCAACCTGCAGTCGACTGCGGGGCTGATCTTTTCGCTGGCCCAGCCCGGCTACGGCGGCGTGCTCGGCGGCGGTTCGAGCAGCGTGACCGCAAATGACAACTACACCATCAACGCGGCCGGCTCGATTTTCTTCGACAACTTCGACAATTCCTTCACCGCCAGCACAATCACCATGACCTCCGGCGGGGGCATCGTGCACGGCGTCAGCGGCGGCGGCGACATGATGTCCACCACCGGGCTGCTGACGATGAATGCCAACGGCGGCTCTATTGGTGCGTCAGGTAATCCGGCCCGGTTGCGCGGCAGCGGCACCAAGACGCTGTTTGCCCGCGATGACCTCTACATCCATACAGGGAGCAATCCGCTGACGTTGACAGGGCTTACCACCGGTGCCGGCGCGGGCACCATCAACCTGACCACTACTGCGGCGAACGATCTCACCCTTGGCGGCACCACGAACATAGACGATGCGCTGGTACTCAACATCGGCGGCAATATCATCTTTCCTGCGGCGGCAGACTTCACCACCAGCGGCGGCCTGACGCTCAACAGCCCGACACAAATTGCATCGACCGCGACAGTGACTGTTCTGGGCGGGGTGCTGGGTGGCAGCGGTGCGGTGACCAATGCCGGAGCACTCGACAAGGCGGGTGCCGGCGTCGGCGATTTCTCGGGCGGCTTCAGCAACACCGGCACGGTCAACGTCAACGGCGGCACGCTGGGCTTCTCCGGCGGCTATACCGACGGCGGCGGCGTGCTGGTGCTGGGCGGCGGCACGGTCACCGCGCCCGCGGCCGGCCTGGTGTTCAACACCGGGCAACTCTCCGGCGTCGGCACCATCAGCGGCAACCTGACCAGCAACAACACGCTCAACATCGGATTGTCCCCGGGCACGATGAGCGTGACCGGCAACCTGACGCTCGGCGTCGCCAGCACGCTCAATGTCGAACTCGGCGGCACCACGCAGGGCGTCAACTACGATCTGCTGCAGGTCACCGGCAACGCGACGCTGGATGGCACGTTGAACGCCACGCTGTTCGGCGGTTTCACCGGGGCGGCCGGCAATGTCTTCGACGTAATCACCTATGCCAGCCGCACGGGCGACTTCGCGACAGTGAATTTCCCGGCGGGATTGACAATGACGGCAACGCCCAATTCGACCTTCTATCAGCTTGCGATCAGTGCGCCGCCACCGCCACCACCACCGCCTCCACCGCCCATGACTACCACGTCGCCGGCGACCTCCAGCGACGCCACGGTGTTGCTCGCCGCCAACGATGCCCGCGTGCTGCTCGACCGCTTCGTGAGCGTGTTCGATCCCGGTAAAAAGACCGAGGAAGAAGAAAAGAAAGGTGCGGTGCTCGAATGCAGATAATCCGCGCCCAGAGCCGAGAATTTCATAAGATATTGTTTTTAAATAACATTTTTATCATTCTCGGTCTCTGCCTGTTGTTCGCGGCGACGGTTGTTCAGGCGCAGGTGGCGCGGGTGATCGACAGCAAGGGGACCGCACTGGTCGAGCGCAGCGGCCAGTTGCCGCGATTGCTTGGTGCCGGAGAACGCCTCGACGAGCGCGACGTGATCAATGTCGCCCGCGATTCCTGGGCGATTCTCGAATTCAGCGACCAGACGCGCATCACGCTGCGGCCGAATACCGTATTCCGGCTCGACAGCTACAAGGCGGATGCACCGGAATCGATGCTGCTGGGTCTGGTGAAAGGCGGTTTGCGCGTGGTGACGGGCTTGTTCGGCAAGCGCAATCCCGACAGCGTGAAATTCCGGACAGCGGTAGCCACTATCGGCATCCGCGGCACCGAGTTCGATGCGCGGCTGTGCGATGCCGATTGCGCAGCGGAAGCGCGCGCGCTTCCCGGCGTGACGGCCTATGCGCGGGAAGTCGTAGCGCGGGTAGTGGAGATAAAGGGGTTGGCGGCTGCGGCGCGTTCCGGTGGGCCGGCGCGAATTCTCACACCCAGTTCAGCGCTGTACGAAGGCGACGCGATTACTACCGGTCGTCGCGGTTACATCGTTCTGATGTTTCGTGACGGTGCGCGGGTAGCGTTGGGTCCAAATAGCATATTTGGAGTAACCCGTTTCAGTTATTCTGAGAATAAGAAGAATCAGGGTGCGGCCTATTTGTCGCTATTGCGGGGACATGCACAGATACTGACAGGAAGGTTGGCGAAGATAAGCCCGGATGCATTTCTAATAGAGAGCGCGATCGGACTGGTGCGACCGCTGGGGACCGGGGTGACTCTGAGTGGATGCGTGGCTGGATTCTGCGGGTCGGTGTCTCTGGGCGCCGATGGTGTGTCGGGCAGCGTGAGCGGAAGGGGAGTCAGCCTTGGTGGCAGTTTCTCCTTCGCTGATCCGGCAGGCGGAGTCGATCCTACTGCTGCCCTGACTGGTGCCGTGGATGCGATCGCGGACGAGATCAACGCGGCCCAGGAAACCATGAATTCGTCTGCGGGGGAGCTCGCGGATCTGGCGCAGTATGCGGCCGATGCTTTGCCGGGTCGTTTGCCGGGCGCGGTGGTGAGGACTGCGCAGCGCATGGGGCGGGCGTTCGACGAGGGCGGCATCGAGGCGGTGGGAGCGATGCTCGAACGTGGCGCCGACAGATTGGCCGATCGTGCAGAGGAGCGTGCAACGTCCGTGGAGGAGGCGGTGCCTGGAGTCGCGGGTCGTTTGCCGGGCGCGGTGGTGAGGAGTGCGCGGCGCATGGGGCGGGCGTTCGCCGAGGGCGGCATCGAGGCGGTGGGAGCGATGCTCGA
>JBFWOE010000109.1:9480-10890 GCA_050250695.1 Burkholderiales bacterium
CAACGTCCGTGGAGGAGGCGGTGCCTGGAGTCGCGGGTCGTTTGCCGGGCGCGGTGGTGAGGAGTGCGCGGCGCATGGGGCGGGCGTTCGCCGAGGGCGGCATCGAGGCGGTGGGAGCGATGCTCGAACGTGGTGCGGACAGATTGGCCGATCGTGCAGAGGAGCGTGCAACGTCCGTGGAGGAGGCGGTGCCTGGAGTCGCGGGTCGTTTGCCGGGCGCGGTGGTGAGGAGTGCGCGGCGCATGGGGCGGGCGTTCGCCGAGGGCGGCATCGAGGCGGTGGGAGCGATGCTCGAGCGTGGTGCGGACAGATTGGCCGATCGTGCAGAGGAGCGTGCAACGTCCGTGGAGGAGGCAGTGCCTGGGACCGCGGGTCGTTTGCCGGGCGCGGTGGTGAGGGGGGCACGGATCGTGGGACAGATACTTGCCGAAGGGCGTGCTGGGGCGGCGAAGGAGTTTGTAGATTCGGTTATCGAGCGGACCGGTGACATATTGGTCCGTGACGTGGAGGCGGCAGTCTCATCCATACCGCTGGTGTATGTGTGGGATGGTGCCGTCGAACTGGCGGACAAAACCATACTTCAGGAAGGCTCAGGTTTGCGGCTGATTGGCGGTGAACTCGTGGCCATTGGCCGACAGCGAAATGATCCGGCGGGTTCGGAGATACCGCGGCCTGACTTGGTGAAGATTGCTTCAGGTGCCTTGGCTGGCTCGTCCGACGGCGCCGCCCCAGGTCTTTACGTCTGGGTGCGTGATGGCGAAGTGTCGCTGACTAAAGATGTCAAGACCATCGACGTTCCCAAGGGTAATGCAGGAGTGGCAACGCGCGACGACGTGAAATTGCTCGACGCAGTGCCCAACTTCATGCGCTTTGATCCGACGCCGCTTCCGGCGTTTTCGCTGATTACCAAACTGGATGTCTTCAGGCTGCCCGACGGCGCACTGCAGAATATGTGCACGATTCGGTAAAATACTAATAAAAACAATAACTTATGAATAATCTCTGGATGCGGTGGATGGTCGGTGCATTGCTCGGTCTGGTGTTAGCATCCGCCGCGCCGGCGCAGGACAGCGGTCCGCGCTTTGCCGTCTCCGGCTACAGCGTTGAAGGTGACAACCCGTTGTCGGCTGCAGAGACGCAATCGCTGCTCGCGTCGTACACCGGTGAAGCGGTCACGCTAGACCAGCTGCAGTCTGCTGCGGGGGCACTCGAATCCGCACTGAAGGATCGCGGTTTCAGTTTCCTGCGCGTGGTGATTCCGCCACAGGACGCGCAGGGCGTGATCACGTTGCGCGTGCTGGCATTCAAACTCAACGCGGTGAACATCAGCGGCAACAAGGATTTCTCCAACGACAACATCCGTGCCAGCCTGCCGGCGCTGCAAAGCGGTGCGACGCCCAACCTGCGCGA